>NZ_KV838037.1:424580-505310 GCF_001838635.1 Haemophilus sp. HMSC71H05
CAAGGTCGTGCTCTACCAACTGAGCTATTCCCGCGTTTGCTTGTTGCCAAACAACGGGGCGTATTTTACGGATTTATCTTATTGTGTCAAATAAAATTCGTAAAAAATTTTTTTGATTGGTTAAAAATAATTCAAAAACAAAAGGTGCGATTAAAATAACCGCACCTTTTATTTAAAATTTAGTCAATTTTATAATTCAATGTTATCTAACAAGCTACCTTTTGCTGCTTTCAAGTATTGGAGCATTGACCAAACCGTTAAAATTGCAGCTAAGTAGAGTAGTACGATTGCCAACGTTTCCATATAAACGTTATATCGCCAGAGTAATCCACCTAAAGCTAGCATTTGAGAGGTGGTTTTTACTTTTCCCAGCCATGAAACAGCCACTTTATTACGTTCACCCAACTCAGCCATCCATTCACGTAAAGCAGAGATAATGATTTCACGTGAAATCATAATAATCGCAGGGATGGTAATCCAGAAAGAATGTTGATATTCCACAATTAATACAAGCGCAGTAATAACCATTACTTTATCAGCTACAGGATCAAGGAAAGCACCGAAGCGAGTTGTTTGTTTTAATTTTCGAGCAAGATAGCCATCAAACCAGTCGGTAACACCAGCGATAAAGAAAATAAGAGTGGTAATAAAAGGCGCAGAAGGGATAGGCAAATAAAACGCCAAGACGAAGAATGGGATTAAAATCACTCGGAGAATCGTCAGGAAAATGGGAATATTATATTTCATAAAAATAACCGTACTTTGGTTAAAGATACGTTCATTTTAAAGGATCTACAAAAATAAAAAAAGCCACTTAATGTGGCTTTTTCTTTAAAATTAAAGTTTGTCAGCGTTTTGTTTCAAGTATTTAGCAACACCTTCAGGGCTGTCTTTCATACCTTCTTTGCCTTTTTCCCATTGAGCTGGGCAAACTTCACCGTGTTCTTCGTGGAATTGTAACGCATCTACCATACGTAACATTTCATCGATGTTACGACCTAATGGTAAGTCGTTTACGATTTGGTGACGAACAACACCGTTTTTGTCGATTAAGAATGAAGCACGTAATGCCACACCTTCTTCTGGATGTTCGATACCGTATGCTTTAGCGATTTCGTGTTTAACGTCAGCTGCTAATGCATATTTAACTGCACCGATACCGCCGTTTTCAGTTGGGGTATTACGCCATGCATTGTGAGTGAATTCTGAGTCGATAGATACACCAACAACTTCAACACCACGTTTTTTGAATTCTTCATAACGGTGGTCGAATGCGATTAATTCAGATGGGCAAACGAAAGTAAAGTCTAATGGGTAGAAGAATAATACCGCAGCTTTACCATTAACGTGTTTTTTGAAATTGAAGTTGTTAACGATTTCACCATTGCCTAAAACTGCAGAGGAAGTAAAATCTGGAGCTTGACGAGTTACTAATACCATAGTCATAATTCCTATATAAATGTTAATAAAAATTTTGCTAACGCAAAAACTCGGTAGTATTCTAAAAAAATTGACCGCACTTTAACAGCTGTTTTTATCTATTGAATTAATTAATATTGTCTAAGTTACAGGTGAAATATATGTCAGAACATCATACTTTATCAACCACACTGGTTCATGCCGGACGTAAAAAACGTTTTACCCAAGGGGCGGTAAACCCTGTGGTCCAACGTGCATCTTCTTTAGTATTTGACACTATTGCAGATAAAAAACATTGCACAAAAAATCGTTATAAGGGAGAGCTTTTCTACGGACGCCGTGGCACGTTAACACACTTTGCGCTTCAAGATTTAATGTGTGAAATGGAAGGTGGAGCGGGCTGCTATCTTTATCCCTGTGGTGCCGCAGCGGTAACCAATGCTATTTTATCATTTGTAGAAACGGGCGATCACGTTTTAATGACAGGTGCGGCTTATGAGCCAACACAAGATTTTTGCAATGTGATTTTGAAAAAAATGCATATTGATACGACCTATTATGATCCAATGATAGGTACTGATATTGCGAAACTTGTACAGCCAAACACGAAAGTCTTATTTTTAGAGTCACCAAGTTCTTTAACAATGGAAGTACCCGATATTCCTGCGATTGTTAAAGCCGTTCGAGCCGTAAGTCCCGAAATTGTCATTATTATCGATAATACATGGGCGGGGGGCGTACTATTCAAAGCGTTAGAACACGGTATTGATATCTCTATTCAAGCAGGAACTAAATATTTAGTGGGGCATTCAGATATTATGATCGGTACCGCAGTGGCTAATGCGCGTACTTGGGATAAATTGCGCGAGCATTCCTATTTAATGGGACAAATGATTGATGCCGATTCTGCTTATACAACTGCTCGTGGTATTCGTACCTTAGGTGTGCGATTAAAACAACATCATGAAAGTAGTTTAAAAGTAGCCAAATGGTTAAGTGAACAACCACAAGTTAAAGCAGTTTATCATCCCGCGTTACCAAGCTGTCCTGGGCATGAAAACTTTAAACGTGATTTTACGGGTGCAAGCGGTTTATTCTCTTTTGAATTACATAAGCGTTTAAATGACGGAGAGCTTTCAGCCTTTATGGATAACTTTGAGCTGTTCACGATGGCTTATTCTTGGGGCGGGTTTGAATCGCTCATTTTATGTAATCAACCAGAAGATATTGCGAAAATTCGTCCAGGTATTGAGCGTAAATTAACGGGCTCATTAATTCGTCTGCATATTGGATTTGAGGACACAGATGAATTAATTGCCGATCTTCAAGCGGGATTTGATCGAATCAAATAAGAAAGAGGGCTGTTTATGTAAACAGCCCTTATTTACTCAATCTTTGAGTTGATTTATCATAGTCAGCATTTTTAGCAACTAGAGAAGAACAATGAAACATATTCATATTTTAGGCATCTGCGGGACCTTTATGGGCGGTGTCGCGATGATTGCCAAACAAATGGGTTATAAAGTCACAGGCTCCGATACTAATGTTTACCCGCCAATGAGCACTTTTTTACAAGATCAGGGTATTGAAATTATTCCTAATTATGATGTGGCTCAACTTCAGCCTGCACCCGATATGGTGATTGTCGGAAATGCTATGAAGCGTGGTAATCCTTGCGTGGAATATGTTTTGGATAATGCCTTGCCTTACACATCAGGTCCACAATGGTTACACGACCATTTATTGCGTAATCGTTGGGTGTTAGCGGTTTCAGGTACACATGGTAAAACCACAACAACGGGGATGTTGACTTGGATTTTAGAACAAAATGGGTTAAAACCAGGTTTCCTAATCGGTGGTATTGCAGGGAATTTTGGTACCTCTGCTCGTTTAGGGGAGAGTGAGTTCTTCGTGATTGAAGCGGATGAATATGATACGGCGTTCTTTGATAAACGTTCTAAATTTGTCCATTACAATCCGAAAACTTTGATCATTAACAATATCAGCTTCGATCATGCCGACATCTTCGATGATCTTCATGCGATCCAGCGCCAATTCCATCATATGATCCGCACCATTCCTTCTACAGGACGCGTTCTTTCTTTTGCAGATGAACAGAGCGTGAAAGAAACCCTCAATATGGGATGTTGGTCAGAACAGCAATTTATCGGTAAAGATAAAGAATGGTTTGCGGAACGTATTACTAATGATTGTTCAGAATTTGCTGTATTCCATCACGGTCAAAAAGTCGCTGAAGTGAAATGGAATATTGTTGGGCAGCACAATATGCACAATGCTTTAATGGCGATTGCAGCCGCTTACCATGCGGGCGTCAAAATTGAAGATGCATGTCATGCATTAGGCAGCTTTATCAATGCAAAACGTCGTTTAGAAGTGAAGGGCGAAGTAAACGGTATTACAGTTTATGATGACTTCGCTCACCATCCGGAAGCCATTCTTGCGACACTCACAGCGTTGCGTGATAAAGTCGGCGGTAGTGTACGTATTCTTGCCGTATTAGAGCCTCGTTCAAATACCATGAAAATGGGCGTGCATAAAGATGAAATAGCACCCGCACTTGGGCGAGCTGATGCCGTGTTTATGCTACAACCAGATAATATTCCATGGGATGTGGCTGAAATTGCAGGACAATGTGTGCAACCGGCACATTACACAGGAAATGTTGATAAATTAGTCGATATGATTGTGGCAGAAGCAAAACCAACGGATCACATTCTTGTGATGTCAAATGGTAGCTTTGGTGGCATTCATCAAAAGATTTTAGATCGATTAAAATGATCTCAATGTAAAGTGCGGTCAAAAATGAAAGTGTTTTTGACCGCACTTTTTATCATCAAAAATAAGGAAATCACATGGCCGATCCACATATTCAATCTCCAATGGATGTTTGGGATAAACTCACCGTCGTTATTTATCGCACAGGCTTTGTCATTGCTGCACTTAGCATCTTGGCTTTAACTTGGTATCCTCAACAGGCTCAAATTGCCGTGTTGATTGCGGCAACTTGTTGTGCATCATCCCTTCATATTTATTTAAAGCATTTCCGTTTAACATTACAATTTGCCACGTGGCTTGCACTATTATGTGCGCTTTTAGGTTGGCATGAATTAGCGTTAGGTGGTGCATTGGTCACACTGGGCGGTTTATGTTTTAAAGAATACTTCTGTTTTAGAGTACCGCTATTAAATTTACAACCTGCATTTGTCGCTGCACTTTGGTTTGCTTGGGTATTTGAGAGTGGTTGGATTGCTCGAATTTTATCGTTGATTGTCGGCGGATTATTATTAATTCTTGCTGTTCAAAAATGGCGAATGCCATTGCATTTTGATATCGGTGATAAGACAAAGTATCAAATCTAATAAGATTGATGGATAAAGTCATAATGTTTCCCGACATTGTGCCTTTTTATTTTGATTCAATTTTATCTTTATCTAAAAACGAAAAAAGCACCGAAATTTCGGTGCTTTGTAATTTGGTTGCGGGGGCCGGATTTGAACCGACGGCCTTCGGGTTATGAGCCCGACGAGCTACCAAGCTGCTCCACCCCGCGTCTGATGGCGCGTAATATACTCGTTTCAAAAATTATTGCAAGATTTAAACTGAATTTGACTTTCTGTTTGTTAAGAAAATAAACAATGTGAATATTAATTAATCATTTTATGAAATAGTGCTAGTCCTAAAAGGGAATTTTTGATAGCGTATGCAACTTTGTATTAGTTAGTTTAATTTAGGAAAATAAGAATGAAATTTCGTCAAAATCTCGCCGTAAAAATTTTTTCTGTGATAGCGGCTGTTTCAGTGCTTGCATCATGTGGATCGGCACCAAGTAAAGTCTCTCCAAAAAATAATTCTAGCTTGCCGCGTACTGCGACAGGCGACGATCCACAAAAATTCGGAGCAAAGTATAGTGGACGTACTTATCAACAAGCTATTTTAAGCCCAGTGGCTTCCGTTGAAAACAAAGGTGCGGTCGTTAACCAAGGTGATTTTTTAACACAGTTGACGAATGTTCGTGATTATTCAAATTCATTAACAAATCGCTTTGCGGCAAATTATGGCAAAATCACTAACTGGGTGCTTGCAGGAGCTAATGTAAATGAATTAGCACAATACGGCATTAATCCTCAGATTATGAAAGGTTTTGATGGTTATCAAAACGTGTTGATGACAGGTTATTATTCGCCGGTGATTCATGCACGCCGTACTGCACAAGGCCAATATCAACATCCAATTTATGCGATGCCAAGCTATAAACGTTATAGCCGTGCAGAAATTTATAATGGTGCATTGGCAGGACAAGGCTTAGAGCTTGCTTACAGTGATTCAATGATGGATAACTTCTTATTAGGCGTGCAGGGTAGTGGCTATGTTGATTACGGTGATGGCAATTTAAATTATTTAGCCTATGCTGGCCAAAATGGCTATAAATATCAAGCTGTTGGGCGTTTGTTGGTAGAAGATGGTGAAATTCCAAAAGAAAAAATGTCTATCCAAGCGATTCGTGAATGGGGGAAAGCAAACCCATCTCGAGTACGAGAATTGTTAGAACGTAATCCATCTTATGTTTTCTTTAAAAACGATCCAACAGGTGAAGTGAAAGGTTCTGCAGGCGTGCCTTTAGTACCTATGGCAGCAGTTGCTTCTGATCGCAATGTCATTCCTTCTGGTACCGTATTATTGGTTGAAGTGCCAGATATTGATAATGATGGTAACTGGATGGGCACGCACAAATTACACTTAATGGTGGCACTTGATGTGGGCGGCGCGGTAAATGGTCACCACTTTGACTTATATCGTGGTATTGGTGATCAAGCAGGCCATATCGCGGGTTTATCAAAACACTATGGACGCGTTTGGGTACTACAATAATGGCTCGTGTCGATAACTACGAACAACGTTTTGGCGGCATTGGTCGCCTTTATACCCCAGAAGGCTTGGCGCGTTTGCGTCAGGTTCATGTGTGCGTCATAGGTATTGGCGGCGTAGGTTCGTGGGTGGTGGAAGCATTGGCGCGAAGCGGTGTAGGGCAGATCACTATGATTGATATGGATGATATTTGTGTCACCAATATTAATCGTCAACTTCCTGCATTAAGCGGCAATATTGGCAAGCTTAAAACGGAAGTGATGGCCGAGCGCGTTAAGCTGATTAATCCCGAATGTGTGGTGAATATTATTGATGATTTCATCTCACCGGATAATCAAGCGGAATACTTAAATCGTGGTTATGATTATGTGATTGATGCCATTGATAGCGTGAAAACCAAAGCCGCGATGATTGCCTATTGCAAACGTAATAAAATCAAGATTATTACAATTGGTGGCGCAGGTGGTCAGACTGATCCTTCGAAAATTCAAATTGCTGATTTAAGTAAAACGATTCAAGATCCATTATTGGCAAAAGTGCGGTCAGTTTTACGTAAGGATTTCAATTTTACTCAAAATCCACAACGTAAGTTTGCAGTTGATGCAGTGTTTTCCAGCCAGCCTCTGATTTTCCCTAAAATGGGCGAAGGCTGTGAAGTCTCAGCCACCATGAATTGTGCAAATGGCTTTGGTGCAGCAACTATGATAACCGCAACCTTTGGCTTTTTTGCCGTTTCTAGGGTAATCGATAAGTTATTAAAATAAAGAAATGAAGCAACGTGAAAACGTTGCTTTTTCTTTATGAATGAAAGTATTTAACAAGATGAAGAAATATCACTTCATTTTTTTATTTGGAACGTTGCAATTTTATCAAAAAGGCGTAGTCTATGTTGGCTTTGAGAATAATTCCCAATGAAAGTAAGGAAACAAACATGAAACAAGTATTAAAAATGAGTGCAATTTCTACCGCACTTTTAACGCTTCCAATGATGGCAAATGCAGATGTATTGGCATCCGTGAAACCCCTCGGTTTTATTACATCGTCTATTGCTAATGGTGTAACAGATACGCAAATTTTAGTGCCAGCAGGTGCTTCTCCACATGATTACAGCTTAAAGCTTTCAGATGTGCAAAAAGTGAAATCGGCGGATTTAGTGGTTTGGGTTGGTGAAGATATTGATGCTTTCTTAGCAAAACCAATTAGCCAAATTGATAGCAAAAAAATCATCAATATTTCTGAGATTCCAGAAATTAAACCGCTTTTAAGCAAGGTCCATCATGAACATTATCATGAAGGCGATGAAGATGAGCACGGGCATGATCATAAGCATGGACACGATCATAAGCACGAGCATGGCCATGACCATGAGCATCACCACCACGATGTAGATGAAAATGGGTTAAGCGTGAACTGGCACTTATGGTATTCACCAGCCATCAGCCAAATTGTGGCACAAAAAGTGGCGGATAAATTAACGGAACAATATCCGGATAAAAAAGAGCTCATCGCGAAAAACTTAGCCGATTTTAACCGCACTTTGACCGAGCAAAGCGATAAGATCAAAGCGCAATTAGCCCCACTCAAAGATAAAGGCTTCTTTGTATTCCATGATGCTTATAGCTATTTCAACGATGCTTATGGTTTAAATCAAACCGGTTATTTCACCATTAATCCATTAGTGGCACCTGGTGCAAAAACCATTGCTCACATCAAAGAAGAAATTGAAGAACATCGTGTAAATTGTCTTTTTGCGGAGCCTCAATTCACACCAAAAGTGATTGATACGCTTGCGCAAAGTACAAAAGTTAATGTTGGTCGTTTAGATCCTATTGGTGATAACGTACAGCTTGGTCCAAATTCCTATGCGAATTTCCTTCAAGCCACCGCTGATAGCTATGCTCAATGTTTAAGTAAATAATCAAAAATCTCCCCCTTACCCCCTCTTTATAAAAGAGGGGGAATATTCTTGAAATATCCCCAAATTTAACCGCACTTTCGTGCTATAATTCGCCCAATTTTTCCCTATCGAGAAAACACATGAAACAACTATTTGCCACAACTGCCCGTGGTTTTGAAGAACTATTAAAAGTCGAACTCACAGAGCTTGGTGCAACGGAATGTAAAATTGCACAAGGCGGCGTACATTTTCAGGCTGATGATGAAACACTTTATCGCAGCTTATTATGGTCACGTTTGTCTTCGCGTATTTTGTTACCGATTGTAAATGGAAAGGTATATAGTGATTTAGACTTGTATTCAATTGTGACAGGGCAGGATTGGTTAAGTTATTTTGATGAGAAAGCCACATTTTTTGTTGATTTCAATGGGACAAACCAAGAAATTCGTCACACCCAATTTGGTGCGATGCGAGTGAAAGATGCCATTGTGGATTATTTTGAACGCCAAGGGAAAGCGCGTCCAAATGTGGATAAAGACTATCCAGATGTGCGAATTCATGCTTATTTAAATAAAGAAGAACTCGTCGTTTCACTCGATTTAAGTGGCGAAGCATTGCATTTACGTGGCTATCGTGAAGATACAGGCCAAGCGCCTTTACGTGAAACCTTAGCCGCTGCGATAGTGCTTCGTTCAGGTTGGAAAAAAGGGACACCATTAGTGGATCCAATGTGCGGTTCGGGTACTTTGTTAATCGAAGCTGCACAAATGGAAGCACAAATTGCGCCGCAATTACATCGTTTACATTGGGGCTTTGATTGCTGGAAAGAGCATAATCAAGATGCTTGGGATAAGGTGAAAGCAGAAGCGATACAGCAAGCAGAAACTTATTTTAATCAAAATCCAAAACCGCATTTTTATGGTTTCGATCTCGATCACCGCGTACTGAAAAAAGCGCAAAAGAACGCACAGAATGCAGGCGTAGCACATTTAATTCAGTGGAAACAAGGTGATGTCGCCGCATTAAAAAATCCAAGTCCAGATGAAGTGGGAACGGTGATTTGTAACCCGCCTTACGGTGAACGATTAGGCACAACTCCTGCTTTGATTGCGCTATATTCAGTCTTTGGACAACGTCTTAAAAATGAATTTGGTGGTTGGAATGCGTCGATTTTCAGTAGTGAATCTACGTTGCTTGATTGTTTGCGTATGCGTTCACATCGTCAATTTAAAGCGAAAAATGGTCCGTTAGATTGTGTACAAAAGAATTATCAAATTTCAGAACGTAAAGAAAGTGCGGTTGAAAATCCGCTTGAATTTGACCGCACTTCAATGGTAGCGGTGGATTTTGCGAATCGTTTACAGAAAAATATCAAGAAAATTGAAAAATGGGCGAAGCAGCAAGGCCTTGATGCGTATCGTTTATATGATGCCGATTTACCGGAATATAACGTGGCAGTGGATCGTTATGGTGATCATATCGTGGTGCAAGAGTATGCAGCACCGAAAAATATTGATGAAAATAAAGCCCGTCAACGTTTATTGGATGCCGTGACTGCAACCTTGCAAGTCACCGGTATTGAAACCAATAAACTGATTTTGAAAGTGCGTCAAAAACAAAAAGGCACGAATCAATATGAAAAATTGGCCAATAAAGGCGAATATTTTTATGTGAATGAATACGGCGCTCAGCTTTGGGTGAATCTAACGGATTACTTGGATACAGGATTATTCTTAGATCATCGTTTAACCCGTAAAATACTTGGTGAAATGGCAAAAGGCAAAGATTTCCTCAATCTTTTTGCTTATACCGGTTCAGCAACGGTTCACGCAGCATTAGGTGAGGCAAAATCGACAACAACCGTGGATATGTCTAACACTTATTTAAACTGGGCAGAGCAAAACCTGATTTTAAATGATATTGAAGGCAAGCAGCACAAGCTCATCCAGGCAGATTGTTTGCAGTGGTTAGAGAAATGTGATTGCCAGTTTGATTTGATTTTCGTGGATCCGCCAACATTCTCGAATTCTAAGCGTATGGAAGACAGTTGGGATGTACAACGTGATCACATCAAATTAATGCGTAATCTTAAGCGTATTTTACGTCCTAACGGCACCATCGTGTTCTCGAACAATAAACGTGGTTTTAAAATGGATTTTGAGGCGTTAGATGAATTAGGATTAAGTGCGGTCGAAATTTCAGCGAAAACCTTACCGCTTGATTTTGAGCGAAATAAACAAATCCACAACTGCTGGGTTGTGACAATGAAAGCCTAATAAAAAGCCCGATAATGATTTATCGGGCTTTTTTGTTATTCGACTTCTTTTTGTTTTTCGGTTTCAGAATCATCATGAAGAAGGGTTTCGACCGCAGCTTCATCATTGATCTCATCTTCTTTTTCTAAGATTTCCGCTGCTTCTTCATTTAATGCTTTAGCATCAGAATGTGGTTTGATGAAGGGTTTAGGCATCCAATATTTTCGGATGATGTCTGTTGAGAAACCATGTAAAACTTCTTCATTTAAGCGTTCTTGATCTAAATAACGAACTTCCGCAATGATTTCATCTGCTTCAATTTTATTTACACCTAATTGCACTAAGGTTGCATGACTGAGCGTCAATGCAGATTCAAAGGTTTCACGCACGATAAAGTCTACATCTTGCTTAATAAGACTCACGGTTGTTTGACGGTCATAAGTTCGCGCCAAAATAGGGAGTTTTGGATAAGCATCTTTCAAATTCTGAACGATGTTTTCAATACGTTGTGTATCGTTAATCCCAATGACAACACATTTAGCTTTTTCGATACCCGCGGCACGTAATACATCAAGACGAATACCGTCACCGTAATAGACTTTAAAACCGAATTTCGCTGCTGCACGAATGTTTTCAATGTTGCGGTCAATCACCGAGACGTTAATACCTCGAACAAGAAGCGATTGACACACGATTTGGCTGAAACGACCAAAACCAATCACGAGCACGCTATCTTCTAAATCTACAATTGGATCGAGATCGCTAGTATCGACTTTTTCCTCTTGATTCGCTGATTTGCGTTGGTTAATTTTACGCATTAATAAGCCAATCAATGGTGAGAATAACATCGAGATAATGACGGCAGCGGTAAAAGTCGCATTTTGATCTTTTGTCATCACGCCTGCAGTGGTCGCAGCAGAGAAGAGTACGAATGCAAATTCCCCACCGTGTGCCATGATGGTCATTCGGCCAACAGATTCGGTACGGTCTAGTTTCGTAATACGCGCTACGGTATAAACGGCTAAGGCTTTGCCGACGATGTAAAGGCATACGATACCTAACAACCAAACCGCATCATTGAAGACTAAACTGAGGTCAAGCGACATTCCCACGCCCATAAAGAAGAGACCGAGCAATAAACCACGGAATGGTTCAATATCGGCTTCTAATTGGTGGCGGAATGCGGATTCTGAAAGCATTACACCCGCAACGAATGCGCCCATCGCCATTGAAAGGCCGCTCGCTTCCATCGCTAATGCCGCACCTAATACAACAAGTAAAGCAGCAGCCGTCATCATTTCACGAATATGCGCTTTGGAAATCAAACGGAAAATTGGGTTCATTAACCATTTACCCGCAACGACTAAACCGACAACGGCGCCGAGTGCAATAGCAATAGATGTCCAGTTGGTTTGATGTTCAATATGTTTGGTTTCAGGCGTTAAAAAGGCAATAGAAGCCAATAATGGCACAATGGATAAATCTTCAAAAATTAAGGTAGAAATAACTCGTTGGCCTTTTGGTGTATTCGTAATCCCGCGTTCTTCTAATACCTGCATCACAATAGCGGTGGAAGAAAGGGTAAAGCCCATCCCCGCAATAAATGCGACTTCTTTAGGAAGATTTAAAATATAGATACCAGCAAAGGTAAGCAGAACACCACATAGCCCGACTTGTAGAAAGCCCCGTCCGAAGATCGCTTTTCGCATGGCCCATAAACGTTCTGGATGCATCTCTAAACCGATGATGAATAAGAACATCACCACACCAAGTTCAGCCATATGCAGAATCGATTCGGCATCTTTCACTACGCCGAAAACGGAAGGACCAATTAAACAGCCAGCCACTAAATAACCCAACACGCTACCTAAGCCAATACGCTTAAAAAGCGGCACGATAGTGACACTGGTAGCAAGCAGGACTACAGTTTTAATTAATTCAGGGCTGACGACATTCGACATAGGGCAAAAAACCTTAGTAAAAACAGGGAGTATGAGAAGAAAGTTGACTTGTATTCTAGCTTTTTTTCACTAAATAAAAAACACAGAAAAGCAAGAAATTGGTATAATTTACAAAAACTTTACACGCATAAAAATGGTCAGTTTTTTGACCGCACTTTAGAGGTATTATGACATTACAATTCAATATGGTCGCGTTGTTATTGGTTTTCTTAATTGTTTTAGGTTTAATTAGCGAAAATAGTGCGATTACTATCTCAGCCGCCGTGCTGTTAATCATGCAGCAAACCTTATTATCCAAATACATTCCCATACTCGAACAATACGGTGTCAAAATTGGGATCATCATCTTAACGATTGGTGTCCTAGCACCGTTAGTGTCGGGAAAAATCCAACTGCCCGATCTCAGTTCATTTTTAAACTGGAAAATGGGCGTTTCTATTTTAACAGGGGTATTCGTCGCATGGCTTGCGGGGAAAGGCGTGCCATTAATGAGTGAACAACCTGTTTTGGTGACGGGGTTATTAATTGGTACGATTATTGGTGTGTCTTTCTTAGGTGGTATTCCGGTGGGACCTCTCATTGCCGCAGGGATTTTAGCGGTATTAATAGGAAAATTTTAAATGAAAAACAAATGGTTATTTATCGCGGGATTAAGCGGTTTTTTGTGTGTGGCGATTGGTGCTTTTGCAGCACATGGATTAAGCAAGGTTTTAGAACCTAAAGAATTAGCGTGGATTGAAACGGGTGTGAAATATCAAATGTTCCACACCATTGCGATTTTAGCGATTGGCATTTTGCAATTATGCCGTGAATCATTGATTGCAAACAAAATAGTTAATCTTGCTGCAGGGACTTGGGCGTACGGCATTCTTCTTTTTAGTGGCAGCCTTTATGCACTTGCGCTTGGTGCAGGCAAATTCCTCGTTTGGGTGACACCGATTGGAGGCACGTTATTTTTAATTGGTTGGCTTTGCTTGGCTTACGGTGGTTTTAAAAGTAAATCAGTATGAAGAACAAATCAGTCAAACGTGAATTAAATCCGATACAACAATCTCTCTTTTCGAAACTCAAGGATATTATGCTGGTGGATCAACGTCGTTTATCCGCCCGTATTCATGGTATTGGAAAAATTAAAAGCCAAGAGGCCCAACAAGCTGTTGCCGCTGAAATCCAGTTGCAGATTGAACAGGCTCAATTGCGTGTAGAAAATCGTAAAAGTGCGGTTAAAAATCCGATTGTTTTTCCAGAGAGTTTGCCCGTTAGTCAACGTAAAGCAGAAATTCAAAAACTGCTTTCTGAGCATCAGGTCATCGTGGTGGCAGGGGAAACCGGTTCAGGTAAAACCACCCAATTGCCGAAAATGTGTTTGGAATTAGGTTTCGGCAATTTGGGCATGATTGGCCATACTCAACCGCGCCGTATTGCCGCTCGTTCGGTGGCTGCACGTATTGCGGAAGAGCTGGAAACAGAACTTGGCGGTTTAGTTGGTTATAAGGTTCGTTTTAACGATCAAATCAGTGATGATACGCAAATCAAGTTGATGACCGACGGGATCCTGTTAGCAGAAATTCAAAACGATCGTTTCCTCAATCAATATTCTTGTCTGATTATCGATGAAGCCCACGAACGTAGCCTAAACAACGATTTTATTCTCGGTTATCTGAAACAGCTTTTACCACGCCGTCGTGATTTAAAACTTATCATCACTTCCGCAACCATTGATGTGGAACGCTTTTCCAAACATTTCAACAATGCCCCGATTATTGAAGTTTCGGGCAGAACTTATCCCGTGGAAGTGCGTTATCGTCCCGTAGTGGAAGAGGATGACCAAGATCAACTACAAGGCATTCTCAATGCGGTGGATGAACTGCAAGCGGAAGGTCGGGGCGATATTTTGATCTTTATGAACGGTGAGAGAGAAATTCGCGATACCGCCGAAGCTTTACAAAAACAAAATCTAAAACACACGGAAATTCTACCGCTCTTTGCACGCTTGTCTGCGCAAGAACAAAATAAAATTTTCCATCCTAGCGGTTTAAATCGTATTGTATTAGCGACTAACGTCGCGGAAACTTCATTGACCGTACCTGGCATTAAATATGTGATTGACCCAGGTACAGCGCGTATTTCCCGTTATAGTTATCGCACCAAAGTACAACGTTTACCGATTGAACCTATTTCACAGGCATCTGCTAATCAGCGTAAAGGTCGTTGTGGTCGTGTAAGTGAAGGGATTTGTATTCGTTTATATTCGGAAGAGGATTTTAATTCTCGTCCAGAGTTTACCGATCCTGAAATTCTTCGCACCAATTTAGCCTCCGTTATTTTGCAAATGACAGCACTGGGCTTAGATGATATTGAAGCTTTCCCGTTTGTTGATGCGCCAGATAAACGCCATATTCAAGATGGTATAAAACTGTTGGAAGAATTGGGTGCGTTTGAAATGGTTCGCACTAAAGCGGGCGAGAAACGTCAATTAACCGCAGTAGGTCGTCAATTAGCTCAACTCCCTGTGGATCCTCGTTTAGCGAAGATGTTGCTGACTGCTGTCTCACAAGGTGCGTTGCATGAAGTGATGATTATTGTCGCCGCGTTATCCATTCAAGATCCTCGCGAGCGCCCACAAGAAAAACAACAAGCTTCCGATGAAAAACATCGTCGTTTTGCCGATAAAAAATCGGATTTCTTGGCGTTCTTAAATCTTTGGCGTTATCTACAAGAACAACAAAAAGAATTGAGTAAAAACCAATTCCGTCGTCAGTGCCAAAAGGATTTCTTAAATTATTTACGTATTCGTGAATGGCAGGATATTTATCATCAAATTCGTTTAACCGTGCGTGAAATGGGCTTGCCAATTAATTCTGAAAAAGCAGAATATCAGCAAATTCATACCGCACTTTTAAGCGGTTTGCTTTCTCATATCGGTTTAAAAGAAGCGGAGAAACAACAATATCTTGGCGCGCGTAATGCCCATTTTGCGATTTTCCCGAACTCAGTACTTTTCAAAAAACAACCGAAATGGGTGATGGCGGCAGAGTTAGTGGAAACCTCCAAACTTTGGGGGCGTATGGTGGCGGAAATCGAGCCAGAATGGATCGAGCCACTTGCCGAGCATTTAATTAAAAAATCCTATTCAGAACCGCATTGGTCGAAATCTCGTGGGGCGGTGATTGCCGATGAAAAAGTCACGCTTTACGGTGTGCCGATTGTGGCTGCTCGACCAGTGAATTACGGCTCTATCGATCCAACGGTGAGCCGCGAGATCTTTATTCAATCTGCCTTAGTGGAAGGGGATTGGAATACCAAACATAAATTCTTCAAAGAAAATCAACGACTCGTTCGAGAAGTAGAAGAATTGGAGCACAAAAGTCGCCGCCGTGATATTTTGGTGGATGACCGTACGCTTTTTGAATTTTACGATCAGCGTATTGGTACGGAAGTCGTCTCCCAAAAACATTTTGATACCTGGTGGAAAAAGGCGCAGCAAAAAGATCCTGAATTGCTTAATTTTGAACGCTCATTCTTGATTAATGATGATGCGGAACAGGTGAGCAAGCTGGATTTCCCGAATTTCTGGCATCAAGGCAATTTGAAACTCAAATTAACTTATCAATTTGAACCGGGTACAGATGCGGACGGGGTAACCGTGCATATTCCATTGCCATTGCTTAACCAAGTGGAAATGACCGGTTTTGATTGGCAAATTCCAGGCTTGCGTGAAGAATTAGTGATTGCGCTGATTAAATCTCTGCCGAAATCTTATCGTCGTAACTTCGTGCCAGCACCTAATTATGCCCAGGCTTTTTTAAGTCGTGCCGTACCGTTGGAAAAGCCATTATTAGATACGCTAATTTATGAATTGCGTCGTATGACGGGCGTTACTGTAGAAGCGGAACATTGGAATTGGGAACAAATTCCAAGCCATTTGAAAATGACGTTCCGTGTGGTGGATGAAAACGGCAAGAAAATTGCCGAATCTATGAATTTGGACGAGCTGAAATTCAACTTAAAAGATCGCGTGCAGGAAAGTATTTCTGCTGTGGCAGATGATGGTATTGAACAAAGTGGGCTACATATTTGGAGCTTTGCAGATTTACCACAATGTTACGAACAAAAACAACGCGGTTTCAGCGTCAAAGCGTTCCCGGCTATTGTAGATGAAAAAGATGCCGTAGGTATCAAACTGTTTGAAACAGAGTTTGAGCAAGCAGTAGCGATGCAACAAGGTTTACGCCGCTTGTTGCTGCTCAACGTGCCATCACCGATTAAATATCTGCATGAAAAATTGCCGAATAAAGCCAAATTAGGGCTGTATTTTACCCCGTTTGGTCGCGTGTTGGATTTGATTGATGACTGTATCGCTTGTGCTGTGGATAAACTGATTGCCGATTTTGGCGGCTTTGTTTGGGATGAAGCAGGCTTTGAAAAATTGCGTGATTTCGTGCGGGAAAACCTCAATGAAGTGACCGTAGATATTGCGCAGAAAGTGGAGCAAATTCTCTCCCTCAACCATGCCTTAAACCAACGTTTAAAAGGCAAAATGGATTTCACTATGGCCTTTGCCTTTTCTGATATTAAGGCGCAATTAAGCGGATTGATTTATCCAGGCTTTGTGCAAAAGAGCGGTTATGATCGCCTACCGGATTTACAACGTTATTTACAAGCTATTGATAAACGTATCGATAAACTGGCTCAAGATGTAAATCGCGATCGTGCAGCGATGCTACGCGTGGAACAAGTGCAACAGGCTTACCAACAATTGCTCGCAAAACTGCCGAAATCCAAACCGATTTCTGATGAAATTGCGGAAATTCGCTATATGATTGAGGAATTGCGCGTGAGTTTATTTGCGCAGCAGTTAGGCACGAAGTATCAAGTGTCGGATAAGCGGATTTTGAATTTGATTAATGAATAACAATATGAGGAATTAATATGGAAAATCAATTAGTGGCAGGTGGTATTTCAGCAATTATTAGTATTGCAACATCTGTTGCTACGAATACACTTTTTACAAAAAGCGTTGATGAAATAGATAAAGCCTTAAAAAGTGACAACCCAGATTTACAAGCTTTTGGAAAAAATGAGGCTAAATTAAAACGTTTATCTTCAGAAAGAAGACTAAAAATACACGAATTTTTTCCTGGATTGGTAAAAACATCAAGAGGGGAGAAAATCTGTACAGAATTTGTTGAAGGACTTAATGATTTGTCAGAAGAACAAAAGTCAGATATTAGGAATAGAAGTATAAGATTGGCAGAGAGTGATATTCATCTGACATTAAATAATGTAAGTGTTGCAAATGATATTCTAGAGGAGATTCAAAAAGTTGATAATAAATTATTATCAGATATGTTTAATGAGTTACTTATATCTAATTTTGATTCTAAATTAAAGGAGGAAAATCATAGGGTTTATCTTAATATTTTAAAGGACTTAAGCCCTGAGTGTGCTAATGTCTTTAATGAATTTATAGGTATTTATTCTGAATTTGCTTTAAAGTCAATTAATAATCAATATGTGAATTTTAATGCCTTACTTGATAAAGAAAAATCTGTTCTTTTAGCTGAAATATCTCTTATTGGAGATTTAGAAAGAAAATTAATAGATATTAAAGATATGAGTTTGATAGACAATCTTGAAAGATTAAAATTAATTAAAGTGGAAGGGCTTTACCCTGAACTGAATATCAATCCTACGGGCGTGGCTTATGGAGAAAACCTATCAGCAATTCTTGAAAAGTATAAACCCAGTGATACTCTTCTAAGAGTATCTCTCACTAAATTAGGAGAGAAATTTGCCAGAATCGTTGGCATTTTAAAGTAGTTAAATTACATAGATATCAGCTCTTAATCTAATTGTTCCATAATAGTTATTATGGATATGGGGTTGTTTTTTCTAATTTTTTCAATCTCAAAAACACCTCTAAAACCAACCGCACTTTCTTCCCAAAATCTTTTTGTGATCTACCTCAAATTTTCGTATTGAACTGATTTACAACTGCCAATTCAATCGCTATCTTGCTGATATTATTATTTTAATAAAGAGGTAAATTATGGATCTGATTATAGGTTTGATTGCCATTGTTTTGGTGGCATATTACATCGTGAAAGGCTATTCAGCGACCGGCGTGCTGATGTTCGGTGGCTTGGTCTTGTTATTCATTTCAGTGCTGATGGGGCATTCGATTTTACCGGAAGGTGTGAAAAGCACCGGTTCCACCTATTTTGATATTTTAGAATATGTGAAATATCTACTCGGTAATCGTGGTGGCGGTTTAGGCTTGATGATCATGGTGTTATGTGGTTTCTCCGTGTACATGACTCATCTTGGCGCGAACGATGTGGTGGTGAAATTGGTGTCAAAACCACTGAAAAACATCCGTTCACCTTATATTTTAATGGTATTTGCTTATTTCCTTGCATGTTTAATGTCTTTTGCCGTGTCATCTGCAACAGGTTTAGGTGTGTTATTAATGGCGACATTATTCCCTGTCATGGTAAACGTGGGGATTTCACGAGGGGCAGCAGCTGCAATTTGTGCATCGCCAATTTCGATTATCCTTTCTCCAACATCGGGCGACGTGGTGCTTTCTGCTGAAATTTCAAAAATTCCTTTAGGTGAGTTTGCTTTTAGCACCGCATTGCCGGTTTCGATTTTTGCGATTTTAGGGATTGCTGTCGCACACTTCTTCTGGCAGCGTTATTTAGATAAAAAAGAAGGCGTGCAAGTAGAACGTTTGAATGCAGATGAAATTAAAACTACTGCACCAAACTACTATGCGATTTTGCCATTATTACCCATTATCGGTGTGTTGATTTTTGACGGTAAATGGGGCTTACCAAATTTACACATTGTTACCGTGATGGTGCTTTGCTTTATCATTACTGCCGCGGTAGATTTCTTACGTAGCTTTAACGCAAAACAAACCTTCGATAATCTCATTGTGGCATATCGCGGTATGGCAGATGCCTTTGCGGGAGTAGTGATGCTTTTAGTGGCGGCAGGTGTATTTGCACAAAGTTTAAGTACAATCGGCTTTATCACTAATTTAATCGACTCAGCACAATCCTTCGGCGGTTCAGCATTCTTTATGATGTTAGTGCTTGCGGTGATTACCATTTTAGCCACCATGGCGACAGGTTCAGGTAACGCGGCGTTCTATGCTTTTGCAGAATTAATTCCAAAATTAGCCACTCAAATGGGCGTCAATCCAGCGTTCTTAACCATTCCAATGTTACAAGCCTCTAACTTAGGACGTGGTTTATCACCGGTTTCTGGTGTGGTTGTGGCGGTATCTGGTATGGGAAAAATCTCACCATTTGAAATCGTAAAACGTATGTCTGTCCCAATGTTGGTTGGTTTTATTTGTGTGATTATCGGCACAGAAATCTTTGTTTCCGTTGCCGCCTAATTTGATAGGTAAAAAAGAAGGGCTGATAGTGAATATCAGCCCTTTTGTTTTGAGTTAAGTGCGGTCAATTTTCTCGCTGTTTTTGATTTTATGCATTTGATGATTTTCAAAGGCTTTCACCAAATTGGCGACTTTTTCCCCTTCCGGTAAAACCAAATCTTGTGCGATATCATAAAGCGGCACAATCACAAATTCACGGTTTTTCATATCGTAATGAGGCACCGTTAAGCGTTCATTTTGAATGATTTGATCACCATAAAGCAGAATATCCAAATCCAGTGTACGCTCACCCCAACGACGTAAACGCACGCGACCTTGTTCATTTTCAATGCGTTGCAATTCATCAAGCAAGGCTAAAGGTGGGCGAGTGGTTTCGATCATCGCCACTGCATTTACATAATCCGGCTGATCCTGCGGGCCTAATGGTTTGCTTTGGTAAAATCCGCTCACCGATTTTAATTCGGTATTAGGTAGCGCAGAGATTGCCTCTAATGCCGAATTTAATTGTTCTGTAGGCGTATTTAAATTGCTGCCAAGGGCGATATACACTTGAACCATTAGTTAGCCGCCTTAGGCTTACGTCTGCGGTAATATTTTTTCTTTGGTGCAGGATGCAATTTTTGTTGCTCTTGAACCAATTGGCGACGTTGTTCTTGATTGCTGAGTTGGTACTCATGCCACCATTTTGCGAGTTCAACGGTTTCGCCACCTTCTACTTCAGCACGCATCGCCAATAAATCAAAGGCTGCACGGAATTTTTGATGTTCCATCGTGCGAGCAGGGTGAGAACCCGTGCGTTTAAGCAATTGTAATTGCAACATCCAAATATCACGAATGACGGATGTATGACGACGAGGTGCAGCTAATGATCGGCATAATTGATCAAGCACTTCATTTGCCGCAAGGGCATAGGCATCGTGATTGTTTAAGCCACCTTCATTTTTCAGCACATCCACTTTTTCGCGTAATGGATACCAGAAGAATGCCGCAAATAAAAAGGCTGGATTGATACGTAATTTGTCGGCAATACGTTCATCAGTTGAATTTAACGAAGTTAAAATCATGCGTTCCGCAAGGCTGTCTTCTTTTTCAGTGAAATAAGGCGTTAAGCTCGGGAAAATCTGTTCAAATAAGCCGTATTGACGCAGTAATTTATAGGTTTTTACGCCATTGCCAGACTGCAATAATTTTAAGCTTTCATCGAATAAACGCGCCGGTGGAATATTTTTCAGCAATGGTGCAAGCTCACGAATGGGTTGTTCACTTGGTTTTTCCAAGAACATATCCAATTTCGCCATAAAGCGCACAGAGCGTAACATACGCACGGGATCTTCTTGATAACGGGTAACGGGATCGCCAATCAGACGTAATTTACCGTTTTTCAGATCATCAATTCCGTTGAAGTAATCACGCAACGTATTATCTTGCGGATTGTAGTAAAGCGCATTTACGGTGAAGTCACGGCGCTCCGCATCTTGTTCAATAGTGCCGTACACATTATCACGCAGTAACATCCCTTCATCGCTTTGTTTAGCTTGATTTTCGCTGCGTGCATCTGAATGACTAGCACGGAATGTGGCCACTTCAATCACATCACGACCAAACATAATATGCGCAAGGCGGAAACGACGACCGACTAAACGGCACTGACGTTGGAATACCGCTTGAATTTGGTCGGGACGTGCATTTGTTGCTACATCAAAATCTTTTGGATGCTTACCCAACAATAAATCACGCAAACAACCCCCAACGATATAAGCTTCATAACCTTGGCGTTGCAATTTTTCTACCACAGTGATGGCATTACGGCTAAACATACGTGGATTAATGCCGAAATGAGAGGCTTTCACGCTATGCTTGTCGTAACGAGATGCTTGAGTGTTGGCTTTTTTATGGTGAGAAGAGGACGGGGCGATCTTGGGTTGTGAACGCTCTGTTTTTGAAACGTTTGATTTTTTGGTTTTGGGCGCCGTTTTTGGAACGGGCGAATTTATATTGGTTTCGGTTTCTTTTTTAGTTTTTTTACCAAATAAATTTTTTATATAAGTAAGAATAATTTACTCCATTCTCTATGTTCAATGCGCATTTGATAAAAACACGAAAAGTGCGGTTATTTTTGACCGCACTTTTTTGTTGGGTTACTTAAATAAATTAACCTGCGACTTGTTTTTCACGAATTTCAGCAAGAGTTTTGCAATCGATACAAAGATCAGCAGTAGGGCGCGCTTCTAAACGACGAATACCAATTTCTTCGCCACAAGAATCGCAATAGCCGAAATCATCGGTATCTAATTTTTTCAATGTATATTCAATCTTTTTCATTAATTTACGCTCGCGATCGCGGTTACGTAATTCAAGACTGAATTCTTCTTCTTGCGTCGCACGGTCAGCCGGATCAGGGAAGTTTGATGCTTCATCTTGCATATGAGCAACCGTTCTTGATGCCTCTTCCACAATTTGCTCGTGCCACGCAGTTAAAATTTTTCTGAAATGAAGAATCTGATCTTCATTCATGTATTCTTCATCTTTCTTTGGTTGATAAGGCTTAACGCCGGCTAAATCCAGCAAACTTAGAGATGCCTTAGACATTGATAACTCCTAATGTAATACAGATTTTTACGACTTCCTGTCTTGTTGTTTTTGATTGATTCTTATTGGCTAAAAATAGCTGACATAAGAACCCTGTTTTTTAAGGGCGATATAAATAGCAGAACTTTACCTATTTAGCAAATAAATTTAGCCTAGAAATTTCAAATTTGCGATCGTGGTCGCAAAAAACGGTATGTTTATTTGCTTATCTGTGAGGTTAAGGCTAGTTTGCCTTACTTTCTCGCTATAAATCACACTTAAAATGAAAATCACGCTATTTCAACTGTGCATGATGCTCATTGTCTCAGCCTTATCCTTGCTTGTCGTGCCAGATTTTTTACTGTTCACTTGGCAACAGGCTGGGCTGAGCATTTTAATGTTGGTTATGACCGCGCTTTGTTTCCATTGGTTCAATTATTTTAAAGCCAGAAATTTTTGCATAAGCGGTATCTTGTTTTGGCTTATTTTGGCTTATGCCCATTCACCAGCTTTATCGTTATTGGGACAAGCAGAGAAAATTTCAAGTTTACCGAATAAAATTACGTTAGATCTCCATATCTCAGAAATTCTTCATCAACAAGATTATCAAACGTTGGTTGCAAGAACGTCATTATTTGATGAGAAAGAACAACAGATTTTTATTAATTGGAAAGCGCCGGAAAAGCCACAAGTAGGTGAAATTTGGCGGGCTGATGTAAAACTTCGACCTATTTCTGCAAGATTAAATCATGGAGGATTTGATCGACAGCAATGGTATTTTTCCAAAAGGATTATCGCCGTTGGATATGTGAAAAGTGCGGTCAAAATTGGTGAAGATTTTTCTTACCGCACACATTTTCTACAGAATAGCCTCAAGCAAACAGAGGGGCTTTCTTTGCAAGGCTTGCTTATTGCATTGGCATTTGGTGAGCGAGCTTGGTTAGATAATAAAACACGGCTGATTTACCAACAAACGAATACGGCACATTTGATTGCCATTTCAGGGCTCCATATTGGTTTAGCAATGGGAATAGGCTTTTTCTTTGCTCGATTATTGCAATTCGTACTGCCTACACGCTTTATTTCATCCTGGTTTCCACTTTGCTTTGGTGTGTTGATTGCTTTAGGTTATGCCTATTTAGCCGGATTTAGTTTACCGACCTTTCGTGCAATGATGGCATTGCTTTTTATTGCAATCCTTCAATGTTCTCGACGATATTACACGCCTTTGCAAATGCTTTGTTTAGTGATAGCGTTTTTACTGTTTTGTGATCCACTTATGCCACTTTCGGTGAGCTTTTGGCTTTCAGTTGGTGCTGTTACCTGTTTGATTGTGTGGTACCGATATGTTCCCTTATCAATACTCGAATGGCGACATCAAAAATTATCCCGCAAAGTGCGGTGGATTTTAGGCTTGTTTCATTTGCAGTTAGGGCTGCTGATTTTATTCACGCCTATTCAGCTTTTTTTCTTTAATGGCTTGGCGTTAAATGGATTCTTAGCGAATTTAATTGCTGTGCCCTTGTATAGTTTCTTACTTGTACCCTTGATTCTCTTTGCGGTGTTAACAAATGGTGCATTTTCTTCTTGGCATCTTTCAAATGCGATTGCTCAAGGTATTACGCAATGTCTCAGTGTTTTCCAAGGATCGTATATTCCGATTTCGATGAATTTATCTTTCATTTTGACCGCACTTTTAAGCCTTATTTTTGGCGGGATTTTAGGTGGATTGTATTTTTTGTCTCAAGCACAAACAAAAAATACACCGTTAAAATCAAGTCGATTTTTCACGTTAAATAACACAAAAATCTTATCGCCAGAAGAGTATAAACAAGCCCTATTGGGCGTAATCCTTATTTTTAGTGTTTGTATGAGTACGCTAGGGTATCGATATTTTACGAAACCTAAATGGCAGTTAGACACGTTAGATGTTGGACAAGGTTTAGCAACCTTAATTGTAAAAAAAGGGAAAGGCGTGTTGTATGATACGGGCCCAGCTTGGCAGAGTGGAACAGGGGGCTCCTCCATGGCGGAATTGGAAATATTGCCTTACCTTCAACGAGAAGGCATTGAACTTGAAACCTTGATTTTAAGCCATGATGATAACGATCATTCAGGTGGCGCTAAAGCAATTTTAGCCACATACCCAGAGATTGAGCTGATTACACCTTCTCGTAAAAACTATGGCGAAACGCACCGCACTTTTTGTCTTCAGGGAAAACAATGGCAGTGGCGAGGGCTTAATTTTAAAGTTCTTTCACCCACGCAAATTACAGACAGGGCAGAGAATCCTCAATCTTGCGTGATTTTACTCACGGATGGACAGTATCAGATCCTTTTAACCGGTGATGCTGATCTGACAACAGAAAGATCTTTTGCTGAAAACCTAGGCAAAATTAATGTGTTACAAGTGGGACATCATGGCAGTAAAACCTCAACGGGCGAGTTTTTACTGGCACAGACAAAACCGGATATCGCTTTAATTTCAAGTGGACGATGGAATGCGTGGAATTTTCCTCATCCAACCGTGATTGAACGATTAAATCGTTATCAAAGTGCGGTCGAAAATACGGCTATTTCAGGTCACATAAGGTTAAAATTTACTGAAAAAGGGGTTGAAATAGAAAAGGCGAGAGAGGATTTTTCACCTTGGTTTGCCCGTGTAATTGGATTATCCCCTAAATAACAGGTACAATGCAGCCAATTTTTTAAGATAATTGATGTAAGAACAAGCTATGCAAGATAAAGATTTCTCAACCACACAAACTTTTAAGCGTTTATGGCCAATGATTTCACCTTTTAAATCAGGTTTGTTAGTCTCAGCTTTTGCTTTAATTTTTAATGCCCTGGCTGACTCAGGTTTGATTTATATGCTTAAGCCTTTGCTTGATGACGGTTTTGGTAAAGCAGATCATTCTTTCTTGAAAATGATGGCATTTGTTGTGGTTGGCATGATTATGTTACGTGGTGTAACTAACTTTGTCTCTACTTATTGCCTGGCGTGGGTATCTGGTAAAGTGGTGATGATTATGCGCCGCCGATTGTTCAAACATTTAATGTTTATGCCAGTAAGCTTCTTTGATCGTAATTCAACAGGCAAATTGCTTTCTCGTATTACCTACGATTCGGAAATGATTGCCAATTCTTCATCTAGTTCATTAGTGACAATTGTTCGCGAAGGAGCTTATTTAATTTCGTTGCTTGTTGTGATGTTCTATACCAGTTGGGAATTAACACTTGTACTTTTCGTGATTGGCCCGATTATTGCAGTACTGATTCGCATGGTATCTAAGATTTTCCGTAAGCTTAGTAAAAACATGCAAGATTCCATGGGGGAATTGACCTCTGCAACGGAACAAATGCTAAAAGGGCATAAAGTGGTGCTGTCTTTTGGTGGTCAGTTAGTGGAAGAAGAGCGTTTCGATAAAGTCAGTAACGATATGCGCCGTAAAGGCATGAAGATGGTGACTGCCGATGCGATTTCTGATCCCGTTGTGCAAGTGATTGCTTCTTTGGCGTTAGCCGCCGTGCTTTATTTGGCAACCACACCATTAATTGCGGATGATAATTTAACTGCGGGTTCTTTCACTGTAGTATTTTCTTCCATGTTAGCCATGATGCGTCCGTTAAAATCCTTGACGAATGTGAACTCACAGTTCCAACGTGGTATGGCAGCTTGTCAGACATTATTTGCTATTTTAGATTTAGAAACTGAGAAAGATAATGGCGCATATAAAGCAGAACCTGCAAAAGGTGATTTAGAATTTAAAAACGTGAGTTTTGCTTATGAGGGTAAAGAAGAGAAAGCCTTAAATAATATCTCTTTTTATGTGCCTGCAGGCAAAACTGTGGCATTAGTTGGACGTTCAGGTTCGGGAAAATCAACGATTGCTAATTTGGTGACGCGTTTCTACGATATTGACGAAGGTGAGATTTTATTAGATGGCGTAAGAATTCAAGATTATCGTTTATCTAATTTACGTGAGAATTGTTCTGTCGTTTCTCAACAAGTACATTTATTTAACGATACGATTGCCAATAATATTGCTTACGCGGCAGAAGATAAATACACGCGTGAGCAAATTATTGAAGCAGCAAAAGCAGCTTACGCCCTGGAGTTTATCGAGAAACTTCCACAAGGTTTTGATACCATTATTGGTGAAAATGGTGCAACCCTTTCTGGTGGTCAACGTCAGCGTTTAGCCATTGCTCGTGCGCTATTGCGTAATTCACCTGTCTTAATTTTAGATGAGGCGACTTCTGCACTCGATACAGAATCTGAACGTGCGATCCAATCTGCATTAGAAGAACTGAAGAAAGATCGTACGGTATTGGTAATTGCCCATCGTTTATCAACCATTGAAAATGCCGATGAAATCTTAGTTATTGAACACGGTGAAATTAAAGAACGTGGTACGCATCAAGATTTATTAGCGCTTGATGGTGCGTATAAACAATTACACAGTATGCAGTTTAGCGGATAAAATAATAAGGGCGAACCAATGTGTTCGCCCAAAATCAATATAGGATAAATGAAATGCCTTTTTGGTACTCAAATTCAAAACTTGCTTGGTTGTTCCTGCCTTTTTCACTGCTATTTTGGTTGATTAGCCAAATTCGCCGAGCACTATTTTCTCTTAATATCTTATCCTCTTATAAATCCCCGAAACCCGTCATTATTGTCGGTAATCTTTCTGTTGGCGGAAATGGTAAAACGCCTGTCGTTGTCTGGCTAGTGGAAGAGTTACAAAAACAAGGATTGCGTGTAGGCGTGATTTCTCGTGGTTATGGTAGCCAATCTAAAACTTATCCTTTGCTTGTCACGCCTGAAACCGATCCCGTTCAAGGGGGCGATGAACCTGTTTTAATCGCCAAAAGAACAGGTGTGCCTGTGGTGATTTCACCGAATCGTCAGCAAGCTATCGAATTACTTTTGAAAACACAGGATTGCGATCTCATTATTTCGGATGATGGATTACAACATTATAAGTTGCAGCGTGATATTGAAATTGTGGTGATGGACGCAGAACGTGCTTTAGGGAACGGCTTTGTTTTGCCCGCAGGGCCTTTGCGTGAATTACCAAGTCGTTTAAAAAATGTGGACTTTGTGATTACCAATGGTGGAAAAAACGCTTATTCTGATGTCATTATGACGTTAGTTCCTCACTATGCGATTAATTTAGTGACGGCTGAAAAACGCTTGTTAAGTGAATTTACTCAAGGTTCAGCCATCGCGGGAATTGGCAACCCACAACGTTTTTTCACGATGTTGGAAAATTTAAATATTCGTTTAGGAAATACGAAAGCTTTTCAAGATCACCAACATTTTGAACCACAATTGTTAGAAAAACTTGCTGAAAACCAACCGCTCTTTATGACCGAAAAGGATGCCGTAAAATGCCAAGCGTTTGCTAAAGAGAATTGGTGGTATGTTCCAGTTGATGCGGAGATTGTTGAGGCTGAAAACCAAGGCCAAAAACTTCCACAATTGTGGGAAAAAATTCGTCATTTAGTTTAACTCTATTCGAGTGAAATATGCGTGAGAAACTTAATCCTCGATTATTAGACGTGATTGCTTGCCCGCGATGTTTGGCAAGATTGAAATACGATCAAGAAAATCAACGGCTCATTTGCCCTTTTGAGCAAGTGGCGTATCCTATTGAACACGGCGTGCCGGTATTGTTGGCAGAAAAAGCCGAAACATTGAAAGAATAAGGAATACTTATGTCATTTACAGTTATTATCCCTGCTCGTTTTGCATCGAGCCGCTTACCAGGTAAACCTTTAGCAGATATTGCTGGTAAACCAATGATTCAACATGTTTTTGAAAAAGCTCAACAATCAGGGGCAAGCCGAGTGATTATTGCCACAGATAACGAACAAGTTGAAAATGCGGCAAAAGCTTTTGGGGCAGAAGTGTGTATGACATCAGAAGCACATAATTCCGGTACTGAGCGTTTAGCGGAAGTGGTAAGTAAGCTTGGTATTGCTGATGATGAAATTATTGTAAACATCCAAGGGGATGAGCCGTTAATCCCCCCTGTTATTGTGAGTCAAGTGGCAGAGAATTTAGCGAAGTTTAACGTGAATATGGCGACGCTTGCGGTAAAAATTCACGAAGCGGAAGAGTTATTTAACCCAAATGCCGTGAAAGTCGTTACGGATAAAGATGGCTACGTTTTATATTTCTCTCGTTCAGTAATCCCTTACGATCGTGATCAATTTATGCAATTAGCAGATACCGTCAAGGCACAACTGGCTGATGCGTATCTTCGTCATATCGGTATTTATGCTTACCGAGCAGGCTTTATTAAACAATATGTGCAATGGGCACCAACACAATTAGAAAACTTAGAGAAATTAGAGCAACTCCGTGTATTGTGGTACGGTGAGCGTATTCACGTGGAATTGGCGAAAGAAGTCCCGGCTGTTGGTGTGGATACCGCAGAAGATTTAGAAAAAGTGCGGTCAATTTTTGCATAGTTTTTACTGATGTTTGATTCCAAGAAGTTTCTCTCAGATGTTTCTCATGAACCTGGTGTTTATCGTATGTATGACGATAAAGATCAGGTTATTTATGTGGGTAAAGCGAAAGATCTTAAAAAGCGCCTTTCCAGCTATTTTCGAAAAAACTTAAGCAGCAAAAAAACAGAAGCCTTGGTGTCGTCAATTCATCATCTCGACACAACCATTACCTCTTCTGAAACAGAAGCATTATTGCTTGAGCATAACTTTATTAAACTTTATCAACCTCGTTATAACGTATTATTGCGAGATGATAAATCCTATCCTTTTATTTTATTGACGAAAGAACGTCATCCTCGTATTACTTCTTATCGCGGAACGAAAAAAATTGCAGGCGAGTATTTCGGACCTTATCCTCATGCCGGTGCAGTGCGTGAAACCTTGTCGTTAATGCAAAAATTATTCCCTATTCGTCAATGTGAAAATTCGGTTTATAACAATCGTTCCCGTCCTTGTTTGCAATATCAAATCGGGCGTTGCTCAGCACCTTGTGTACCAGGTTATGTGACTGATGAGGAATATAACCAACAAGTTGAATTAGCACGACTATTTTTACAAGGAAAAGATCAGCAAGTATTAGATTATCTCATTAGCAAAATGGAGCAGGCGAGCCGAGACTTAGATTTTGAAGGGGCGGCACGTTATCGTGATCAAATTCAAGCCGTTCGTGCTGTTATCGAAAAACAATTTGTATCTAATAAGCGTTTGGACGACATGGATATTATGTCTATTGCGTATCAACATGGTTTAGCTTGTGTTCAGGTGATGTTTATTCGTCAAGGTAAAGTATTAGGCAATCGCAGTTATTTTCCGAAAGTGCCAGCTAATACAGATTTATCCGAATTAACGGCAACGTTTGTTGGGCAGTTTTATTTGCAAGGCCATCAAGGCAGAAGTATCCCTAATAGTATTATTGTGGATCATAAATTAGATGAAAAAGCGGAGCTTGAAGCCTTATTAACTGAACAAGCTGGCCGAAAAGTGGTGATACAAGAATCCGCTAAAGGCGATAAAGGTAAATATCTACAACTAGCACAAATTAATGCCAAAGTGGCGTTAGCGACTCAACTTAAACAATCTTCCCGAATGCACGAACGTTATCAAGCCCTTTGCGAATTGCTCGATATGCCTGAAATTAAACGTATGGAATGTTTTGATATTAGTCATACGATGGGGAATCAAACTGTGGCATCTTGCGTGGTATTTAATCAAGAAGGACCACTGAAATCTGATTATCGCCGTTTTAATATTGAAGGCATTACTGGCGGCGATGATTATGCAGCGATGGAGCAAGCCTTAAAGAAACGTTACGATCGCGATCTTGATGAAGATAAAATTCCCGATATTATTTTTATTGATGGTGGTAAAGGGCAGCTTAATCGAGCCTTAGAAGTTTTTCATCACCTTAACGTAAAATGGGATAAAAATCGACCACACTTAATTGGTGTCGCAAAAGGTGTGGATCGTCGAGCAGGACAAGAGGTGTTGATTATTAGCAAACAAGATCGTGAAATCCATTTGCCGGATGATAGCCTTGCACTGCATTTAATCCAACATATTCGAGATGAAAGCCATAATCATGCGATTAGCGGTCATCGTCAAAAACGCCAAAAAGCCTTTACCCAAAGTGGATTGGAAACCATTGAAGGTGTAGGCGCCAAACGACGTCAAGCCTTGTTGAAATATTTAGGTGGATTACAAGGTGTCAAAAATGCCACATTGGATGAAATTGCCTCTGTACCCGGTATTTCTAAAGCTTTAGCAGAAAAGATTTTCGAGACCTTAAAAAGTTAGGAAAAATCTTGATTTTCTAGGCAAACTGTCTATTATTTCAACCTTTCGGATTTTAAATAGGAACATATTATGTTTGAATGGCTTGTTGATCCTGAAGCATGGATTTCATTGCTTACTTTGACCGCACTTGAAATCGTCTTGGGTATCGATAACATTATTTTTATTAGTATTTTAGTGGGCCGTTTACCTGCGAATCAACGCCAATCTGGTCGTATTATCGGTCTTGGGTTAGCGATGATTACTCGTATTTTACTTCTTGTTTCCCTTTCTTGGATGATGAAATTAACGGAGCCGCTATTTACTTTAGTCGGTCAGGAAATTTCAGGCCGTGATTTGATTTTATTCCTTGGGGGCTTATTCCTGATTGTAAAAAGTATAGGTGAAATCAAAGAAGCGATGCATCCTGAAGCACATCATGAAGAAGAAACGAACAAGAAGAAAGTCAGTTACTTGGGCGTGTTAATCCAAATTGCAGTTTTAGATATTGTGTTTTCTTTAGACTCTGTGATTACGGCAGTAGGTATGGCAAACCACCTTCCTGTGATGATTTTGGCGATTATGCTTGCAGTGGGTGTCATGATGTTTGCGGCGAAACCAATTGGTGATTTTGTCGATACTCATCCAACATTGAAGATTTTGGCTTTAGCCTTCTTAATTTTAGTGGGAGTAAGTTTAATTGCGGAAAGCTTAGATATTCATATTCCGAAAGGCTACATTTACTTTGCTATGGGCTTCTCTTCGGTGGTAGAAATGCTCAACATCAAGATGCGAAAATCACTTGGACATTAATTATATAAAAAGGGTGGAACAATGTGTTCCGCCTTTTTTAGTGATGATAGAAAACCCCTTTCCCGTATAAATACAGTGTGACGTGTTCTCCAATTTGGTAATTATTAATGAGATCTTCATTAAGATTAAACTCATAACCGCCTACATCAATACACAGATTAATGGCGCGTCCTCTCGATTCAATCCGTTTAATCTCACCTTTAAAAGATGATGTCGGATTTTGGATTTTTTTCGCAAGAGAGAATTGCTCAGGGCGGAATAAAACCTTCCCTTGCATATGACCATTTCCTTTATTTTCGACAGCGACCTCACCTAATTGACAGGTCGCGATGGCATCATTTTTTAACGTTGCAGGGAAAATAATACTTTCTCCGATAAATGTTGCGATAGATAAATGCTGCGGTGACCAATACAGTGTTTTAGGTGTCGCAATTTGGAGGATTCTTCCTTCTTGAATCACCGCAATTTTATCAGCATAACAGAGCGCTTCATCACGATCATGGGTCACAAATATAGCGGATGAGCCACTTTCTCTTAATACTTGTAACATATCGTAACGAATTTGATTTCTTAGATGCTCATCTAATGCACTGAATGGCTCATCGAACAGGATGAGTTCAGGGCTTGGTGCGAGAGCTCGAGCAAGTGCAACACGTTGTTGTTGCCCGCCTGAAAGCTGATGAGGAAAACGATCAGCTAAGCTGCTAATGCCGGTTAGTTTCATTACTTCCAGTATACGTTGTTTTTCTGCCTCTGTTTTTCCTTTGCCATCGCCTAAGCCATAAGCAATGTTGCGGTAAACATTTAAATGGGGGAATAACACACCTTCTTGTACCACATAACCTAATTTACGTTGTTGGGTTGGCACATTGATATTGTCGTTAAAAATAGGTTGATTTTTTAACCAAATCTCACCGCTTGTTGGTTGTTCAAAACCAGCAATGCTACGCAATAAGGTGGTTTTCCCACAACCGGATGCACCGAGAAGAAATAGAATTTCACCTTTCTCTAATTGTAGCGAGATATTGTGTAAAACCTGTAGCCCATTAAAGGATTTATTCAAATTTTTAATATCGAGTAATGTTGTCATTTTTATCTTTTCGTTATTTAAAACCGTATCGTTTCAGTAAAAATACAGGAATCCCAGAAAATAGCACTAACATAATGGCATAAGGCGTTGCTGCCGCATATTGCGCATCGGATGTATATTCCCACACTGCGGTTGAAAGTGTTTTAATGTCATTTGGGGTCAGTAATAGGGTGGCGGTGAGCTCTTTCATTAAGTTTAAAAAAACTAAAGCAAATGCGGCAGCAATTCCAGGTAACATAGCGGGGATGACTAAGGTACGGAAAATATAAAAGTTGCTACGGCCTAAGCTTTTCCCCACCTTTTCGATGTTATCAGACATCTGTTCAAGCGATCCTCGTAAGGTCGTTTGTGCCATTGGAAGATAAAGCATAAAGTAGGCGACCACAACCATCGCAAAGGTTTGATAAAGCGAATACGCATAGTTGATGGTAAAGAAAACCAACGATAATGCGATCACGAGCCCTGGTACTGCATGAAGTAGATAAGGGATGCGATCAAGCCAAATCGTCAATTTACTGCGATAGCGTACTGCCGCCCATACCAATGGTAGTGCACAAATAACGGTAAGTGTTGCCCCCAGTGTTGATATAGTCAGTGAATTTGTGAAGGCGGTAAAAAATTCACCAAAATCGACCGCACTTTCAATGGAATTTCCTACTTTTAGCCAATAAATCAGCATGGTAATCGGCACACCAATACTGAGCACAAAAATGGTTGTGAAAAAGCTTACGACTAAAATTTGTTTTCCAACAGAGAGCGTTTTCAATGGATAAGGGCGTATTACGCCTTTGCCACTTTGATAGAGTGTTTGCGTACCTCTAAAACGAATTTCGCCCATCACAACAAGGATACAAATGACCATTAACACACCAGAAAGTAAAGCGGCAGTGTTGTTATTAAAGGCCATTTCATATTCTTGGAAAATGGCGGTGGTGAAAGTTTGATAATTTAAAATAGAAACCGCACCGAACTCCACTAACATATGAAGCGCAATTAATAATACGCTGCTACCGATGGCAGGTTTGAGTTGCGGAAAAATCGCATGCCAGAATGTATAAGCTTGGCTTTTCGCCAATGAAAGGCTCACTTCTTCTAAAGAGCGGTCGAGTCTTTTTAAGGTTGCAGCGACAGGGAGATAAGCAAGCGGAAAAGAACTCAGCGTCATAATGCCGATAGTTCCCCATAAGCCCTCCACTCTAAAGGTGAGACTGATCCAGGTAAAACAGCTGACAAATGCAGGAATACAAAGCGGAAGCGTCATGGCAACTTGGAAAAAGCCTTTTCCCCAAAAGCGATAACGTTCTAACAAAAATGCGCATAGCGTACCGAGAATAATGGCAAAAAGCGTGACAAATACCATTAAAAGTAGCGTATTACTGAGCAATTCCCACATTCTTGGGCGCCAAAGTAGCTCAATACTACGAGCCAATCCAACATCTGCAGCTCGCTCAATAACATATAAAAAAGGGAGTAATAATGGCAAACTAATCAGCACGATTAAGGCAACAAGCCAGCGAGGTGGGCGATTAGACACAAAAAATCCTTTGAAAATATCAGTGTAGAGTAAGTAGAGTAAACAACAGAAGGGCGTGTATTACACGCCCTATATTGCATAGCATAGCAAATTAAACTTATTTCAAACCAGCTTCTTCAATAAGTTTGTTTGCGTTGTCTTTGTCTTCAGCAGTGGTTGCAGAAACAACAGGTGCTTCTAATTTCGCATAAGGTTCCATGTTAAATGGAGAAACCACATCGGTACGAAGTGGGTATTCTGCACGTACTGAAACAAATGCTTCTTGTCCTTCTTTACTTGCTAAGAAATCAACAAATTTTTTCGCTTCTTCTTTATTTTTAGATCCTTTTAATACAGCCGCACCAGAATAAGTCACTAATGCACCAGGATCTTGATGACGAATAAAGTAAAGACGTGTTTTGAGGTTATCAGCACCTTTTTCTTTTGCGAGTGCATACCAGTAATAGTTGTTGATTAACGCTGCAGGAACTTCACCATTTTCAACCGCTTGAAGTGCAACCGTATTCTTCGCATAAAGTTTACCGTTTTCTTTCAAGCCTTTTAACCATTTAAGTGCCGCATCTTTACCTTTTAATTTAGTAATCGCCACAACTTGCTCTAAGAATGCACCTGAAGTTGGAACATAACCAATTTTGTCTTTCCATTTTGGTGTTGCATAATCTAACACGGATTTTTCCATGTCTTTTTCAGATAGTTTGGTGTGATCATAAACCACAACACGAGAACGACCACTTAGCGCGATCCAGTCTTTTTTCGGTGCAACAGGTACACCTTTGTGTGCAGTTTGTTTAATGGTGTCTGCAGAAAGAGGTTCTAATAAACCCGCATCAGAGAGTGCAGCGAAAGGTGCAGTTTGTTCAGAATAGAATACATCTGCAGGGGTTTTATCTCCCTCTTCTTTCAATTGGCCCGCAAGTTGATCGCTTTTCGCGCTGTTTAAGGTCACTTTAATGCCCGTTGCTTTGGTAAACGCATCGGCAACGGCTTTTGCACCTTCTTTATGTTGTCCGTTGTAAACGGTAATATCTGCAGAAGCGAATCCTGCAAATGCCATTAAGCCGGTAAGGGCTGCAATTTGGAAATGCTTAATTTTCATGAAAACTCCTTTATGTTATCGGGTAAATCACCCATTTTCTGAAAATAAAAATTGTCCCATTCTAATAACTCAGAATAGATAATGCAAATAATTCTCAGATATTTTTCTCTTATATCAAAATTTCATATTCCATTCTATTTTCTTACTTCGCCCCACGTTGTTTTTTCTCCATAATGTCAGGTGGAAATTTCTAATAAGGACGGATATGAATATTCAGCAAATCATTAAACAACATCACCTCGAGCTCTTATTTCAGCAAGGGTCATTTGGGATTGAAAAGGAAAGTCAACGGGTGCATGCGGATGGTTCAATAGTGACATCATTGCACCCTAAAGCCTTTGGTAATCGTCGTTTCCACCCTTACATTCAAACAGATTTTGCAGAAAGTCAGTTGGAATTGGTGACTCCCCCGATGAAAAAATTAGAGGATACATTACGGTGGCTTTCAGCTATTCATGAAGTGACTTTACGAACTTTACCGGAGGATGAATTTATTTTTCCTTTCAGTATGCCTGCAGGGTTACCGCCAGAAGAGCAAATTAAGGTTGCACAATTAGATAATCAGGAAGATGTGGCTTATCGTGAGCATTTAGTCCAGTCTTACGGTAAATATAAGCAAATGGTCAGTGGTATTCATTACAATTTTCAAATTGACCCTAAGTTTATTGATGCCTTATTTCATGCGCAAAATGAAACACAAAGTGCGGTTGATTTTCAAAATGATTTTTACCTAAAAATAGCGAAGAACTTCTTACGCTATCAATGGATTTTACTTTACTTGTTTTCTGCAACACCGACGGTAGAGGATAAATATTTCAGAGGCAATTCACCCCTTAAACCGCATCAATATGTGCGGAGTTTACGTTCAGGGAAATATGGTTATGTGAATGCTCCGAAGATCTACGTCTCTTATGACAGTTTGCAAGAGTATGTTGAGACGTTAGAACACTGGGTGAAATCGGGCGATTTGATTGCAGAAAAAGAATTTTATTCAAGTGTACGTTTGCGTGGTGCTAAAAAAGCGCGAGATTTACTTGAAAAAGGAATTCAATATTTAGAATTTCGTTTGTTTGATCTCAATCCGTTTGCACCTTATGGAATGGAACTTGCTGATGCGAAATTCATTCATTATTTTATTTTGTTAATGGCATGGCTTGATGATACCTCTGATCAAGAAGGCATAAAATTAGGCAAAGCACGTCTTGCTGAAGTGGCATGGGAAGATCCAAGAGAGCAAAGTGTTTATGCGGTAGAAGGCGAATTAGTCCTCCTTGAAATGCTCAAAATGCTTGAGCAACTCAATGTGAGTGATGAGATTAAAACGATTGTTAAAGATAAATTAGGACAATTTGCGGATCCAAGCCAAACGCTTTGTGCAAAAGTCGTCTCGGCAATTGAACAGGTCGGCAGTTACCAACAATTAGGGGCAGATATTGCGCAATCCAATAAAGCAAAAGCCTTTGAACGTTTTTATGCCTTAAGTGCGTTTGATAATATGGAGCTGTCCACACAGGCATTATTATTTGATGCAATCCAAAAAGGGCTAAAGATTGAGATTTTAGATGAACGCGATCAATTTATCAGTCTTCAATTTGGCGACCATTTGGAATATGTGAAAAACGGTAATATGACTTCTCACGATAGCTATATTTCCCCACTCATCATGGAAAATAAAGTGGTGACGAAGAAAGTGTTAGCGAAAGCTGGATTTAATGTACCGCAAAGCATCGAGTTTACCGATGTGAAAAGTGCGGTCGAAAATTTCCCACTTTTTGAAAATCGAGCCGTCGTGATTAAGCCAAAATCAACGAATTTTGGTTTGGGGATCAGTATTTTCCAACAAGGTGTAACGGATCGAGATGATTTTGCAAAAGCTGTAGAGATTGCTTTCCGTGAAGATAAAGAGATCATGGTTGAAGATTATCTACTTGGCACTGAATATCGCTTCTTTGTGCTGGGGGATCAAACGTTAGCCGTCTTATTACGTGTTCCAGCAAATGTGATTGGAGATGGTGTACATACCGTTGCAGAATTAGTTGCGGCTAAAAATGATCATCCTTTACGGGGCGATGGCAGTCGTACACCATTGAAAAAAATAGCATTGGGGGATATTGAGCAGTTGCAGCTTAAGGAGCAAGGATTAACCGTGAATTCTATTCCTGCAAAAGATCAACTTGTTCAATTACGTGCGAATTCTAATATTAGTACCGGCGGTGATTCTATTGATATGACGGATGAAATGCATGCCAGTTACAAAGAAATTGCGGTAGGGATTAGCAAGGCAATGGGGGCGGCAGTTTGTGGTGTAGATTTAATTATTCCTGATTTGAAACAGCCGGCAGAACCGAGTTTACGTTCGTGGGGTGTGATTGAGGCAAACTTTAATCCTATGATGATGATGCATATTTTCCCATTTAGTGGACAATCTCGACGATTGACAATGAATGTGATTAAGATGCTTTTCCCTGAATTGCCTTAATTTAGTTATCGGGCTTCATCAGTTGGTGAAGCCCGTTTTACATTCATCGTAATTAGGCTAAAATGGAAACAGTATTCACAATTCTAAAATGAAATTTAATGACAACTTTTACCTTAGAACCTCAAGAAAATGATCGTCTGCAATCCCTTTGCGGTGCATTCGATGAAAATATCAAACTGATTGAAAAAGAATTTAATCTCAATATTTCCCGCAATAATTTCACTTTCACGGTGAAATCTAACGATGAAAGTCCGAAACCACATCATGAGCAATTAGTTGAGCGTGCAGCTAGATTAATCCAAGCATTATATGTGGAGACAGCGCCAATTAAGGGGAAAGTGAAAGAACTTGATTTGGAAGATGTGCATATTGCCTTGCAAGAGAGCAGAATGTTATCGCAAGAGGGCAGTGAGTCACGCAGTGAAAATCACGTCTATAGCACCACAATTAAAACCAAGCGAGGTTTGATTAAACCGCGTGGTGAAAATCAAATTCAGTATTTACATAATATTCTTACGCACGATATTAGTTTTGGAATTGGACCTGCTGGAACGGGAAAAACCTTTTTAGCCGTAGCAGCGGCCGTGGAGGCATTAGAGCGCCAAGAAATTCGTCGCATTTTGCTGACTCGTCCTGCGGTGGAAGCGGGCGAAAAATTAGGTTTCCTGCCCGGTGATTTAGGTCAGAAAATTGAGCCTTATTTACGACCACTTTATGATGCGTTATTTGAAATGCTTGGCTTTGAACGTGTACAAAAATTAATGGAGCGTAATGTGATTGAAATCGCACCATTGGCTTATATGCGTGGTCGCACACTTAATGATAGCTTTATCATTCTAGATGAAAGCCAAAATACGACGGTCGAACAAATGAAAATGTTTTTGACTCGTATTGGTTTTAATTCCAAAGCCGTGATTACAGGGGATGTGACCCAAATCGATTTACCGCGCAGCACAAAATCGGGTTTACGCCACGCAATGGAAGTGTTAAGTAAAGTGTCAGAGCTAAGCTTTAACTATTTTGAGAGTAAAGATATTGTACGACATCCTGTGGTGGCAAAAGTGGTGCAAGCTTACGAAGAATGGGAAGCTCAAGATGAAATTCGTCGCCAAGAAATCGCAGCGCAGCGTCGAGCTGAACGTGAGCAAAAAGTGCGGTCAGAAAATGAAACGAATTTAGGAGAATAACATGGGCAATATGATTATCGATTTGCAACTGGCCTGTGAAAATACAGAAGGCTTGCCATCAGAAGCGCAAATTCTGCAATGGGCAACTGCTGCAGTTCAACCAGAAAGTGATAATGTTGAAATGACAGTACGTATTGTGGATGAAGCGGAAAGTCATGACTTGAATTTGACTTATCGTGGTAAAGATCGTCCAACCAATGTATTGTCTTTCCCTTTTGAATGTCCTGATGAAGTGGAATTACCGCTGTTGGGCGATTTAGTGATTTGTCGTCAGGTGGTGGAGCGCGAAGCTATCGAGCAAGAAAAGCCTTTAATAGCACATTGGGCGCATATGATTGTGCATGGTAGCTTACATTTGCTTGGTTACGATCATATTGAAGATGATGAAGCCGAAGAAATGGAAAGTTTAGAAACTGAAATTATGCAGGGTTTGGGCTTTGCTGACCCTTACCTTTCCGAAAAATAATGACGATTTGGAGCTATTATGTATAAAGCCGTATTCAGTGATTTTGATGGTACCTTATTAACTTCCGATCATCGAATTTCCCCTAAAACCTTAGATGCAATTCAACGCATTACCAAACAAGGTATTCCATTTACACCAATCTCTGCGCGTTCACCGCTGGGTATTTGGCCTTATGCGAAACTCATTGAAAACTACAATATTATTGTGGCATTTAGTGGAGCCTTGATTTTAGATAAAAACGCTACGCCTATTTATTCAGTACAAATTGATCCCGCTGATATTCAAGTCATTAACCAAGTATTAGCAGACCATCCTGCGTTGGGTGTGAATTATTATACTTATGATGATTGCGTTGCTCGAGATTTAGATAATAAATGGGTGATTTATGAACGTAGCGTAACTGGTATTCAGATTGATCCTTATAATGAAAGTGCGGTCTATTCTCCGCATAAAATTCAAATTATTGGTGAAACGGATGAAGTGATTGGTATCGAGCAAATTTTGAAAGAGAAATTCCCGCATTTAAGCATTTGCCGTTCTCATGCGAATTTCCTTGAAGTGATGCATAAGTCAGCGACAAAAGGTAATGCAGTACGTTTTCTCGAAGATTACTTTCATGTGAAGATGGAAGAATGTGTTGCTTTCGGCGATAACTTTAATGATTTAGATATGTTAGAAAGCGTGGGATTAGGCGTGGCAATGGGCAATGCACCGGATGAGATTAAACAGGCCGCTAATCGAGTCACCGCTTCGCATAATGATGATGGAATAGCATTGATATTGAACGAAATCTTTCCTGGATAAATAAAAAGGCGCTTTCTCGTTAAAAGAAAGCGCCTTATTTTTATTTTTCTAACTTCAGCACTTTTTTAAGTGCAGTAAAAAATTTGTCATTTTCTTGCGGTAAGCCAATACTGATACGTAAGTGATTTGGCATGCCATAACCTGCAATTGGACGAACAATGACGCCTTCACGTAATAATGCATCATAAATTGGTGCGGCAGGTTGTTTAAAATCAATGGTAATAAAGTTACCTTTAGACGGAATAAAGTCTAAGCCATATTGTTGACAGAAGGTCTCATAACGTTTCATTTCTTGGCGATTGTTCTCAGCCACTTTTTCGACAAAGGCATCATCGTTCATCACCGCAATCGCACTGGTCAAAGCAAGACTATTACAGTTAAATGGCTGACGAACACGGTTTAATAAATCTGCAATTTCAGGATTAGAGACTGCGTAACCAATACGTAACCCCGCCAAACCATAAGCTTTTGATAGGGAGCGAGAAACGATAAGGTTAGGGTATTTATCTAGTAACGCAAAAGAATTAACCCGTTCGTTTGGATGGGTAAATTCGGTATAAGCTTCATCTAATACCACAATTACGTTTTCAGGTACTTTGGCCAAGAAAGCATCCAATTCTGCTTCCGTTAAGAAATTCCCCGTTGGGTTGTTTGGATTGGCAATAAAAATCAGTTTGGTTTTATCTGAAAGTGCGGTCAAAAATCCGTTTAAATTATGTCCCCAATCTTTAGCAGGAATTTCTTTTGAGACAGCGTTAATGGCTTTTGTCACTAAAGGGTAAACAATAAAAGCATATTGTGAATAAATCACTTCATCATGCTCAGCCGCAAAGGTGTGGGCAAAGAGTTCTAATAAATCGTTAGAACCATTGCCAAGGGTGATTTGGTTTGGTTGCACACCAAATTTTTTCGCAATAGCCGCTTTAAGTTCAAAACCATTCGCATCAGGGTAGCGAGTTAGATGATCAAGTTGGGCTTGAATGGCTTTTTTCGCACTTTCAGGAAAGCCGAAAGGGTTTTCATTTGAGGCAAGTTTAACGATATCGGTAATGCCTAATTCTCGTTCAAGTTCTTCGATTGGCTTTCCAGCTTGGTAAGGTGAAAGAGATTTTACGCCTTGATTGGCAACGTTGATGTATTGCATATGCTTTCCTTATAAAAACGAGCGGGCCTTTAGCCCGCACGTTGAGTTTAGTTAATCAGATAATTAGCTATTTTCAGTTTCAAATTTTTTCATGAATTCAATAAGCGCTTGTACACCTTCTAATGGCATTGCATTGTAGATAGAGGCACGCATACCACCTAATACTTTGTGACCTTTTAAAGCTTGAAGACCGGCAGCTGTAGATTCTGCAACAAATTTAGCATCAAGCTCTGGATTACCTGTCACAAATGTGACATTCATGGTTGAACGGTTTTCTTTAGCCACTACGTTACGATAGAGTTTGCTGCTATCAATGTAGTCATAAAGGGTTTGTGCTTTCACTGCGTTACGTTTTGCAATTTCTTTTAAGCCACCGATTGCTTGAATGTGTTTGAAGACCAATGAACAGAGATACCAAGCAAATGTTGGTGGCGTATTGATCATGGAGTCTGCATCACGCTGTGTGGCATAATTCCAAATTGATGGGGTTGCTTGGCGAGCATGACCAATTAAATCATCACGAATAATCACAAGCGTAATCCCTGCTGGACCAAGATTTTTTTGTGCACCGGCGTAAATAACACCGAATTTACTAATATCAATTTCGCGAGAGAGAACGTTAGATGACATATCTGCTACAAGTACCGCATTGCCCACATTCGGTACATCAAAAATTTCAACACCGCTAATCGTTTCATTTGGACAATAGTGAACATAATCGTATTGTTCCGCAATGTCACTGAAATCAAGGTTGGTAATGCGTGTGTGATCACCATTTTCTACAATGGTAATTTCATCAATTTCAGCAAAGTTACGCGCTTCTTTCGCTGCAGTAGCAGACCAGTGACCGCTATTTAAGTAAAGTGCTTTGCCTTTCTCACCGATTAAGTTCATTGGCAAGGCTGCAAATTGACCACGAGCGCCACCTTGTAGGAATAACACACGATAGTTATCTGGAATGTGATATACCTCGCGCAGATCTTTTTCTGCTTGAGTAATCAATTCCATAAAATATTTGCCACGGTGGCTGACTTCCATCACAGACACACCTTGACCAAGCCAGTTAGTTAGCTCAGATTGTGCTTTGTGTAGTACCTCAGGGAAAATCATGGCTGGACCAGCACTAAAATTAAAGACTTTTGACATTGTGTTTCCTTATTTTATTTTGAATAGATTCTTCATTTTTACCACTACCGAATAGGATAATCAACTAAATCAAACAGTTTTTTGATCTAATCCATCAATTTAAATTTAAGCTTTTGACGGGGACGAAAAAAAAGGCTACATTACCCGAAGTTTATTTTTAACTTTGAGAGAGTCGATCATGGGAAATGTGAATAAATCCTTCCAAGAAGTATTAGAGTATGTACGTTTATATCGTTTAAAAAATAAACTTAAGCGCGACATTGAAGACAACAACCGCAAAATTCGTGATAACCAAAAACGTGTCTTATTATTAGATAACTTAAATCAATATATTCGTGATGATATGAGCATTGAAGATGTTCGTGCGATTATCGAAAATATGCGTGACGACTATGAAGGTCGTGTGGATGATTATAACATTCGCAATGCGGAACTTTCTACTCAACGCCGTGAAACGAGCAATAAGATGAAAGAACAGAAAAAAGCACACGCGAAATTAGTGCAAGACGCGAATAAAATCACGTTATAAAATCTTAAAAGAAATGACCGCACTTTGTTGAAGTGCGGTCATTTTTTATGGTGTTTTTAGGATGAACTATAAATGATTAAACATCATAAGTGCCCATCACCACAGCTTGATCTAGAATATGCCCTTGCATCGCAAAATGTAGATCATTAAAACGGAATCCCGGTTTGAGGTTTAGTTTGGTATCAAGTGCATACACAATAAGCTCGTAACGATGTAAGCAGTTTGGTGGTGCCATACCGCCATAGAATGAGGCTTCTTCAATATCAAATTGACCTAATTTACTCGCCCAAGTGTTTGCACCCTGCACATAATCTGTTGCGGTTTGGCTTTCATTTTCTTGAATAACTGTACGTTCAAGATCTGCAATGAGCCAATGAATCCAAACAAAACCGCTAGCAGTAATGGCATCTTTATCTTCTAAAACAATCGCAAAAGATTTGGTACCTTGAGGGGCATCGTGAATTTCAAACGGAATCGAGTAGGTTGGCATACCATTTGGGCTAAATTGTGTGCCGCGTTTACCATATTTGTCTTCAAAAGCACCATTTTGAATGGCTGAACTGGTTACAAACATTGTTTTCTCCTTAATTTCTCACAGAATACACTTTAAATTTGGTGGTTTGAGCAAGGACTTCGAATTTCCCGAAATGTTGCGCTAATAAATCGGGATAGGGGAGAAATGCATTAGCAACGATACGCAGTTCTCCGCCTGCCGTTAAATGCCATTTTGCTTGTTGAATAAGTTCTTTCACCGCACGATAAGCAGTGTCGATTCCATCGTGGAAAGGCGGGTTTGAAATAATCAGATCAAATTTCCCTTCAATATGGGAAAACACATCGCTTGCGATAACCTGACCTTCAAGCTGATTTTCAGCAAGCGTTTGACGAGCAGATTGAATTGCCATTGCATGAATATCAGTCATTGTGACATCCGCTTTAGGGTGATGTTTTTTGATCATTGAACCAATGACACCCGCACCACAACCAACATCTAATACTTTGCCTTGAATTGGCGATGTTAAGGTCGAAAGTAGAAGTGATGTTCCGCTATCAAGTTCATTGGCACTGAATACACCCGGCAAGCTGAAAATACGGAGATCGCCTAATGCATCATTTTGGTAGCATTTCCAATAAGATTGAAGATCAAAGTGCGGTTGTTTGTGTAAGGAAAAATGGTATAAACCGCAACGACGCGCTGAGTCGATTTTGCCAATTTCACCATAAGGTTCAAGCAGTTTTTCAGCAGAGCGGACACCACAACGATTTTCACCGATAATTAACACTTCTTGGCCAATTTTACTTTTGGCGAGTAGTTGCATCAGCTGAAAATTCACTTCTTGTTTATTCTTCGTCCAATAATAAATGATCAGATCGGTTTGCGGTTGAAATTCAACCTCAAAATTGACCGCACTTTGGGTTTTAGCATAATCAAAATACCAGCTCCAAATTTGTACGGATTGACAATGTTTTTTTAATATTTGAGGAAAATCATCATTAATGCCGCCGGCAAGAAGAATTGATTTACCGTTAAAAAGGGGAAGATGGCGTTGTAAAACTTCGCTTTCGAGAGAAATCACGCTTTAAATCCTGTGGGTTATTGGTTAAAATTACGTGTTATTCTAACAAAAGATAACGATTTAAACGTATTTATTAAGGAATTATTTATGAAAAAAATCATCACCGCAGTCGCAATGGCAAGTTTATTGTCTGGCTGTCAATTAATCGAACAACTTCAAGGTAGCAAACAAAAAACTTCAACCTTACCAACAACAAGCTCAAAAGTTGAATTACCTGCTGCACAAGCGCAAAGCTTAGATGCGCAGTTTGAGCGCATCAAAAATGGTAATCAAGAAGTCACCTTCAACGGCGAGAAATTCTATAAACAAACAAAAGCCTTCGATAAATCAGAAGATCCGCGTTTCTTAAGTGGTGCTGCGAATGTAGATCGTAGCAATCGTAAATTCATTATGAGCGAAACCTATTATTTAAAAGATGTTTCTCACGTTCCTGAATTAACAACAAAATATCTTGATGCAAACAAAAAAGTATGTGAGTTAAAAACGATTGGTAACGCTTCAGATGTTTACTATGCTTGTGATGGTAAAGATTTCCAACGCTTTATCGCTGTGGTTTATCAAGCGAAAAACATTCTTTCTTTCCGTAGCTTAAAAGCATATCAAGAAAAACCAACAGATGCGCAAGAAAAAGCGATTGTTAAAGGTTTAAGAGATTATCCGTTAGATACTATTGCTCGTTAATCTATGGATAGACGCAATCTTCTTTTAAATGAAATGGGAATAACCCGTTGGCAGCTCTATCGCCCAGAAGTATTGCAAGGGGCGGTTGGTGTGAGTGTTTCAGAACAAGTGAAATTTATTGTGGTGGCTAATGATAATCTCTCGAGTTCATCACTTTTTGCAGATATTCGACTTGCGCTAGAGCTCAAAAAAGAAGATTGCCTTTGCCTGAATTTCGATCAAATTCAACATATCACGTTACAACATTCTGTACGGTATTGGTTATTGGCTGAAAATGCTGATGAAATCGACCGCACTTTGCCTTATTGCCTAAATGCAGAGCGAGTTTATCGCTCTATTGATTGGCAACAATTCCAGCAAGATAGCCAAGCTAAACGTGAGCTTTGGCAACAAATCCAACAAATTTAATCATTATGGCTTCTCTTTTTCCTATTGAAGAATGCGATATGGATCGCTTATATGAAATTGAACAAGCTGCACATTTAGTGCCTTGGTCATTGGGAACATTGAAAAATAATGTTGGCGAGCGTTATCTCAATTTGAAATTAGTGGAAAAAGAGCAAGTGCTTGGTTTTGCTATTTGCCAAACGGTATTAGATGAAGCCACACTATTCAATATTGCGGTAGATCCAGTTCAACAAGGAAAGGGCTATGGTTCGTTTTTATTGCAAGGTTTAATGGATACGCTGAAAGAGAAAGGCATTCAAACCCTTTGGCTTGAAGTGCGTGAATCAAATCCGGCTCGTTTCCTTTATGAAAAGCTGGGATTTAATGAGGTTGATATTCGTAAGAATTATTATCCGAAACCGGATGGTGGACGAGAAAATGCTGTTGTGATGGCATGTTATCTCTAGAATGCAAAAGTGCGGTCAATTTTGACCGCACTTTGTTTATCTGAAAAGTAAGACATTACACTTCTTCTGCTGGGAAGACAAATGGATTTAATCCACTGCGTGCGAAGCCTTTTTCTTCCATTTCAATATCTAAGAAAATCGATGCTAAATCATCCGCTACCGCTTCAACGTTCGGATCTTTTTCTTGGAACATAATTTTTAAGTAGCTTTGGCAATCACCACAGGTTTCAGCACGAATGAGTGCAAGCTCTTCATTTAATGACCACAATTCAAGATTTTTGTGTTCATTGCAGTTAGTACATTGAGCACGCACTAAATTCCATTCGCTTTCACAAAGGCTACAGTGTAAATAACGTAAACCTTGTGATGTGCCGATATGTACAACACTTGCCACTGGTGCAGAACCACAAACAGGGCAGTAATGCAGATTATCTGTACCTTCTTGGCGGCTGTTATGAGGAATTTGTTGAGCCAATTGTAACCAATAAAGAGAAAGTGCTGCCCAGATAAAGACAGCTTTATCAGTGCTCACTAAATTAAATTCTTGGCTTAAAAGATGAGTAGCCATTTCTTCAAGCTCTTTATCAGAGGCTTTTTCAAGATTTTCAATGGTAGCAATAACCTGTTCATTCGCTTTTGGTTTAATGCTATGCAAAATTTCTTTGAGATATTCAATCCAAATGCCTGAGCGTTTAAATGTTTTAGCATTTAACGGCTCGATTTCGTTTAAGTTATCGAATGACTGTTTTTCTAATGGATTTTTTTCAAATACGCTTAATTGGCTTTCCACAACATCTGCAGCAAAGAGTAAATAATCAGCCAATGGATGATCTTTTGCTAATTCTCTTAAACGTTTTGCACGACGTTGATAAAGATTTTTAGGGTTAGCAAACAAAACAGGTGGAATATCGTATGAATTCTTTTTTTGTTTGATTTCGTCTGCAGATAAGATTTTGATACTCATAATAGTCTCTTAAGTATTGATAAGAAAAAGTGCGGTCAATTTTAACCGCACTTTTTGATTTTAGCCATTGATACCTTTGAACAATGCTTTGGTTTTTACTTTTTTACCTTCAGCTTCATTTTCAAGGTCTTCTTCTAGCTTAGGAAGTACTTCATCACGATACCATTTCGGGTGGTGTTTTTTCGCCCAGCGAACGGTTACCCAACCCTCAACGATTCCGCGGATTGAACCTTTAATCCAGAATGCCATATACATGTGTACCAAAATACCGGTGAACAACATGAATGCACTTAAAGAGTGAAGGAAAATCGCAAAACGTAATACCGGAATAGAGAAGTAGTGCGAGAAATACTGACGCCACATAATGATACCGGTTACAAGTAAAGTGACCATCGCCAAGTTCAATGTCCAGAATAACATTTTTTGACCAAGGTTATACTTGCCGTTATCTGCAACAGCGTGCTCATTCCCTTTTAATACTTCAACAATACCTTTTAACCAACGAATATCGTTTTTCTCTGGAATGTTGTGATCCCAGTAAAGATAGCCGAGGAAAATAAAGGCAACGAACATAATGATACCGGTGAATGGGTGAATTGCTCGAGCCAGTTGCGGAGTACCTAAAATTTCAGTTAACCACGCAAAATCTGGGAAGAAGAATGCCACACCAGTGAACATCGTCATAAAGAAGCAGATTACGAGTAACCAGTGGCTAAAACGAGCAGGCGTTCTATGACGAATGATTCGAGTATCATTGCTAATCTCAATCTTACTCATCTTTGCCCCCTTTTTTATCTTCTTCTTCAAATTCATGGTGATGATCTTCTACATCTTCTTCAACGTTTGGACCTACAGCTAAGTAGTGAGCGATTTCAGCAAGTGCTAGACCACCCATTGCTACAGCCGCTACCGGTTTCAATACATCTTTCCAAAGGGTGACGGTAAGGTCAACTTTTGGATCTTTTGGAAGACCAGAATAAAGTTCAGGTTTATCCGCATGGTGTAATACATACATTACGTGAGTACCACCTACGCCTTCAGGGTCGTAGATACCTGCGTTTTCGTAACCACGTGATTTTAAGTCAGCAACACGTTGTTCTGCGTAGAGTTTCATCTCTTCTTTAGAACCAAAACGAATTGCACCGGTTGGACAGGTTTTCACGCAAGCCGGTTCTTGGCCCACAGATACACGATCCACACAAAGGGTACATTTGTAGACACGGTTGTCTTCTGGGTTCATACGTGGAATGTTGAACGGACAACCTGCGATACAGTAACCACAACCGATACATTTATCAGATTGGAAATCCACGATACCGTTCGCATATTGGATAATTGCGCCTGGTGCAGGACAAGCTTTTAAACAGCCTGGTTCTGAACAGTGCATACAACCATCTTTACGGATTAACCATTCTAAACGATCATTTTCTTCAACTTCGTTAAAGCGCATTACCGTCCATGCTTTTGCATTGAGATCTACTGGGTTATCGTAGATCCCCACACATTGAGCATTAACATCAGAACGGATGTCATTCCACTCTGAACAGCCCACCTGACAGGCTTTACAACCGATACAGGTGGATACGTCGATTAATTTTGCAACTTCAACTTTATGATCACGCGCTTGAGGTGCTGGTGTTAAACCAGACGTAGCGGAGACCTTGATAATGTCTTGCGATTGAACGCCTTGACCACTTCCTGCCATATTATGCCTCCGCTTTCTCAATGTTTACCAAGAATGTTTTGTATTCTGGTGTTTGAGTGACTGCTTCACCCCAAGATGGTGTTAAGGTGTTGGTGGAGAAACCACGATTACCTTTACCATTTAAGGCTTTCATATTCCAGTGAATTGGAATACCCACGTGATGTACGGTACGTCCATCGACTTCTAAATCTTTCAAACGTTTCGTTACCACTGCTACGGCTTTAATGTAGCCACGGCGAGAAGTAATTTTCACCATATCACCTTTTTGGATGCCTTTTTCTGCTGCTAATTTCTCACCAATTTCCACGAATTGTTGTGGTTGAGCGATGATATTTAACGCAGATTGAGCAGTCCAACTGTGGAAGTGTTCGGTCAAACGATAAGTGGTTGCCACATAAGGGAAATCTTTGTTTGAACCGATAAATTCACGGTCTTCTTTATAAATACGAACAGTCGGATCAGAGACAACACTTGGGTGTAGTGGGTTAGTGTCAATCGGACTTTCAATTGGTTCATAGTGTTCAGGCATAGGGCCATTCGCAATTTTATCTACAGCGAATAGACGGCCAACACCTTCTGCAGACATAATAAATGGACCTGCATCAGAACCTGGTGGTTGTGTGCCATAGTCAGCTACATCTAACCAGTTCCAGTTTTTACCGTTCCATTTGATTAATTGGCGGTGTTTATCCCAAGGATTACCGTTAATATCAAGTGAAGCACGACTGTAAAGGATACGACGGTTTGCTGGCCATGCGAAGCCCCAACCTAATGTACAACCTAAACCTGATGGGTCAGAGTTGTCACGGTTTGCGGTTTGGTTACCTTTTTCAGTCCATTGACCCACATAGATCCAGTTACCTGATGAAGTTGTACCGTCATCACGTAAGTGAGCGAATCCGTTAAGTAATTGACCTTTTTTATACATGACGTTGCCATCAGCATCGAGAAGATCCGCAAGCGCGTAACCATTCAATTCTTTCGCTAATTCTACAGAACTTGGTGAATGCGGTTGAGCATAGTTCCAAGTCATCGCTTCGAAAGATTCGATACCACGACCACCTTCTTTTTGATAAAGGTGATGCATTTCTTCACGAATCATAGAAAGAATTTCAACATCTGGTAACGCTTCACCTGGTTGGTCACAGCCTTTCCAGTGCCATTGAGCCCAACGACCAGAGTTAGCAATAGAACCATCTTCTTCTGCGAAACAGGTGGTTGGTAAACGGAATACTTCAGTTTGAATATCTGCTGGATTCACATTGTTTGATTCACCAAAGTTTTTCCAGAATTCAGAAGATTCAGTTTGAAGCGGATCCATCACGATTAAGAATTTCAATTTGCTCATACCTGCAACAGTTTTGTTTTTGTTCGGTAATGAGTTTAATACGTTGAAACCTTGTAAAATCCAACCGTTCAATTTGCCATCATTCATTAACTTAACATGAGTGATAGGGTCGTATAAGCGGTCTGCTTTTGGTAAGAAATCGAAACCCCAACCATTTTCTTTGGTTGCTTTATCACCATAGAACGTTTTCATCATACTCACGAAGAATTTCGAGGTATTACGATAGTAGTTCACTTGGTTTGGTACGATATCTTTTGGCGTAATCGCATTAATGTATTGTTCGTAAGACGTATCTTTGTCATTCGGTAAACGCATATAACCAGGTAAAGACATCGGCAATAAGCCCATATCTGTTGTACCTTGTACGTTTGAGTGTCCACGTAATGCATTAATACCGCCTCCTGGCATCCCCATATTACCTAAGAGTAATTGGATCATAGCCATTGAACGAATATTTTGAGTACCGATTGTATGTTCAGTAAAGCCTAACGCATATAAGTGCGTCATGGTTTTATTCGGTGCAGAGGTTTTACCAATTTCTTCACAGATTTGTAAGAAGAGTTTTTGCTTAACACCGGTAATACGTTCAACTATTTCTGGGGTATAGCGAGAAACGTGATCTTTCAAGATATTAATCACACAACGTGGATCTTGTAAGGTCATGTCACGTTTAGCATTACCATTTTCATCAAATTGGTAATTCCATTTAGATTTATCGTAAGTACGTTTTTCTTCATCAAAGCCTACGAATAAACCATCTTCAAATTTGAAACCTTCATCAACTAAGAATGAAGCATTGGTATAGTGTTTAACGTATTCGTGTTGAATTTGGTTAGTTTCCAATAAGTAACGGATCACACCCATTAAGAATGCGATATCAGAACCGGAACGAATTGGTGCATGAAGGTCAGCTACAGAAGCTGTACGGTTAAAGCGAGGGTCAACCACGATGATTTTCGCACCGTTTTTCTTCGCTTCGATCGCCCAACGGAAGCCAACAGGGTGAGCTTCAGCAGGGTTACCACCTTGAACAATAATAAGATTGGCGTTTTTGATGTCAACCCAGTTGTTTGTCATGGCACCGCGACCAAATGATGGAGCAAGACTTGCTACCGTTGGTCCGTGTCAAGTATTCGCTTGGTTACACATCGGCACTATGCCCAACATTCGAACCCATTTATGAGTAAGAAGTGCGGCCTCGTTGCTCATGGCGGAGGCGGTCATAATACCAGTAGAGGTCCAACGGTTAACGGTTTTGCCACTTGCGTCTTTTTCAACGAAGTTCGCATCACGGTCATCTTTTAATAAACGAGAAACGCGTTTGATCGCTTCTTCCCAAGAAAGACGAACCCATTTGTCCGAACCCGGTGCTCGATATTCAGGGTATAATGCACGGCTTTCACTATTAACATAGTCTAACGCGCCCGCACCTTTAGGACATAATGCCCCACGGCTTACCGGATGGTCTGGGTCACCTTCAAGGTGGAATAATTTAGAACGGGTATTGGTGCCTGTATGGCTGCTTAAAGCATCGTAAGGTTTGCCTGTGCTATATAACAACATACCACAGCTCACTGCACAATATGTACAGGTGTTACGGGATTCAAAAGCCCGTAATAATTTGTATTCACGTGGTGCCGCTAAGACAGATGATGGTGCAAAACCCAACATTGCCGCAGACGTCCCCGCCATACCACCTGCACAGATCTTAAAGAACTTACGTCTAGAGACCTGCATAATCACTCCTTCATAACGGCGAACCGTTAAGATATTTCGATAGTATAAATTCGTATAGATAATTTATTTGATTTCGTTAAAATAACGTATCAACCATTAAATTGATTATAACAATGACCAATTTAAACGGAGTCGATTTTAACTATTTTTTAACCGAAAATCTATAATCAAAACTTGTTATAATCGCTTTAAAACTTGAGCTAGATCACAAAACAAACATTTTTTGTTAAAAAAAAGTAACATTTTTACAACAGTCATTTTATTGGGAAAAAATAATGCACTGGATAATCCAAAAAACAATTAATTTTTTAAAAAAAACATCTGAAAATCCGACCGCACTTTTAGTGGAAAAACAAGATAGTTTGGCTGCGGAAGTCCCTGTTTCACTTGTCTATAATGGTATTGCACATACCGTCATGATGTGCTCTCCCCAAGATTTAGAGGATTTTGCTTTAGGCTTTTCATTAGCGGAAGGTATTATTGAGAAAAAAGCGGATATTTATGGCATAGATGTGGTGGAAGTATGCAATGGCATTGAAGTGCAAATTGAATTATCTAGCCGTCAATTTGTAGCATTAAAAGATCATCGCCGTACATTAACAGGTAGAACAGGATGTGGCATTTGCGGCACAGAACAAATCTCACAAGTTTATAAAAAATTGCCGAAATTAGACCGCACTTTCCAATTTAATTTAAATTTATTAGATGGCTGTTTAGAACAATTACAAGCTAATCAAACACTCGGAAAAGAAACAGGGGCGACACATGCCGCCGCCTTTTTTGATTTATCGGGTAATTTACTGGCGATTCGAGAAGATGTTGGGCGACATGTGGCACTAGATAAATTAATCGGCTGGCATGCTAAACAGAATCAACCGCAAGGATTCGTACTTGTTTCAAGCCGAGCCAGTTATGAAATGGTCCAAAAATCGGTAGCTTGTGGCATCGAGTTACTTGTTGCAATTTCTGCAGCAACAGATCTTGCCGTCAATATGGCTGAACAACACAATCTTTCCCTTATCGGCTTTGCTCGCCCTGGAAAAGCTAATATCTATGCGGGTAAAGAGCGGTTGGTTTTAGCTTAGTTTATCTATATAAAAACGAGTGCGGTCAAAAACATTCTTATTTTGACCGCACTTTTTGTTTATTCCTTTTATTCTTTTGGCGATTTACTCTCTAAGAGCACTTCAGAAACCCAACGTTGGGTGAGGCGTTTACCTTCTTGATCTGTACCAAATTTCATAAAATCAATATCCACCAGTTTTAATTTACCAGCCGGTAGGAAACCTGGTGCAGGTTCTGCATGGATATTGGTTGGAAGTTGGTAAGAGTCTGATTCTTTCCATGGAATTTCTTGTGCTTCTTTGCTTAGCACGAAATCCATAAATAGCTTGGCATTATCAAGGTTTCTAGCTCCTTTAATAATGCTTGCTCCACCTAAAGAATAGCCTACGCCTTCGCATGGCAGAATACCTTCAACTGGCGCACCATTTTTCTTCTCACGCGGATAAACCAACATAAAACCTAAATCAATCGCTACAGTACCGTTAGCCAAATAGTTGCTCGCAAGACCTGTTTTGGTATGTTGCATGAGATTGAGTTCTAGTTTTTTCAGATAGTCAAAGGCTTTTTCTTCTCCCCATAATGTGGAAAAAGTGCTGATAAGGGAATAGCCCGTGCCTGATACACGCGGATCAGGATATTGAATTTGGCCTTGATATTCAGGTTTTATTAGATCTGCATAACATTTTGGCGCTGGAATATTCAATTCTTTTAATTTTTTAGTATTGACCCCAATGCCAAGTTCCATTAAGTAAATAACAGAGGTGAAATTGCCACGTTGGTCCATCAGAGATTTAAATTGTGGCATGATATCTTTTTGTAATGGGGAACGATAGGATTCAAGTAAGCCTAATTCTGCGGCTTGAAGATGGGGTTCAATCGTGCCACCAAACCAGAAATCAGCTTGTGGGTTTTCTTTTTCAGCTTTAATTTTGCCTAATACAACGCCTGTACTATTACGCACAAATTGTGCATCTACATTGTATTTTTTACTAAAGGCTTGAGTGACTTTTTCGCATACAACATTTTGTACGCTGCAATAGACAGTAAGTTTTCCTTCAGCCTGAGCATGAGAAGTGTACGCGAGGGTGGTTAGGGCTGAAAGTGCGGTTAATGTTAGCGTTGTTTTAATTGACATTGTGTCTCCTTTAACTTCGTCAATGTTTAGTAATTATTTGATATTGCTAATATAAAGGGGCGGAGTAAATTTGTAAATATCAGGTTGTTTAAAAATATAATTCCCACTATAATCCCTGTAAATTTAACCAGATTAAAATAAGAGCAATGGATATTTCAGAATTACTTGATGGCTTGAATGATAAACAACGTGAAGCAGTGGCAGCACCACTTGGCAATTACCTTGTGCTTGCGGGGGCTGGAAGTGGTAAAACTCGCGTCTTGACTCATCGTATTGCTTGGTTGATTGCCGTAGAAAATATTTCTGAAGGCAGCATTATGGCGGTAACCTTTACCAATAAAGCCGCTGCTGAAATGCGCCATCGTATTCAAGATACCTTGTCCAAACATGCTCAATCCAATTTATTTGGTATGTGGATTGGCACATTCCATAGCATTGCCCATCGATTATTACGCGCTCACCATTTAGATGTAAACTTGCCACAAGATTTCCAGATTTTGGATTCTGAAGACCAACTTCGTTTAGTAAAACGCTTGATGAAATTGCACAATTATGACGATAAAGCATTTCCACCGAAACAAGCGTGCTGGTATATCAATAATAAAAAAGATGAAGGTTTAAGACCGCAAGATATTAATGATTTTGGTGATCGTCAGGAAAAAGAGTGGATTAAGATTTATCAAATTTATCAAGATACTTGTGATCGTGCGGGCTTGGTGGATTTTGCTGAATTGTTAATTCGTGCGTATGAATTATTTGCTAAAAAGCCCGTGATTTTGCAACGTTATCAGCAACGTTTTCAGCACATTTTGGTGGATGAGTTTCAAGATACTAATAAAATCCAATATGCCTGGATCAAAATTCTTGCCGGTAATACGGGTAAAGTGATGATTGTGGGCGATGATGACCAATCCATTTATGGATGGCGTGGTGCGCAAGTCGAAAATATTCAAAAATTCCTAAAAGATTTCAACGCTGAAACTATTCGTTTAGAACAAAACTATCGTTCTACCGGCAATATTCTGAAAAGTGCCAACCAACTTATTTCGAATAATAGTGATCGCCTCGGTAAGAATTTATGGACCGACGGTGAAATGGGTGAGCCAGTGGGTATTTATGCGGCATTTAATGAGTTAGATGAAGCTAAATTTGTGGCGTCTCAAATCCAAAATTGGGTAGATAGCGGTGGAAAATTAGATGATTGTGCTGTTTTATATCGTAGTAATAGCCAATCTCGTGTTATTGAAGAAGCCTTGATTCGTTGCCAAATTCCTTATCGGATTTATGGCGGGATGCGATTCTTCGAACGCCAAGAAATTAAAGATGCATTGGCGTATTTACGCTTAATTAATAATCGTCAAGATGACGCCGCGTTTGAACGTGTGATTAATACGCCTACGCGTGGTATAGGTGATCGTACTTTAGATGTATTACGTAACTTAACGCGTGAACGTCAAATTACCTTATGGCAAGCAGTACAAGTGGCCACACAAGAAAATATGCTAACGGGACGTGCTTCAACCGCATTGCTTCGTTTCCAAGAGTTGATTAATTCTTTGCAGGTTGATACAGCCGAAATGCCACTATTTGCACAAACTGATTTCGTGATTAAACATTCTGGCTTATACGATATGTATAAACAGGAAAAAGGCGAGAAAGGTGAAGTACGTATTGAAAACTTAGAAGAATTGGTGACGGCAACCCGAGAATTTATCAAACCTGATGACGCGGAGGATATGACCGATCTTACCGCCTTTTTAACTCATGCTTCTTTAGAGGCGGGAGAAGAGCAGGCTTCGCCGCATCAATCTTGTGTGGAAATGATGACTTTACACTCTGCAAAAGGCTTGGAATTCCCGCGCGTATTTATGGTGGGGGTAGAAGAGGGCGTATTCCCAAGTTTCCGTTCATTTGAAGAGCCTGGTCGTTTGGAGGAAGAACGCCGTCTTGCTTATGTGGGCATTACTCGAGCGAAGCAAAAACTCACCATTTGTTATGCTGAAAGCCGTCGTGTTTATACGAAAGAAGAACGTCATTTGCCTTCGCGATTTATCACAGAATTGCCATCAGAGTGTATTCAAGAAATCCGTTTGCGCGGAACGGTGACTCGAGCATTAAACCAAGCGAAAGTAGGAAGTTTAAGCACGAGTTTGCCAGAAAATGAATGGAAAATGGGGCAAAAAGTGAAACATGAAAAGTTTGGTTTTGGCACAGTGATAAACGTTGAAGGCTCAGATAATAACACCCGTTTACAAATTGCTTTCCAAGCTCAAGGCATTAAGTGGCTGATTGCGCATTTGGCAAAATTAGAAAAAGTGCGGTAGAATCGGGAGGATTTTATTGCAACGAGTATGGATGTTAGTGTTCATATTCAATATGCCAGTGCGGAAATGTTCGAAGAAACGACCGCACTTTTATCATGTGGGAAGTAGATGTTTAAATTTATTTTAAAACGTATTTTAATGGTGATTCCTACCTTTATCGCCATTACTTTTGTGACTTTTGCTCTCATTCATTTTATTCCGGGTGATCCCGTGGAGATTATGATGGGAGAGCGAGGTTTAACGCCAGAAGTTCATCAACAAATGATGAAGCAACTTGGTCTTGATTTACCGTTGTATCAGCAATATTTCAATTATATTGGCAATGTAATACAAGGCGATTTCGGTGAATCATTCCGCACCCAACAACCTGTTCTGAGGGAGTTTTTCACACTCTTTCCTGCTACCTTTGAATTAGCTTTCTTTGCGTTATTTTGGTCGTTAATTGCGGGTATTACGCTCGGAACGATTGCGGCCGTCAAGAAAGATAGTTGGATTTCTCATACCGTAACAGCCATGTCCTTAACGGGTTATTCCATGCCAATTTTCTGGTGGGGATTAATTTTGATCTTATATGTTTCACCTTGGTTAGATTTACCACAAGGGGGGCGTTTAGAAGATAGCTTCTGGATCGATACGCCGACCGGTTTCATGTTAATTGATACTTGGCTTTCAGGTGTGCCAGGCGCCTTTGGGAATGCCATTAAGTCATTGATTCTCCCGTCTATTGTGTTAGGCACCATTCCACTTGCGGTGATTACCAGAATGACACGTTCTTCGATGTTGGAAGTGTTAGGTGAAGATTATATTCGTACCGCAAAAGCGAAAGGCTTAAGTTATACCCGAATTGTGATTGTTCATGCGCTACGTAATGCACTTATCCCTGTTGTGACAGTGGTGGGCTTGATTGTAGGACAGCTATTATCCGGTGCGGTTTTAACCGAAACAATTTTCTCATGGCCGGGTATTGGTAAATGGATTATTGATGCGATTTCCAATCGTGATTATCCTGTCTTACAAGGCGCCGTGTTGATTATTGCTACAATTATCATTGTGGTGAATTTGACGATTGATTTACTTTATGGCGTGGTAAACCCACGTATTCGCCATCAATAAGGAGCCTTATTAATGACGGAACAAACTTTATCTATTGAAACGATTGCACCTCGCACACCGTTGCAGGAGTTTTGGTTTTATTTCAAACAAAATAAAGGGGCTGTGATTGGGCTCACTTTTATTCTTGTTGTGGCATTAATCAGTGTTTTTGCGCCTTGGATTGCACCTTTTGACCCTATCGAACAAAATCGTTCAGCGCTATTGTTACCGCCAGCTTGGTATGAAGGCGGCAATTCTGCTTATTTACTGGGTACGGATGACATTGGTCGAGATATTCTTTCTCGCATTATTTATGGTACGCGCATTTCTGTTTTTGCAGGTTTCATTATTGTCATTTTATCTTGCATTTTAGGAACGAGTCTTGGCTTGCTTGCCGGCTATTATGGTGGAGCATTAGATACATTAATTGTTCGTTTTATTGACATCATGTTGGCTATCCCAAACTTGCTTTTAACCATTGTAGTGGTGTCAATTTTAGAGCCCTCTTTAACCAATGCGACGTTAGCGATTGCCGTGGTTTCGATTCCAAGTTATGTGCGTTTAACACGTGCGGCGGTATTGAATGAGAAAAACCGAGATTATGTCACCTCTTCACGCGTAGCGGGAGCAAGCGTATTACGCTTAATGTTTATTGTGATTTTACCGAATTGCCTTGCACCGCTTATTGTGCAAATGACAATGGGGATTTCTAACGCGATTTTAGAGTTAGCGACCTTAGGTTTCTTAGGTATCGGCGCAAAACCACCGACACCGGAATTGGGTACCATGTTATCTGAATCACGTAGCTTTATGCAGGCAGCCAACTGGTTGGTTACCATTCCAGGTTTAGTGATTTTATCGCTTGTTTTAGCATTTAACTTAATGGGCGACGGGTTACGTGATGCGCTCGATCCAAAATTAAAACAATAGGGGGCAGAATGGCATTATTAGATGTAAAAGAACTTTCTGTTCACTTTGGTGATGAAAAAGCACCTTTTAAAGCGGTAGATCGCATTAGCTACCAAGTTAATCAAGGCGAAGTATTAGGTATTGTCGGCGAGTCAGGCTCAGGGAAATCAGTAAGTTCCCTTGCGGTAATGGGCTTAATTGATTTTCCTGGTCGAGTTTCAGCGCAGGGCTTAGCATTTGAAGGAAAAGATCTTTTAAGCTTACCGCCAAAAGAAAAGCGGGAATTAGTTGGGGCTGATATTGCCATGATCTTCCAAGACCCAATGACAAGCTTAAATCCCGCTTATACGGTGGGTTTCCAAATTATGGAAGCGATTAAGGCACATCAAGGCGGCAGTAAAAAAGAACGCCGTGAGCGCACCTTAGAGCTATTACGCCTAGTCGGGATACCTGATCCTGAATCACGTATTGATGTTTATCCGCATCAGCTTTCTGGCGGGATGAGCCAACGCGTTATGATTGCTATGGCGATAGCGTGTAAACCGAGATTGCTGATTGCAGATGAGCCAACCACTGCACTGGATGTGACCATTCAAGCTCAAATTGTAGATTTGTTGCTTGAGTTGCAGCAAAAAGAATGTATGTCATTGATTTTGATTACGCACGATCTTGCGTTAGTCGCAGAAGCGGCGCATCGTATTATTGTGATGTATGCAGGACAAGTAGTGGAAGAAGGACGAGCAGAAGATATTTTCCGTGAACCCAAACATCCTTACACCCAAGCCTTATTACGTTCTTTACCGGAGTTTGCAGAAGGTAAATCTCGTTTGCAATCTTTACCCGGTGTGGTGCCAGGTAAATACGATCGCCCACAAGGTTGTTTGTTAAATCCACGTTGTCCGTATGCGACTGATCTTTGTCGAAGTGTGGAACCTGAATTACGTCACGTAGGAAATCGACAAGTTAAATGTCACACCCCATTAAATGCCCAAGGAGAACCTAGCAATGACTGATGTCGCCCAAGAAAATGCACCATTGCTCAATGCCATTGGGCTAAAAAAATATTATCCTGTGAAAAAAGGGATGTTTGCGAAAACACAGCAAGTGAAAGCATTAGATGGTGTGTCTTTTTCCTTAGAACGAGGCAAAACCCTTGCCGTAGTAGGAGAGTCTGGTTGTGGTAAATCAACACTAGGTCGTCTTTTGACGATGATAGAAGAACCGACTGAAGGTGAATTGTATTACAACGGGCAAAATTTCTTAGTCAATGATCATGAAACGAAAGCATTGCGCCGTCAGAAAATCCAAATCGTGTTTCAAAATCCTTATGCCTCACTGAATCCGCGTAAGAAAATCGGCACGATTTTGGAAGAGCCCTTAGTCATTAATACCAATCTATCGGCAAAAGAGCGTAAGGAAAAAGTATTGGCCATGATGGCAAAAGTGGGATTGCGTGCAGAGTTTTATAATCGCTATCCACATATGTTTTCGGGTGGACAGCGTCAACGTATCGCAATTGCTCGTGGTTTAATGCTTGAACCTGACGTGGTTGTGGCGGATGAACCCGTTTCTGCGTTAGACGTGTCCGTTCGTGCGCAAGTGCTGAATTTGATGATGGATTTGCAAGCTGAGCTTGGTTTATCTTATGTGTTTATTTCCCATGATCTTTCGGTGGTTGAACACATTGCAGATGAGGTGATGGTGATGTATTTAGGTCGCTGTGTTGAAATGGGTACAAAAGAGCAGATCTTTAAAAACCCACAACATCCTTATACGCAAGCATTACTTTCGGCTACGCCAAGATTATCGCCTGAATTACGTCGTCAGCGGATTAAATTAAAGGGCGAATTACCTAGCCCGATTAATCCACCAAAAGGTTGTGCATTTAATCCGCGTTGTTGGAAAGCGACTGATAAATGTCGAAATGAGCAACCGAAATTGGAAAAATATCCTGATGGTAAGCTAATCGCTTGTTTCCATCTCGATTAGAAAAGAAAATGACCGCACTTGAGTAAGTGCGGTCATTTTTTTAGACGTTTTGAGAACGATAGCGAAAGTTGAAGAAGACAAAGATGCCGAGTGCAATCATCGCTAATGCTGCGCCCGTAAAGCCAATATATTCAAGACCAATATGGCGAGCGATTTGGTTACCAAACAGCGCGCCGGCACCAATACCCGCATTGAAAATACCTGAATAAATGGCACTTGCTACGTCTGTTGCATCTGGTGCAAGTTGCAGTACACGCATTTGTAATGCCAGTCCGATACAAGAAATGCCAATACCCCAAATAAAAGCAAGGGTAAACATGGTGGCGGTATAACTTGCAGAAACAAGCATAAATGCTAAAGAGACTGCCAATAAAATCATTGCCGTACTGATAAATTGGGTTGGACCAAAACGGTATAAGCGGTTAAAGATCACACTTGCGGTAATGCCAGAAACCCCAAATACCAACAAAATTATTGTCGCAAGATTTGGATCTAGTTCGCCGATTTGAACCATAAAGGGTTCAATGTAGGTATAAGCGGTAAAGTGTGCTGAAACAATGATTACCGTTGTGGCATAAAGTCCAATAAGTAATGGACGTTTTGCTAAAATCGGCAGACTAGATAACGAGCCTGCATTTTTACTTGGTAGGTTTGGTAATAAACGCATAATAAATACCATCACAACCAAAGCTAATGCTGCAATGATTGCGAAAGTAATACGCCAACCAACTAATTGACCGACTAAACGGCCTAATGGTAAGCCTAAAATAGTCGCAAGGGATGTACCGATAGCGAGCATACCAATTGCTTGTGTTTTCTTATTCTTCGGTGCCACACGCATCACTAATGATGCGGTAATTGCCCAGAAGAGTGAATGCGCTACCGCAATACACATACGAGCAATGAGAAGAATCCAATAATTCCACGCAATGACCGAGATAATATGGCCGATGATAAAAATAACGAAAAGTTTCAGCAATAAGCCTTTACGTTCCATATCACCTGTCGCGAGCATGGCGGGTAAAGACATAATCATAACCGTCCAAGCATAAACGGTCATCATTAAACCTACATCGGAGCTTTGCATATCAAAACTTTGTCCGATGTCAGTGAGTAACGCAACTGGCACAAATTCCGTGGTGTTAAAAATAAAAGCGGCGCAAGCCATGATGACTACGCGCCAATATTGGGTTCTTTCTGCTTTCTGATAAAATGACATTATTTTAATTTCTCTTTAATTAATTCTTTCAATTGATGACGAAAGTTTTGGTCAATATTCACTTTATACTGTGGTGAGTAGCAACTATCGAAAAAGCGAATAGGCAATGCCAGCTTTTTGTATTTTTCGTTAGTGGATTTTAAGGTTAAATTGACGTCGCATTGTACATTATCTAAATCAATGGCTCCAGCACCTTCAGCTAAAAGTGCGGTTGTTTTTAAGTTTATTTTATCGACTTTAAGCAAATGATTTTCGAATGAAAGGCTTGATTCAAAACGCTCATAAGGCGTGTTCATATTTCTACTCGCGGTTAAATCACTGTTGTAATTAATCGGTAAATACTGTGCCGCCATATCTAGTAGATTAAGTCCTAAAAGTTCACCATCACGTGCATTAAAATCAAATTTCCCTTGAGCTAATTCTGAATTTGCAAAAGCTAATTGAACATTAAAATCACTTGTGCCCGTCATGGTTTGAGGAAAATTAAGTAACGCTAACAACTGTGTTAACGGAAAATTTTTACCAGAAAAATTGACCGCACTTTTTTGCAGATAGCTACTAAATTTGAGTACGGCAAGACAATTCGTGGTGCATGTCGGTCGAATGTAACCAATGGCAAGTTTCTGTGGTTTCGTTAAATCAGCATGAATTTCAATATAGCCTAATTTTTGCTGATTGAATTGCACATCATCAAATTGAATAAGTGATTCACCTTCCTGACGAAGGGCGATATTTCCTTTGTTAAAAAGAAAATCAAAGGTTGCGGTGTTGCCATAAATAGGTTTTTCAAGGTTCACCCAAATATGGTTGCTACCATTAAAAGTAAGATCTTTTTTTAAAAATTGTTTGAGTGCAAAATCTGAAAATGCCATGCGGATATTGGCTGAATTCAATGCATTTTCAGTAAAGCGAGCTTGCTGAATTTGAATTTCGTCAATCGTTGGATTCCCAAAAACGAGTGAAATAAAAGGTAATTTTCCTTCAATTTTTTGTGCAGAAATTGCGTGATATTTAACCTTTTCTAAGGAAATAATAGGCTGTGGAAAGAGGCTAATACTTACCGTTTCAAGTTGAATATCTCGTTTCGTCAGTTGTTCGGTCAAAAGACTCTTAGCTTGTTGAAGCTGAACATAAAAAAAAGCAAAGATCGCAAACAGCACGATCAACAGGCTAATTGCGATCTTTTTCATTGATTAATCCTCATTAATTCGGCTCGCTACCGCATTTTGTTGATGTTTATATTTCGCATCTTTACGACTGGTATACGGGCGAGCAGCTGGACCACTTAAAACTTCAAAACTTAAAGCACCAATTACCATATTAGGACGTAATGCTAAAGGTAATTTGCCAGAGTTGTAGAATTCCAACACAATTTTGCCTTCCCAACCTGGATCGATACGATGTGCGGTTACATGTACCATTAAACCTAAACGAGCAAGTGAAGAACGACCATCTAGCCAACCGATAATATTGGCAGGGAGTTTCACAGACTCTAATGTAGTTGCTAATGCCAACATACCTGGATGTAAGAAGAAGGCTTCATCATCACCGATAATAATTTCGTCACTCATCACTGATTCAAGTTGAGCAGAGACTTCTTCTTTCGGGCCACTTAAATCAATATAAGGCGCGGAATGTTCACGAAATACGCGAAATGAATTGCCTAAACGCACATCAATGGTTGCCCCATTGATTTTGTCATTTTCAGGACGAGGCGTTAAAGAAATAATGCCATCATCTAGATAGCGTTCGATATCGGTATCGCAAAGACGCATGATTTTTCCTATTTTTGGTTTAATAAATGAAGAATTTGAGCTTTTAACATATTAATCGCAATACGGTTTTTACCACCGCGAGGAATCACGATATCCGCATATTGTTTTGATGGCTCAATAAATTGCAAGAACATTGGACGAACAGTTGCACGATATTGGTCAATAACAGATTGTAATGAACGACCACGTTCTTCCATATCACGTTGTAAACGACGGATAAAACAAATGTCTAATGGTGTATCCACGAACACAGAAATATCGGCTAATTGGCGAACTCGCTCATCAGTAAGCAATAAGATCCCTTCTAAAATCACAATTTTCTTTGGCGTAAAGTGTTTGGTTTCGCCTGTTCTGGTATGCTCAACATAACTGTAGACAGGAACATCCACCGCAGTTCCGTTTTTTAAGTCTTTTAAGTGTTGAATAAGTAAATCTCTGTCCATTGAATTCGGGTGGTCGTAGTTCATTTTCACACGTTCACTCATTTCCAAATGACTTTGATCTTTGTAGTAGCTGTCTTCTGCAATGATGCCAATTTCTTGGCAACCTAATTCATTACAAAGTTCTTTGTGAACGGTAGATGCAATGGAGCTTTTCCCTGAAGCGGATGCCCCCGTGATAGCAATGATGATACAAGATGAGTTTGACATAAAACGTCCTCAAAAAACGGAAGGTAAAAATTAGTGGGATTATAAAGAAAAATCAGTTTAAATTCACCTTTCTTTTTTATTTAAATTTTTTAAATTTGTGAAGTAGTTCACGGAATTTTTTTTCGTTTTCGCTTACGATGTGCTCGTTTTTATTATTTCATCAGTGTTATTTATGAGGAGTGTACGATGAAAATGAATAAAATTTCTCTCTCCATTTCAACCGCACTTTTAGCTGCAGGCTTCATGACATCATCAGCTGTTAATGCTCAAGGGCGTTTAGTGGTGTATTGTAGTGCGACTAACATTCTTTGTGAAACGACAACAAAAGCCTTTGGCGAAAAATATGATGTGAAAACCTCATTTATTCGCAACGGTTCAGGCAGTACGTTTGCAAAAGTTGAAGCGGAAAAAAATAACCCACAAGCAGACGTTTGGTTTGGTGGTACATTCGACCCTCAAGCTCAAGCGGCAGAGTTGGGTTTAATCGAACCTTATAAATCTAAACACATTGATGAAATTGTTGAACGTTTCCGTGATCCAGCAAAAACCAAAGGACATTATGTATCCGCTATTTACATGGGTATCTTAGGTTTTGGTGTGAATACCGAGCGTTTAGCAAAATTAGGGATTAAAGAAGTACCAAAATGCTGGAAAGATTTAACCGATCCTCGCTTAAAAGGCGAAGTGCAAATTGCTGACCCACAAAGTGCTGGTACAGCATACACTGCGTTGGCTACTTTCGTTCAACTTTGGGGCGAAGAAAAAGCCTTTGATTTCTTAAAAGCGTTACATCCAAACGTATCTCAATATACTAAATCAGGTGTCACTCCGTCTCGTAATGCAGCACGTGGTGAAACTGCGGTAGGTATCGGCTTCTTACACGATTACGCACTTGAAAAACGTCAAGGTGCGCCGTTGGAATTAGTGGTGCCTTGTGAAGGTACTGGTTACGAGTTAGGTGGCGTAAGTATCTTAAAAGGTGCGCGTAACATCGATAATGCAAAATTATTTGTGGATTGGGCATTATCTAAAGAAGGTCAAGAGTTAGCGTGGAAACAAGGTGATTCTTTACAAATCTTAACCAACACCACAGCGGAACAATCGCCAACAGCGTTTGATCCAAACAAACTTAACCTGATCAATTATGACTTTGAAAAATACGGTGCAACCGAACAACGCAAAGCCTTAATTGAAAAATGGGTTCAAGACGTTAAATTAGCGAAATAGTGTTTAAAGTGCGGTTGAAAAACATGAGATTTTTTGACCGCACTTTTGCCATTTTAGCCCCACTAGCTAGGTTTTTACGTGGGTTTCTACGATGAGCGAATTAGCTCATCTTATTTTATAAACACAGGAGTGGACCAATGAAAATGTCTAACGTTGCTTTAGCACTTTCTGGTGTTGTATTTGGTAGCGTGTTGCTAAGCTCTCACGCATCTGCTGCAGAAGGTCGTTTAGTGGTTTATTGTAGTGCACAAAATACGATGTGTGAGCAAGAAACCATGGCTTTTGAGAAAAAATACGGAATCAAAACCAGTTTTATCCGTGGTGGTACAGGCACAATTTTAGCCAAAATTGATGCAGAAAAAGATAACCCACAAGGGGATGTCTGGTATGGCGGTACGCTTGATCCTCATTCTCAAGCGGGTGAAATGGGCTTACTTGAAGCGTATAAGTCACCAAATCTCGCACAAATTCCTGAACAGTTTAGAGACCCTGCTAAAATTAAGGGCAACTATTCTTCCGCGATTTATCTCGGTGTATTAGGCTTCGGGATTAACCCAGAACGTTTGAAAAAGCTTAATTTACCGACACCAAAATGTTGGAAAGATCTAGCTGATCCAGCGTATCGTAATGAGATCCAAGCAGCCGATCCACAAAGTTCTGGAACAGGTTATACACAATTAGCAACCTATATCCAACTTTGGGGTGAAGATGAAGCATTCAAATATCTCAAAGAACTCAATAAAAATGTTTCTCAATATACCAAATCCGGTAACACCGCAACCCGTAATACAGCGCGTGGTGAAACCGCAATCGGAATTGGTTTTTTACATGAATATTCTTTAGAGAAAGCAAAAGGCGCACCAGTAGAATTAGTCGTACCTTGCGAAGGTACAGGCTATGAAATTGGTGGCGTGAGCATTATTAAAGGTGCAAGAAACCTTGAAAATGCGAAATTATTTGTGGATTGGGCGTTATCAAAAGAAGCGCAAGAGTTAACCTGGAAAAAAGGGGAAGCGTATTCTATTTTAACCAATAGCACCGCTGAGCAATCGCCTTATGCGCTCGATTTTAAATCCATCAATTTAATTAATTATGATTTTGACAAATACGGCTCAAGTGATTTACGTAAACGTTTGATCACAAAATGGGTCGATGATGTAAAATTAGCAAAATAATGATGTATACATAGCGAAATAATAGCTATTATATTATTTCGCTTTTTTCTTTTATGCGAGGTTGTATGAACGCAAATAAACTTCCTATTATCCAATCCGCTAACTTTTGGATAATTCTTGCAGTGATTGCATTTTTTCTTCTACCTTCCCACGCTTTAGATTATGGCTTGTTTGAAAGTACAAGTGATGAATATCTAGGTGCAATGGGTTGGTCTTCATTAGATATTACGGCATTATGGTTTTTACCGGTTATTTTATACGGTTTGATGCCACTTCTTAAATTACCGAAGGATACACAAGCGAAAGCTGAGCTGTATCTTATTGCAGCCGCGACATTATTTATCTTTGTCAGTGCAACAATTTGTAAAGTCAGCATGGGTTATTCAGTGATTGTATTAATCGCGAGTTTAACCGCATTGGCGACGTTTTCTTTCGCTAAATTGAAAGTGATGCAGGGGGATAAATTTATTATTGCCTCTTTACTTTGCATTATCTTATTAATTTTCTTCTTCATCGTTTACCCAACATTGGCGATCTTTGTCTCCATGTTCTATGACGGTGATACTTTTGCACCACAACAAGTGATGCGAATTTTGACTCAAAGCTATATTGTACGTGTGATTAGTAACTCGTTATTCTTATCTGGTTTTGTAGGTATCGTATCAACGATTTTCGGTTTGGCATTTGCACTTTATACCACCCGTATTGCACGTAGAACGGCATTCATTGGTAAAATTTTCTCTATTTTACCTATCGTAACTCCACCATTCGTTGTGGGTTTAGGGGTAACATTGATGCTTGGTCGTTCTGGTTATGTGACTGAGTTCTTAGCTTCAACATTTGGATTTGAGAACCACAACTGGTTATACGGTTTTAACGGGATTGCCATTGCACAGATTCTGGCTTTTGCACCGATTTCATTCATGATTTTAGATGGTGCATTAAAATCTGTTCATCCATCAATTGAAGAAGCGTCTTACACCTTGCGTGCAAATCGTTACCAAACATTCTTCAATATCATTTTCCCATTACTACGTCCGGCATTGGCAAACTCATTCTTAATCGTGTTTATCCAATCCTTAGCGGACTTTAGTAACCCGTTAGTGTTGGGCGGTAGCTTTGACGTCATCGCGACACAAATTTACTTCTATATCGCAGGCTCACAATTAGATTATGCTTCAGCAAGTACCTTAGGTTCGATGCTTTTAATCTTCTCATTGGCCGTATTTATCATCCAATATATTTGGATTGGTAACCGCTCTTATGTGACTGTTTCAGGCAAATCCTATCGTGGCGACGTGCAAGATTTACCAACCGGCTTGAAATATACCATCATCGGCATGCTTGGTTTCTGGGTACTCTTTAACTTAGCGTTATACGGCAGTATTTTCTATGGTAGTTTCACCGTAAACTGGGGGGTGGATTACACCTTAACCTTGAAAAACTATGCGATGTTATTCGGACAAGGCTTAAGCGATGGGGCATGGCCATCATTGATTAATACCTTAATTTACGCAGGAATTGCCGCACCATTGACCGCACTTTTCGGTTTATTAATTGCGTATATTGTGGTGCGTAAAGATTTCCAAGGTAAAAAATCTCTTGAGTTCTTAACCATGCTTTGTTTTGCGGTACCAGGAACCGTTGCAGGGGTATCTTATATTTTAGCCTTTAACAATGCGCCACTTTACATTACAGGTACTAGCATTATCGTGATCATTTCAATGGTGATGCGTGATTTACCAATCGGTATGCGTGCAGCTATTGCAGGTCTTGGTCAATTAGATAAATCACTCGATGAAGCATCTCTTTCTTTAAAAGGTAGCTCATGGAAAACATTATGGTTTATCGTTTTACCATTGTTAAAACCAGCTTTACTTTCTGCATTGGTCACCAGTTTCGTTCGTGCGATGACTACCGTAAGTGCGATTATCTTCTTAGTCACCGCTGATACACGTGTGGCAACAGCCTATATTTTAAACCGTGTAGAAGATGGTGAATATGGTGTTGCTATCGCATACGGTTCGATTTTAATCATCGTAATGATGGCCATTATTTTATTCTTTGACTGGATTGTGGGTGATACCCGAATTTCCCGTTCTAAAGCGAAAAAAATGAATTAACTCGTTAAGTTGTAGGTAAATATTATGAGTAATAATGATTTCTTAGTATTAAAAAATATCACTAAATCTTTTGGTAAATCCACAGTCATTGATAATTTAGATTTAACCATTAAACGTGGCACCATGGTGACCTTATTAGGGCCATCTGGTTGTGGTAAAACCACCGTGTTACGTTTAGTGGCAGGCTTAGAAAACCCAACTTCAGGTCAAATTTTTATTGATGGTGAAGATGTAACCAAATCATCTATTCAAAATCGTGATATTTGTATCGTATTCCAGTCTTACGCATTGTTCCCACATATGAGTATCGGTGATAACGTAGGCTATGGTTTACGTATGCAAGGCGTAGGGAAAGATGAACGCGCTAAACGTGTAAAAGAAGCGTTAGAGTTGGTTGACTTAGCAGGTTTTGAAGATCGTTTTGTGGATCAGATTTCAGGTGGTCAACAACAACGCGTCGCTTTAGCGCGTGCGTTAGTGTTAAAACCGAAAGTATTACTTTTTGATGAACCATTAAGTAACTTAGATGCAAACTTACGTCGTTCTATGCGTGAAAAAATCCGTGAATTACAACAAAGTTTAGGTATTACCTCGCTTTATGTGACTCACGACCAAACCGAAGCATTTGCGGTATCCGATGAAGTTATCGTCATGAATAAAGGTAAAATCATGCAAAAAGCACCGGCAAAAGAGCTTTATTTGCGTCCAAACTCTTTATTCCTTGCAAACTTCATGGGGGAATCGAGCATCTTTGAAGGTAAATTGGAAAATAACACCATTGACGTAAATGGCTACAAATTACCATTAAGCAATGCGGCACAATTCAATTTACCAGATGGTGAATGCTTAGTAGGCGTACGTCCTGAAGCAATTTACTTAAAAGCAGAAGGCGAGGCAGCACAACAATGTGAAATCAAGAGTGCAGTCTATATGGGAAATCACTGGGAAGTGGTGGCAATTTGGGCAGGCAAAGAATTGCTCATTAACACCAAACCAGAAGACTTCAATGCTGATCTCAAACAAGCTTATGTGAATTTCTCTGAACAAGGTATTTTCTTATTGAAGAAAGAGAAATAATACCAATTTAAAGGCGGATGGAAGCATACGCCTTTTCTTTTAAAACCCTTTCAAAATTGACCGCACTTTTCCTTTCATTTTATTTTTCCTAACAGATCTGTATAATACTACCCTTTGAATATAAACGATTACAGGAGGAAAGCATGATAAAACCTGATACTTTACCGCAATTTTTGCGTAATAAAGTCGAGGAAAATGATGCCTTTGGTCTTGTGGAAGGGCTGTGTCAATTATTACGTAGTAGCCCTACAGAAAAAATTTCTCCAACCTTACATTTATTTAAGTTTATCTTAAAGAACGATAAAGAATTAGGCTGTTCTGTTTCGAAATTATTATGTGGTTGGTTATGTGGTTTACGCCTTTACCCGTTGTTTATTAGTAGTGGTATTCTTACGCGTGGCGGTTTTGGGCAAGAAATGAAAACGCGTATTTATGAGCGTTTTAACCCCTCTTTTAAAGATATTAATGATTTACGTGATATTTTTTATTTATTGTTTAGCGATAAAAATGATGCACGCTGGATTGATGCCGTTCCTTTAAAAACGTGGCGAGGCGTATTTGGCGTTTTAACCCGTTATACAGAACAAAAAGATCGGGAACGTTTAAAAAATCATATTGAAAGTGAAGGGTTATTTGCCATTGAGATGCTTTCAATTTGGATTGCAGCTGAAGATATGGATCCTGAGCTGATGCGAATGGAGCCCTCTCTGTTAAATGCTGATTCACCTTTTGTTGCTTTACACCATGAGGTGGTTGATTGGGTAGCGGCGCGTCGCCAATCAATAGATTTTGATGATAGCCATTTACAGGTAATGTTTGATCAATGTAAGGCATTGATTATTGGCTTACAGAAACGTGGGGCGGTAGTGGGATCATCCTTAAATACGGCGTATTTATTGGAACGTCTTTCCCAGACTTTAGAACGATTAGAAACCTTGATGGCGATTTTTGTTTCAAATCGCTATTTACCGCGTCGAATTTTATTATTAACTGGTTGTTTTGCTCGTGCAGCAGCAGAACGACATAGTATTTCGCGACTATGGAAACAAAGCTCAGGATTGATGGCTCGTAGTGTTACGCAGAATGCAGGCGATCATGGTGAGCATTACATTACGCGAGATAAAAAAGAGTATTGGGCAATGTTTTATTCCGCAGCAGGTGGTGGTGTATTAATTGCACTGATGGCGTTATTTAAAACCTATCTAGGTAGCATCATTGATGACAAAGTCTGGAAAGGGATTGCAGAAGGCTTAAATTACGGCTTAGGTTTCATGGTGATCTTTATGTTGCATTTCACAGTTGCAACCAAACAACCCGCCATGACAGCTGCCCGTTTTGCGGAGGCTGTTGAGAAAACGCCTCAAGGTAAAACCGTCAATATGAAATTAGCCCAATTATTAGTGGATGTATTTCGTTCTCAAAGTATTGCGGTGCTAGGCAATGTGCTCATTGCGATGGGCTTAGCTGCATTGATTGCGTTTGGTTACCAATATAAAACAGGTGAGCCGTTGATGAATGCTGATCAAATCGCTTATCAGTTGCATAGCATTGATCCTTTTGCGGGAACCTTATGGTTTGCCGCCATTGCGGGTGTATGGTTATTCTGCTCAGGGATTATTTCGGGCTATTTTGATAACCGAAGCAATTATTTGAATATGCGCATGCGTTTAACACAACATCCGTTATTGAAAAAACTAATGTCTGAAAAGACTCGTGTTAAATTTGCTAATTATATGCATGAGAATTATGGCTCGCTTATCGGTAACCTTTGCTTTGGTATGCTGCTTGGTATTACGGGTGTGGTAGGTTATTTAACGCACCTTCCGTTAGATATTCGTCATGTGGCATTTTCATCTGCGAATGTAGGCTATATTGCTGTGAGTGGACAATTCACCTATTCATTGCTTTTACAATGCATTGGTTTTGTATTGTTGATTGGTTTAGTGAATTTAATTGTCAGTTTTTCATTAACGCTTTGGGTTGCACTGCGTTCTTTGAATGCGGAAATTGAGAGCTGGTGGCCAATTTGGTATGAAGTTTGCCAAATTGTGAAAAAACGACCATTGAGCTTATTTTTTCCCGTTCAATTAGATAAATAATCGGCTTAAGTGCGGTCAAAAATATCAACGTTTTTGACCGCACTTTCTTTTCGGCAAATTTAATTTGCGTTATTATGTTGCTCATCTAATGCTATAACTTTATGAATTATTCTAATGAAACCCACATTTCTTGAACTTCGTCACCTAAGAACCTTGCTTGCTTTAAAGGAAACGGGCAGCGTTTCAATGGCGGCAAAACGTGTTTATTTAACACAATCGGCACTTTCTCATCAAATTAAGTTAATGGAAGAGCAATTCGGTTTACCTCTATTTGAGCGTAAAAGTAATCCGTTGCGTTTTACTGCAGCTGGCGATCGTTTGATTCGTCTTGCCAATGAAATTCTTCCGAAAGTGGTTGATGCAGAACGGGAGCTTGCTCGTGTAAAACATGGTGATGCAGGGCAGTTAAGAATTGCGGTGGAGTGTCATACCTGTTTCGACTGGTTAATGCCTGCGATGGATGAATTTCGTCAGCATTGGAGCTTGGTAGAATTGGATATTGTGTCTGGTTTCCACACTGATCCGGTTGGATTGTTATTATCTCATCGTGCAGATTGGGCTATCGTGTCTGAAGTTGAACAAAATGATGATGTTTTATTTAAGCCGTTATTTTCTTATGAAATGGTGGGAATCTGTTCTAAAGATCATCCATTAGCCAATAAAGAGGTTTGGCAGGCAGAAGATTTCGCTGAAGAAACTTGGGTAACCTATCCCGTGCCTGATGATATGTTGGATTTATATCGTCAAGTGTTGAAACCAAAAGGTATTAATCCGCCACGTCGTACAACGGAGCTAACGATCGCCTTGATCCAGTTAGTAGCGAGTCGTCGTGGCATTGCCACAGTGCCTTATTGGGCGGCATTACCTTATTTAGAAAAAGGGTATGTGGTAGCACGCAAAATTACAGAAGAAGGGTTGTACAGTAACCTCTATGCGGCAATTCGTAAAGAAGATGCCAATTTAGCTTATATCGAAGATTTCCATCAAACAGTAAAAGCACAAAGTTTTTCGACCTTACCTGGTTTGTCTGTTTTAGAGTTGTAGTAGGTCAATATGTCAGAAGTGGTGACAGAAAATCCCATTAAAGCCGCAGCAAAAGCGGCATTTCCTTACAGCATGCCAATGCTTGCCGGCTTTTTATTTTTAGGCATAGCATACGGCATTTACATGAAAGCACTTGGATTCGGTGTTTGGTTCCCCGTTGCAATGGCGGCACTCATTTATGCGGGCTCAGTGGAGTTTATTGCTGCTGCCGCACTCGTTATGCCTTTTTCGCCATTAAGTGTTGCGTTGGTTACGCTAATGGTAAGTGGCCGCCAAATTTTTTATGGTATTTCCATGTTAGAAAAATATGGTGCTCAACTAGGGAAAAAACGTTGGTATTTAATTAGTACCCTAGTAGATGAAAGTTTTTCCCTGAATTATATGGCTAAGATCCCCGATCATTTAGATAAAGGCTGGTACATGTTCTTTGTTAGTTTTTATCTCCACCTCTATTGGGTTGTGGGAGCAGGATTAGGTAACCTATTTGGCTCAATTATACCTTTTGATTTAAAAGGGGTAGAGTTTGGGATGACCGCACTTTTCCTCGTAATCTTTGCTGAAAATTGGCTCAAAGAAAAATCTCATGAAAGCTCATTATTAGGTTTAGGCGTAGCTTTTGCATCGCTGTTAATTGTTGGGAAAGAACACTTTTTAGTGCCAACGCTAATCAGTATCTGGATTTTATTAACGGTACGACGTCCTAAACTTTCATCTAAATTGGAGGCACTAAAATGACATTGATGGAGCAGATTATTACCATTGTGATTTGTATTGTGTGCGTACAATTTACCCGATTATTGCCTTTCTGGATCTTTCCTGCCAATCGCCCTATTCCAGAATATATCCGTTACCTTGGCAAAGTACTGCCTGCCGCGATGTTTGGGATGTTAGTGGTGTATTGCTATAAAAATGTGGATGTATTGAGTGGTTATCACGGTTTGCCCGATTTCATTGCAGGTGCTTTGGTATTGGGGCTACATTTCTGGAAAAAGAACATGTTTCTTTCTATCTCGGCAGGCACAATTTTTTATATGTTTTTAGTGCAAAAAGTCTTTATCTAAACGAATGTTGAGCGAAATAAAAATTTCTTGATATTGCAATCGGTTGCCTTTATTTCGCCTCTTTCCCTGAATTCCTAAATCTTTTATGATGCCGCCTCAATCATTGTTGACGGAGAGATTTATGGAATTTAATTTCATCGAATTATTAGGTTATTTGGCAACATTCTTTGTGGCCGCGTCTTTTTTATTTAAATCGATTGTTTACTTGAGAGTTGTTAATGCAATTGGAGCGGTACTTTTTGTCGTTTACAGTTTGATCATCAAATCTTATCCAGTTGCGCTTCTAAACGCATTCTTAGTTTTCGTTAACTTATATCAACTTTATCGTTTGAAAAAAGAGCAGCCGGCATCAAAAGTGCTTAAATAATTGACCGCACTTTTCCACGATTTACCCCCATATTTGATATAAGGCAATCACCAGTGGCATAGTAAACATACAAAGCAGCGTCGTTACACCATAAATGGCGCTGGCTTTCTGTGGATTATTGTTATAAATCACCGCCATTTGTGTCACAGTTGAAGCGGATGGGCTCGTGGTTGCTAAAAAGCTAATCAACACAATAATTTCCCCTTTTTCAGCCCAATGTACAAACCCAATCAGTTTTATTAATACCAATAATGCAATCGGAATAAGTAACAAGCGCAAAAGTGTGACTAAATAAATGCGTTTGGATGATACGATGCTCCGTAAAGGAATTGCCGCAATCAGCATACCCGCAACAAGCATAGCATTCGGACCAATAAATAAGCCAATCGAAGAGAGTGTACCATTGATAATACTTGGTAATTTTATTTGAAAAGCAAATAAAAATGCTCCGACGAGAATTGACCAAATATTGATGTTTTTGGCAATCATCTTCAAGGATAAATTTCCTTTTCCTACAATAATCAAACGGCAATGCGTCCAAAATAGAAAGGTTTGAACCACAATAAAACAGCTGGCGTAAATGACCCATTCTTTGCCAAATAACGATATCACAATTGGAATAATTAAGTTACCAGAATTGGAATAAATGGAAGTGGCATGTTCAATAGGATCAAGGTTTAATAGGCGCTTTAACAGACTGCCAATAATAATCAGAATAACCTGAAGAAACACCGCCATAAGCAGTGAAAGCTGTAAACCTTGCAAAATTTCAGGCGTGTAATCAATTTGAAAGGCTTCAATCATCACTGCAGGACTGATAACATAAAGCCCAATAACGGAAAGCGTCTTGCTATCTTCTGATTTTAATAGTTTTGATTTAACCAACCCATAGCCAATAAGTACAATGAGTGTCAGTTCAATAATTTTAGTGCCGAGTAAAAAAGCGATGTCCATAGTGAATATTGATGAGATAAATTAGTGCTATGAAAGAAGAAAAGGGCAAATAATTTGCCCTTTAAATTGATCTAGGTTACTCCCACTCGATAGTTGCTGGGGGTTTTCCGCTGATGTCGTACACCACGCGGGAAATGCCATTCACTTCATTGATAATACGGTTAGACACTTTGCCTAATAAATCATAAGGCAAGTGAGCCCAATGTGCGGTCATAAAATCGATTGTTTCTACCGCACGTAGTGAGATAACCCAATCGTATTTACGGCCATCGCCCATCACACCTACAGATTTCACAGGTAAGAACACGCTGAAAGCCTGACTGGTTTTTTCATACCAACCGCTGTTGCGTAATTCTTCGATAAAGATCGCATCTGCACGGCGTAATAAATCGCAGTATTCTTTTTTCACTTCGCCTAATACACGCACGCCTAAACCTGGGCCAGGGAATGGGTGGCGGTTGATCATTTCAGCTGGTAAGCCTAATGCTAAACCGATTTTACGCACTTCGTCTTTAAATAATTCACGTAGCGGTTCAACCAAGCCAAGTTTCATATAGTCCGGTAAGCCACCTACATTGTGGTGTGATTTAATCACATGCGCTTTACCGGTTTTGCTTGCTGCGGATTCGATTACGTCAGGGTAGATTGTACCTTGTGCCAACCATTTTACGTTAGTGAGTTTTTTCGATTCATCATCGAATACATCCACGAATACTTTACCGATAATTTTACGTTTTGCTTCAGGATCAGATACGCCAGCAAGTTCGCCTAAGAAACGACTTTCAGCATCAACACGGGTAATGTTCAAGCCGAATTTATCGCCAAACATTTCCATGACTTGATCGCCTTCGTGTAAGCGGAGTAAACCGTTATCCACGAATACGCAGTGTAAGTTTTTGCCGATAGCACGGTGTAAAAGTAATGCAACCACAGAAGAGTCCACACCACCAGATAAACCTAAAATCACTTCATCATCGCCCACTTGTTCTTTAATGCGAGCAACGGCATCTTCGATAATGTTTTCTGCTGTCCATTTGGTTTCGCAACCACAAATGTTCACTACGAAATTCATCAATAATTCCAAACCTTTTTTGGTATGGGTTACTTCAGGGTGGAATTGTACACCGTAGAAACGACGATTTTCGTCAGACATTGCGGCAATTGGACAGGTTGGAGTCGTACCAGTAACTTGGAAGTTTTCAGGTAAGCGCGTGACTTTATCGCCATGACTCATCCATACATCCAATTTGCTATCGCCATCATTTAAATGAGCAAAAAGTGCGGTCGGATTATCCATTAAAACAGAAGCGTAGCCGAATTCACGATGATCAGAGGTCTCAGTTAAACCGCCAAGTTGCATCGCCATGGTTTGCATACCGTAACAAATACCCAATACAGGCACACCGGCATTAAATACATATTCTGGTGCACGCGGACTGTTTTCTTCAGTGGTACTTTCTGGACCGCCAGAAAGAATGATACCGTCTGGATTAAATTCACGGATTTGTTCTTCAGTCACATCCCACGCCCAAAGTTCGCAGTAAACACCAATTTCACGCACACGACGTGCAATCAGTTGAGTATATTGTGAACCAAAGTCGAGGATCAGAATTTTATGGTTGTGGATGTTTGTCATTTTTTACCTTATGTTAGTTTGACGTGGTCATATTGATGTAGGTTCCACCTTGACCATCGCTGATATATTTAATTTTAAATACTTCAGTTTGATTACAGCCTTTTACTGTCCAAGTTTCATATGCTGAATCAACAGTAGATGTTTTAGGGTTGATTTTTGCATCATTGATCTGAGTATGAATTTGTTTTGGTGTACAATTATGGATTGCTCTAAAAGCCAGATTGATATTACGTTCTGTATCTGATTTTAGTAAAGAACTTGCCGTTGTTTCTCCAGTATAAGTTGGTCCGAAAAGCGCACAACTTGATATGATAAACGGAATGAGTAATGCTAGTTTTTTCATTTTAGTCCTTTTAGTTGCCCAAAATATTTCAAAAGAGCGGTTAAATAAACCGCTCTTTTATCAATTAGCCCATACGATAGTTTGGCGCTTCTTTAGTAATAGTTACATCGTGAACATGGCTTTCTTTAATACCAGCACCACTGATGCGAACGAATTCTGCTTTCGTGCGTAATTCCTCGATGGTTGCGCAGCCAGTTAAGCCCATGCAAGAACGTAAACCACCCATTTGTTGGTGGATGATTTCTTTTAAGTAACCTTTGTATGGAATACGGCCTTCGATACCTTCTGGTACGAGTTTGTCTGCAGCGTTATCAGATTGGAAGTAGCGGTCAGATGAGCCTTTCGCCATCGCACCTAATGAACCCATACCACGGTAAGATTTAAATGCACGACCTTGATAAAGTTCGATTTCACCTGGCGCTTCTTCAGTACCTGCGAACATAGAACCAACCATTACACAGCTCGCACCTGCTGCGATAGCTTTTGCAATATCACCAGAGAAACGGATACCACCGTCCGCGATAACTGGAATGCCACGATCTTTTAATGCAGCCGCTGCATCTGCGATAGCAGTAATTTGTGGAACACCTACACCAGTCACGATACGAGTGGTACAAATAGAGCCAGGACCGATACCTACTTTCACTGCGCTTGCACCCGCATCTGCTAATGCAATTGCACCTTCAGCAGTCGCTACGTTACCCGCAACAATAGGTAAGTTTGGATATTTTGCACGAGTTTCACGAACACGTTGTAATACGCCTTCTGAGTGACCATGAGAAGAGTCGATTAACAACACATCAACACCGGCTTTCACTAATGCATCAATACGCTCTTCATTACCTGGACCCGCACCTACAGCCGCACCGACACGTAAACGACCAAATTCATCTTTACATGCGTTCGGTTTTTGTTCCGCTTTTTGGAAGTCTTTAACGGTGATCATACCTTTTAATTTGAAAGCATCATCTACAACAAGCACTTTCTCTACGCGGTTTTTGTGCATTAATTCCAAAATCGTTTCACGGCTTGCACCTTCTTTTACGGTGACTAAGTCTTCTTTTTTCGTCATTAATTGTGAAACGGTTTTACTTAAGTCTTTTACGAAACGTGTGTCGCGACCAGTGATGATACCGATTAAGTTATTTTCATCATCGACAACAGGGTATCCTGCGAAGCCGTTTTTCTTTACCATTTCAGCAAGTGATGCAAGGGTTAAATCGGGCGAAACAGTTACAGGTTCAGATACGATACCACTTTCAAATTTTTTCACTTTACGAACACGATCCGCTTGGCGTTCGATCGTCATATTTTTGTGAATAAACCCGATACCACCTTCTTGTGCTAAAGAGATCGCTAATTTGGTTTCTGTGACAGTATCCATCGCAGCAGAAAGCATAGGAATATTTAAGCGAATTTCTTTGGTGAGTTGAGTTGAGAGGTTAGCTGTGTTCGGAAGAACAGTTGAATGAGCGGGGACGAGTAGAACGTCGTCAAAAGTCAGAGCTTCTTGTTTGATTCTAAGCATGGCAATATCTCACTGTTAAGAATTGTGTTAAAAAATATTGCGGCGGGATTATACAGATTTTTCATGTGCTTGAAAATGAATTTTTTCGCTTTTATGGTAAGATTTGCCAAGGTTTTTATAAGAAGGAATAAATATGCCATCATTATTGGATTGTTTATCGGATTGCCAACCTAAAGTGCGGTCAGATTTGATGTCGTTTTTAAATATTACGTCAAATGAATTGGCGCAAGAAATGGCATTATTGCGAGAAGCAGGATTGAATATTCGAGAAGAAAATGAGGTTTATCTGCTTGTGCCAGAAATGCCTTTGTTAAATCCGCAAGCAATTTCGACCGTACTTTCACCTTATTCCGTGCATTATCATCGAACCATTTCTTCAACAAATGAATTTATAACGAATCAAATTAATCACTTAAAAAAAGGCGATTTGTGCCTCGCAGAATATCAAACTGCTGGGCGAGGACGTCGTGGTCGCCAATGGCTTTCACCGTTTGCAGGGCAGTTAATTTTCAGTTTTTATTGGACGATAGATCCTAAAAAAGCATTGGATGGATTAAGTTTGGTGATTGGTTTAGCTATTGCAGAAGCGTTAAATGCGAAAGTGAAATGGCCAAATGATATTTTGCTTTCAGGGCGAAAATTAGGTGGTATTTTGGTGGAGATCATTAATCACAAGAATGGGTTGCTTAATTTAGTGGTTGGTATTGGGATCAATGTAAAATTGCCACAATCAACCGAAATTAGTCAGCCGTATGCACAGCTAACTGAGCAGGATCTAAATATAGATCGTGAAAAGATCCTTATTAAAGTGATTCAACGTATTTATTCTCGCTTAGCTCAATTTGAAGAAAAGGGCATTGATGAGGAATTTATGCAACAATGGATAAACCATAATGAATTTTTTGGTGATGAAGTGAATGTCTTTACTGAACAAGGCGCGATTTCAGGTATAGAGCAGGGAATTGATAAACGCGGTTATTTAAAAGTCATAACCGATGAAGGTGAACGGTATTTTAATGCCGGAGAAGTTTCTTTAAGAAGGAAGTAAATAAAAAGTGCGGTCGAAATTAACCGCACTTTTTATATATATGCTAAACCACTTTCTGAATCAGTGCTGAAATGTCATCTGCAAATTTTTCATCTCTTGCCATTTTCTCAATTTCCTCAGCAGAATATTTTTCACCGTCATACACAGTAACAATACTGAGATCATTGGGTTGCAAGAAATGTGTTTCACCGAACTCGGTATAACGGGTGGCGCCAATACTAATAATCGCTTGTTCAGGATAGTTTGCTTGCTCTAATAAAGAAGCAATATGATTCATTGGTCCCTCATCGGGTTGATTATTCATTCTATCCACGATCCAATCTAATAATTGTTGATGGAAATAGCTATAACCAATCGCTGGGCTATCAATGCCATAAGTATTGAGTTCGCCATTTCGTTTATGGAAGCATGCAATACGATATTGATCAATTTCACTTCCTTTAATAAAGGAAGAAAGTGGAATTAGTTTTGATGAAATACCTTTACTTGCCGCACCCCAGTTTTTCTTTTCACAGATTTTTTTCGCATTAGGGCGACGAATAGAGCAATCATTATAGGCTGCAAAATAGCTCGGAATAATTTGCTCAATTTGCTTTCCTTTATAGATAAGCTCACAAATAAGCGCAATTTCAGGTTCAATTTGAAGATTATCCGCACCTTGTGGAAAGTTAATTTGATTGTGACTTAAAGGAAAGGTAGAAAGAAAACCCGCTTTTTTGCTTGGTACATAAAACGGGAAAATCGCTTTGGGTTGAATAGCATTTTCTGTTTTTACTTGAGTGAAATCAGCTGCTTCGCCGGCTTGTTCTAAATGTCCTGCGAAATTGCCTGCTATACCGAAACCAATCATTTGCTCAAAATTCATAACTACCTCATTAAAATGCTTACTCTTTGGTGGTAATTTACCTTGAATATTGAACAAAGACAATTCACTTTGATGATTAAATCATCAGACAATAAAAAAATTGAATTTTTTTGTAAAAAAGCACTTGCAAAGAATTCTGAAAGTCCTATAATACGCCCCACACAACGACGCGCTGTTG
>NZ_KV838038.1:0-122324 GCF_001838635.1 Haemophilus sp. HMSC71H05
TCGAAGGCGTGGTTATTGCAATTCGTAACCGTGGCTTGCACTCAGCATTTACTTTACGTAAAGTGTCTAACGGTGTAGGTGTTGAGCGTGTATTCCAAACTCACTCACCAGTTGTAGATTCAATCACTGTTAAACGTAAAGGTGCAGTACGTAAAGCTAAACTTTACTACTTACGTGAACGTTCAGGTAAATCAGCTCGTATTAAAGAGCGTTTGGGCGAATAATTCGCAAAATAAAAAAGGCTTGGTTTTCCAAGCCTTTTTTGTTTTTATTAGTGCGGTCAGAATTAAGACCGCTTCATAATTTCAAAAAACTCATCGTTGGTTTTCGCCACCATAAGTTTGTCGATGAGGAATTCCATCGCTTCCACTTCGCCCATTGGGTTAAGGATTTTGCGAAGAATCCACATTTTTTGTAATTCATCTGGTGTGGTAAGTAAGTCTTCTTTACGCGTACCTGAACGGTTGAAGTCGATTGCTGGGAACACACGTTTTTCAGCGATTTTGCGAGAAAGATGTAATTCCATGTTACCGGTACCTTTAAATTCTTCAAAGATAACCTCATCCATTTTTGAACCGGTATCTACAAGTGCAGTTGCAATAATGGTTAAACTCCCGCCTTCTTCTACGTTACGTGCAGCACCAAAGAAACGTTTTGGTCTATGCAACGCATTTGCATCCACACCACCAGAAAGAATTTTACCAGACGCTGGTGTAACGGTATTGTAAGCACGTGCTAAACGCGTGATAGAGTCGAGTAAAATCACCACATCTTTTTTGTGTTCAACAGAACGTTTTGCTTTCTCGATAACCATTTCAGCCACTTGAACGTGACGAGCGGCTGGTTCATCAAAAGTTGAAGCAATCACTTCACCTTTTACTGAACGTTGCATTTCCGTTACTTCTTCTGGACGCTCATCGATTAAAAGCACAATAAGTTCACATTCTGGGTAGTTGTGCGTGATGCTTTGTGCAATATTTTGTAGCAACATGGTTTTACCGGCTTTTGGTGGTGCCACGATAAGACCACGTTGACCTTTACCAATCGGAGAGGCTAAATCCAAAATACGTGCGGTTAAGTCTTCGGTTGAGCCATTACCACGTTCCATTCTTAAACGAGAATTTGCGTGTAATGGGGTTAAGTTTTCGAAAAGAATTTTGCTACGAGAGACTTCAGGTTTGTCATCGTTGACTTGGTCGACTTTTAAAAGTGCAAAATAGCGTTCGCCTTCTTTTGGTGGACGGATTTTACCTTCGATTTTATCACCAGTTTGAAGATTGAAACGACGAATTTGACTTGGAGAGACGTAGATGTCATCAGGACCAGCAAGGTAGGAACTGTCTGCGGAGCGTAAGAAACCGAAACCATCGGGTAAAATCTCCAACACGCCGCCGCCAAAAATATCTTCACCGCTCTTGGCGTGTTGTTTCAAAATAGCAAAAACAATATCTTGTTTACGTAAACGGGCAAGATTTTCCAAACCCATTTGTTCTTCGCCAAGTTTCACAAGATCAGAAACAGGCGTATTTTTAAGTTCTGTAAGATGCATAATTAATAATGTTGGAACGAATAAGAGTTGATAATACTGAAATGTTTGAATGGTGGGCAATGCCCTTAAGAATGGTGCGTAAATTACCACTAAAATTTAATACTGTCTAGTTTTTGTTAGAAAAAACAGGGTAAAATAGCAAACCATAAAGAGATTATTATTGCATATTGATTAATTATGCGTGATAATTGAATAATTAATCAATTTTGATATTAAAAGAAGGATAACCTATGGCTCTCTGGGGTGGTCGTTTTACACAAGCGGCAGATAAACGTTTTAAAGATTTTAATGATAGCCTGCGTTTTGATTATCGTTTGGCAGAGCAAGATATTGAGGGCTCTATTGGCTGGTCTAAAGCGTTAGTCAACGTTGGTGTATTAAGTGCTGAAGAGCAACAACAGCTAGAAGTTGCCTTAAATGAATTATTAATTGAAGTGCGGTCAAATCCACAGGCGATTTTGCAAGATGATGCAGAAGATATTCATAGTTGGGTGGAAAGTAAGCTTATCGATAAAGTGGGTAATTTAGGTAAAAAATTACACACAGGCCGTAGCCGTAATGACCAAGTTGCACTTGATATTAAAATGTGGTGCAAACAACGTGTAACGGAGTTGCAAGCATCTATTCGTAATCTTCAACGTCATTTGGTGCAAACAGCGGAAAAGACGCAAGATGCAGTGATGCCGGGTTATACTCATTTACAACGTGCTCAACCCATCACTTTTGCCCATTGGTGTATGGCTTATGTGGAAATGTTTGAGCGTGATTATTCACGTCTCGCCGATGCTTATAAACGCATGAATAGCTGCCCATTAGGCAGTGGTGCACTTGCGGGGACAGCCTATGCAGTTGATCGTGAACAATTAGCCGCTGATCTGGGTTTTGCTTTTGCGACGCGTAATAGTTTGGATAGCGTATCAGATCGCGATCATATTGTGGAATTACTTTCAACGGCATCTTTAAGCATGGCTCACCTTTCTCGTTTTGCAGAAGATATGATTATTTTCAACAGTGGTGAAGCGAATTTTGTGGAATTATCGGATCGTGTGACTTCTGGTTCATCTTTAATGCCACAAAAGAAAAATCCAGATGCTTGTGAATTGATTCGTGGTAAAGCGGGCCGTGTCATGGGCGCATTAACCGGTATGTTGATGACCTTAAAAGGTTTACCATTAGCGTATAACAAAGATATGCAAGAAGACAAAGAAGGGATCTTTGATGCATTAGATACCTGGCAAGATTGCGTAGATATGGCGACTTTCGTGTTAGATGAGTTAAAAGTGAATACCGACCGTACACGCGAAGCTGCTTTAAAAGGCTACTCAAATGCAACAGAGCTAGCAGATTATCTCGTGGCAAAAGGTGTACCATTCCGTGATTCTCATCACATTGTCGGTGAAACTGTGGTTTATGCCATTGAAAAAGGTAAAGCCTTGGAAGACTTAACCATTCCTGAATTCCGTCAATTCAGCGATGTAGTGGGGGATGATGTATATGACATTCTTTCACTACAATCTTGTTTAGATAAACGTTGTGCGAAAGGTGGGGTTTCACCACTTCGTGTCGCAGAAGCGATTGCAGAAGCAAAAGCGAGATTAGCTTAATTAACGCAAATAAAAAGAGCGGTCAAAAAATGTTGTGTTTTTTGACCGCTCTTTCGTTTTTTTAATCTCTGAAGTTATTAAATTGGAATGGTTGGTCTAATTCAGCCCCTTTCACCAATTGAATAACAGCTTGTAAATCATCACGGGATTTACCGGTTACGCGTACTTGTTCACCTTGAATTTGAGTTTGAACTTTGATTTTTGAATCTTTCACTAATTTAGTGATTTTTTTCGCCATATCAGGTTCAATCCCTTGCTTTAATTTGATTTCTTTGGTGTAAAGTTTACCGTGATGTTCACTTTCTGTTGGAATATCCAATGAGCTATGCTCAATGCCACGTTTTACAAACGCACCAATTAAGATTTCAATTAATTGCTCTAATTGGAAATCAGATTCGGTGGTCACTTTCACGGTTTCGCTTTTTTCATTTAATTCAATGACGGCTTCCACGCCACGGAAATCATAACGTGTACTTAATACGCGGTTTGCATTTTCAACCGCATTACGCACTTCGTGCATAGTAATTTCAGATACGATGTCAAAAGATGGCATAAATTTTCTCCCAAAATGAATTAAATTCGATCATTTGCACTTAAAAGACATAAAAGTGCGGTTAAGTCAGCAAAGTTTACCACAATTTGCGCTTGTTGTTGCACCTTCGGTTTGGCATGGAATGCCACGCCTAATCCGGCGACATTCATCATCGCCAAATCATTGGCGCCATCACCAATGGCGAGGGTGTTTTTGCGTGAAATACTGTATTCCTCAGCGAGTTTTTGCAAGGTATTCGCTTTGTATTGTGCATCGACCACGCTACCTTTTACATTGCCGGTGAGCATGCCATCAATGATTTCAAATTGATTAGACGCCGCAAAATCGAGGTTTAATAAACTTTTTAAGTAATCGGCGAAATAGGTAAAACCACCAGAAGCAATGGCGGTTTTCCAACCATGTAGTTGTAATGTCTTAATGGTTTCAATTAAGCCTGGCATTAAAGGCAATTTTTCACGTACTTGTTGCAAAATGCTTTCTGGCGCGCCTTTAAGCGTACCCACACGGCGACGCAAACTTTGTTCAAAATCGAGCTCGCCACGCATAGCGCTTTCAGTAATGGCAGAAACTAATTCACCCGTGCCAGCAAGTTTGGCAATTTCATCGATACATTCAATTTGAATGGCAGTCGAGTCCATATCCATTACCAATAAACCTTTTTCTGATAATTTTGCATCAAAATCCAGTTTGGCGATGTCTAATTGCAGGTCGTGAGCATGGGCAATAAAATCGGCTAGCCATTTGCCTTTTAAAAGAACAACGGTATTTTTTTCAACGTTCCATGCATCAAAACACAGGAAAGATTGACCGCACTTTTGTTGGAATTCGAGTAATTTGGCTAAATTCAGCGTTGTACCGTATAAAATAAACGCATGCGATTCATCGGAGTGAGGCAAATCAGACGAAAGTGTGGTGGGGAATTGGGGATATTTTTGGGTAATGCTTGCAAGGTTTTGAATTTGCATAGAAAATCCTGTAAATTGTGAATACTCATCTATTCTAGCCGATCTTGGCGAAAAAATGGAAAAACAACGTGCAATTAATTAAAGAAAAACTTCAAAAATCACTGATGTTTGGACTCATCATTCTGCTTTGTATCGGAGCCATGGCGGTGATTTTATTTGGTGTGAAACAATTTAAGATTGGTTCACAGCTTTCAAGTGTGAATCAAGTAGCAAATTTATCGCATACTTTGGTTCGTCAGCAAGCCAATTTATTTTCAGTTTTATTAACCAATAATGCGAAATCCGATCAGCTCGTTGAAAATTTAGATAATTTAGTTAAAGAAAACTTTGTACTCGATGCGACCATTTATGATTATAACGGCAAAGAATTGGCACAAAGTACTAATACCGGCAATCTTCGTGAGCAACTTGGCCTAGAACATAAAAATGAAGGTGAATTTTCAACACAACAAATTGTTGAGCCGATTTATTCCGCTTCCAATAATGCCGTTCGTGGCTTTTTGAGGGTAACATTTGATGCCCAATATGCTCAAACGACGCAGAGCAAAATTAATCAAGTCTTCCACCGCTTATATGGTGAAATTGTGGTGGTTTTTTTATTAGGTGCTTTATTCGCCAGTTCCATTCATTATTTTTTAAGTCATTATCGTCGAACATATCGAAAACCAGTAGAAACTAAAACGGTGGTAAATTTACAAGGTAAATCGAGTAGCCAACGTTTCCATCAACGTCGTCGAAGAATTTGATCAAGGTAAATAAAATTGCAGATATTGCTCAAGTCAATCAGTAAATAAGGTAGAATACTCAGAATTATTTAGATAGGAGAAAAACATGGCAACTCGTAGACAACTCGCCAACGCAATTCGTGCGCTATCAATGGATGCAGTACAAAAAGCAAAATCAGGCCACCCAGGCGCACCAATGGGAATGGCGGATATCGCTGAGGTATTATGGCGCGATTTCTTAAAACACAATCCAAACAACCCTAAATGGGCTGATCGCGACCGTTTTGTGCTTTCTAACGGTCACGGGTCAATGTTGATTTATAGCTTATTACATTTAACAGGCTACGATCTTTCTATCGAAGATTTAAAACAATTCCGTCAATTACATTCTAAAACCCCGGGTCACCCAGAATATGGTTATGCGCCAGGTGTTGAAACCACAACAGGTCCGTTAGGTCAAGGTATCACCAATGCAGTAGGGATGGCGATTGCAGAGAAAACCTTAGCGGGTCAATTTAACCGTAAAGGCCATGAAATCGTAGACCACCACACTTATGTGTTCTTAGGCGATGGCTGTTTAATGGAAGGGATTTCTCATGAAGCTTGCTCTTTAGCAGGCACATTAGGTCTTGGTAAATTAATCGCATTCTACGATGACAACAACATTTCGATTGATGGTCATGTAGATGGTTGGTTCAGCGATGATACCGTAGCTCGTTTTGAAGCTTATGGCTGGCAAGTAATCCGTAATGTAGATGGTCATGATGCAGAACAAATTCGCGCTGCAACCATTCTTGCTCAAGCAGAAAAAGAAAAACCAACATTAATTATTTGTAAAACCATTATCGGTTTTGGTTCACCAAATAAATCAGGTTCTCATGATTGTCACGGTGCACCATTAGGTGATGAAGAAATCGCATTAACTCGTAAAGCACTAGGCTGGGAATATGGTCCATTTGAAATTCCAGCTGAGTACTATGCTGAATGGTCTGCGAAAGAAAAAGGCGCTGCAGCAGAAAAATCTTGGGAAGAAAAATTTGCGGCTTATGCAAAAGCATACCCTGAACTTGCAGCAGAATTTACACGTCGTGTAAACGGTGAATTACCAGCAAATTGGGCGGCAGAATCTAAAGCGTTCATTGAAAAATTACAAGCTAACCCTGCAAGCATTGCGAGCCGTAAAGCATCACAAAATGCAATCGAAGCTTATGCACATGTATTACCTGAATTCTTAGGTGGCTCTGCAGACTTAGCAAGCTCTAACTTAACGTTATGGAGCGGTTCTAAACCAATTCGTGCACACGAAAACGTAGGCGGTAACTATATCAACTATGGTGTACGTGAGTTCGGTATGTCAGCGATTATGAATGGTATTGCTTTACACGGCGGGTTCATTCCTTATGGCGCAACCTTCTTAATGTTCTACGAATATGCACATAATGCGGTGCGTATGGCGGCATTAATGAAACAACGCACTTTATTCGTTTATACTCATGACTCGATCGGTTTAGGCGAAGATGGTCCAACTCACCAACCAGTGGAGCAAACCACATCATTACGCTTAATTCCAAATCTTGAAACATGGCGTCCATGTGACCAAGTAGAGTCAGCTATTGCATGGCAGCAAGCGGTTGAGCGTCAAGATGGCCCAAGTGCGTTGATCTTTACCCGTCAAAACTTAGCACAAATGGACCGCACTTCTGCACAATTAGAGGCAGTTAAACGTGGTGCTTATGTGTTAAAAGACTGTGAGGGTACACCAGAGTTAATCTTCATTGCGACAGGTTCTGAAGTGGAATTAGCATTGAAAGCAGCAGATGTATTGACTGCTGAAGGTAAAAAAGTATGTGTCGTTTCTATGCCAAGCACTAACCGTTTCGATAAACAAGATGCAGCGTACCGTGAAAGTGTGTTACCTGCGGCCGTAACCAAACGTGTTGCAATCGAAGCAGGTATTGCAGACTTCTGGTATAAATACGTCGGCTTTGAGGGTCGCGTGGTAGGTATGAATAGCTTCGGCGAATCAGCACCAGCAGATCAATTATTCAAACTCTTTGGTTTCACCGTGGATAACGTGGTGGCAAAAGCAAAAGAGATTTTATAATTATTAAAATAGATAAGGGCAGGTAATTACCTGCCTTTCTTTTTTAAGAAAGTGTGGTCAAAAAATAAGAAAATTTTTGACCGCACTTTGTTTTTATCTGCTTTCACCTTGTTATCTAAGCCTTTTTTCGTCAATCCATTGAGTTAGCCTTTCAAGTTTGCTAAAATTCGCGACACTTTTTGCGATAAAAAATAAAACGTAAAAAGTGAGTTCGGAAGAAGGTAGCTGGAGAGTAGGGAATTGCCCCTACGCCGACGAGGTAAAATCTTTCAGGCGCAATCGCAAGATTGCAGGGACTGTTACTGGACGAACCCTTGGAGAGATCCATTGCATTTTATCGATGTAAATGGACGCCGAAGGCGCAAAAGAGCGGTCGATTTTTCGATTGTTTTCCAAACGCTCAGGCAAAAGGACAGGGGCAAAAGACAATCCGTATTATCAATATATTTCTATCGGGATTCTTCTTGTCTCCTTGTCGAGTTTATTTGTATTTTAAACGACGAGGAATCATCAATGTCATTACAGACAATCTTATCGGCTATTAGTAGCTTTATATGGGGACCGCCCCTACTTATTCTTTTGTCCGGAACCGGACTTTATCTCACCCTTCGTTTAGGCTTTTTGCAAATTCGTTATTTGCCTCGTGCTTTGGGCTATTTATTTGCCCGTGGTGCAAATAAAGGCAAAGGGGACGTGTCTTCTTTTGCTGCACTTTGTACCGCATTAGCGGCAACTATTGGTACAGGGAATATCGTGGGTGTAGCGACCGCAGTACAAGCGGGTGGACCTGGCGCGATTTTTTGGATGTGGCTAGTTGCATTATTAGGCATGGCAACCAAATATGCCGAATGTTTGCTTGCAGTGAAATATCGTGTGCGCGATAAATACGGTTTTATGGCTGGTGGACCAATGTATTACATCGAACGTGGTCTTGGTATCAAATGGTTAGCGAAATTATTTGCGTTATTTGGGGTGTTGGTGGCCTTTTTCGGTATCGGTACTTTCCCTCAAGTCAATGCGATTACGCATGCGATGCAAGACACCTTTAATGTGCCTGTTGTGATTACTGCAACAGTGGTGACGGTATTGGTCGCTATGATTATTCTTGGTGGAGTAAGACGTATTGCGAGAGCCTCTGCCGTCATTGTGCCTTTTATGGCGCTGGGTTATGTGACGACCTCAATTATCATCTTAATCGTTAATTACGATAAATTACCTGCTGCAATTTCATTAATTATTCAGAGTGCGTTTAATCCTCAGGCAGCTTTAGGTGGTGCAGTTGGCTTTACCGTGATGAAAGCCATTCAATCTGGTGTGGCGCGCGGTATTTTCTCAAATGAATCAGGTTTAGGAAGTGCGCCAATCGCAGCCGCAGCAGCGCAAACGAAAGAGCCCGTTCGCCAAGGTTTAATTTCGATGACGGGGACATTTTTAGATACTATCATCGTATGTACGATGACAGGCTTAGTGCTTGTGATTACAGGAGCATGGAGTAACCCAGAGCTTTCAGGCGCAAGTGTGACTAACTATGCTTTTGCTCAGGGATTAGGTACATCATTTGGTGCAACAATTGTAACAGTTGGCCTATTATTTTTTGCTTTCACCACAATTTTAGGTTGGTGCTACTACGGTGAACGTTGTTTCCTTTATCTAGTTGGTATCCGTGGTATTAAAGTGTATCGCTTCGTGTTTATTGTTCTGGTTGGGGCAGGCTCCTTCCTGACTTTAGATTTAATTTGGATCTTAGCGGATATCGTGAATGGTTTAATGGCCTTCCCGAACTTAGTCGCATTAATTGGTTTACGCAAAGAGATTATTTCAGAAACCAAAGATTACTTTGAACGTTTAAAAGCCACACAACATGATCAAGATGAATTAGCCTAATTCATGTCGTAAAAATAAAAGGGAAGCTGAACGCTTCCCTTTGTTGTTTACAGCTTTACATCATAACAAGTTTACACGGAAATGAAATCACATTTTTTCAGAAATTAGATCCCGATCATATTTTTGAACATTTGTTTTTTTATTTACCTAAAAGCACTTGAAAAAGTGGTTCAAGGTCGATATGTTGTTATTAAAGATGAACGGAACCGAAGGGTTCATTTAAGCAAAAGAGGTAAATGCTATGACACTCAATATCACAAGTAAACAAATGGAAATCACCCCTGCAATTCGTGAACATGTGGAGGGAAGACTTGCAAAATTAGAGAAATGGCACACTCAACTGATTAGCCCACATTTTGTTTTAAGTAAAGTACCAAACGGCTTTTCAGTAGAGGCTTCAATTGGAACTCCATTAGGTAATCTGTTAGCCACTGCAACGGCTGATGATATGTATAAAGCGATCAATGAAGTCGAAGAAAAATTAGAACGTCAATTAAATAAACTTCAACATAAAGGCGAATCCCGCCGAGCAGATGAGCGTTTGAAAGATTCTTTTGAAAAATAGAGAATAATGAGTAGATAAAAGGGCGAACATGATGTTCGCCCTTTTTTAGATATCTTGAATCACTAATTGTAATGCATGGCGTTGGAATTGTTTTGCTTTACGGTGTTTTAAGCGTCTTAAACGCAAGTTGCGTGAGGCAGAGATATCTCTTGATGCTTTTTTCTTTAAAAAAGTTTTTCTTTTTAACATCTTTTTCTCCTTGTTTTTCTTTGAGTTCAATAAAACGTTGCTTTTTCTGACCGCATTTACTCTGTTGCAGTCGCTTGGTTTTCTTGAACGCGATGATAATTCACAATACTATTCATGTAACGGCGAATATTTTCGACATATTGATAGGCTTCATAGCCGCGAGCGTAGCCATATTTTAAGTTTGAATAATGGCGCTTTTCCGATAATAGCTGAAGATTATTTTTTACATCTAACCAGTTATCAGGATTGCCGCCTAATTTTTTAGTTAAGCGACGAGCATCTAAAATATGCCCTAACCCCATATTGTATGCCGCTAAAGAATACCAAATTCGATCTTCTTCTGGAATGCTGTCAGGCATTTGGTCGAGTAGCCAATGCAAATACTCCGATCCCGCTTTTATACTTTGTTCAGCATCTGTGCGATTATTAATATTCATCCGCACAGCCGTATCTTTGGTAAGCATCATCATTCCGCGTACACCTGTTGGAGAGGTGGCATAAGGGTCCCAATGCGATTCTTGATAGGCTACAGCAGCTAATAATCGCCAGTCTAAATTCCCTTTGTATTTTTCAAAGAGCGGTTGATATTGAGGCAGAATTTTTTCTACAGCCTCTAAATAAGCCTGAGTATCCACATAATCAAAGGCAGTAATATGGCGGAAATATTTTTCCTCAATACGATCAATTAATCCAGTTTCAATGGCATTATTCATAAAATCTAACAAGCCTGCTTGTAGCTCATTATAGGATTTATTAGAAAGATACCAATGCACGGTCATTTCATCTGTTAAGTCAAATGCAATTGCTAAGTTAGGGCGAATTTGTTGTGCAGCTGCCACATCAATACTATTTGCAATTGTATAAGGAATTTTGCCTTCCGCTACTTGAATTAATAATTCCTCTTGGGTTAACTGCTTGTTATTCTGCCATTTAAGTGCAGGAAGTTTTTTCTGTGCAAGGGATAATAATTTTTCTAAGTCTTCCCCCGCAGAAATAATAATTTCTTGCTGGACTTGCGCTAAATCTTTCGGGCGATTTTCACCTTTTTTATACACAAGCTGCCAAGAGGCAGAGGTGTAAGATGGTCCTAACTGAAATTTTTCTGCACGCTGAGGCTGGAACAAAAGATTCGCAGCGGCGATATCAATATTATTGTTCTCTAATTCATTAAAAAGCTGATCGTTATTTTCTAAGGTTTTAATTTGTAAGCGAACCCCTAAATAATCAGCAAAGTTTTTTGCTAATTCGTATTCCAAGCCTGATTCGCCTTCATTCCCAATAAAATAGTAAATGGGATTGTTAATGGTGCCGACAATTAGGCTACCGCGATTTTTGATCGTGGTGTAAGGGTTTTGCTCCGATTGCATAATTTTTTGCCAAGGGAAGACCATATCAATTGCCCAAAGTAATAATGCAAAAGCAGCAATAATACGTAAAAATAGACCTTTCAATAGATAAACCTTATAAATTGAGATAAGAGACGATTGTAACGAGAATTAAGACAATAAAAAAGCCCCTTTTACTTCAAGGGGCTGTTAAATAAGGATTAACGTTGGCGATCTCGGCGACCACGCTCATTAAAAGTGCGGTCGTTTTTATCGTTAAATTTACGCTGACGACGTTCACCGTTACGTTCACCACGGAAGCGATCTTGGCCTCGGTCTCCACGTTCATTACGGCGACCTTTTCCACCAAAGTCATTGCCACCACGTCTGTTGTCTGACTGTGCTGCGCCCATAAAGCTCATTTGCATTTGTTTATTTAAAACGCGAGTTTTTCCGAATTGTTGGAGCAATTCTTTTGGCATACCTTGTGGTAATTCAACAGTAGAGTAGTCATCATAAAGTTTGATATGGCCAATATAACGGCTGTTAATATCACCTTCATTTGCGATAGCACCTACGATATGACGTACTTCTACGCCATCTGCACGACCTACTTCGATACGATATAAATCCATCGGTTGTGGGGTGCCATAGCCTTTACGTTCACCACGACGTTCAGCTGAACGTGGATTTTCACGGCGATCACCGCGATCATTACGGTCACGACGACGCTTATCCATTGGTGGATCAGGTGGAAGAATCAGTTTTTGTTCTCCTTGAAGCAACATCAACATCGCCGCAGCAATATCTTCTTGATCCTGATCTGCCGTGAATAAATCTTCCAATAAGCTACGATACATTTCGAGATCGTGATGTTCCAATTGTTTGGTAATCTTGTCTTGGAATTTTTTACGACGACAGGCTTGCAACACTTCATGATTTGGCAATTCAACTTCATTGATTGGTTTTTTCATCAAGTGTTCGATATTGCGAAGTAAACGGCGTTCACGTGGTTCAACGAATAATAATGCACGACCAGAACGACCTGCACGACCAGTACGACCGATACGGTGAACGTAAGACTCTGCATCAAGTGGGATATCATAGTTCACTACAAGGCTGATACGTTCAATATCGATACCGCGCGCAGCAACATCGGTTGCAACGACGATATCAAGACTGCCATTACGTAAGCGATCTAAGGTTTGTTCACGTAATTGTTGGGTCATATCACCGTTTAATGCCGCAGCACGGAAACCGTGTTTTTCTAATAATTCAGTCACATCAAGTGTGCCCGTTTTAGTACGGGTAAAAATGATTGCCGCATCAAAATCTTCCACTTCTAAGAAACGCAATAATGCATCATTTTTACGGAAACCTTGAACATACCAACAGTTTTGTTCAATATCCGGCGCATTATCGTTATTTACTTTGATTTTCACTTCTTGCGGGTTGTTCATGAAGCGTTTTGTGATACGACGAATTGGCTCAGGCATGGTGGCTGAGAAAAGGGCTGTTTGGTGCTCTTCTGGTAATTCTGCCATAACGGTTTCTACATCATCAATAAAGCCCATACGAAGCATCTCATCGGCTTCATCAAGTACGATAGCTCTTAACTCAGAAAGATTTAATGTGTTACGACGGATGTGATCTAAAATACGACCCGGTGTACCTACAACAACTTGTGCACCTTGCTTTAATGCACGTAATTGGATGTCATAACGCTGACCACCATAAAGGGTCACGATGTTGATGCCTTTTGCATATTTCATGAAGTGTTCACAAGCATCAGCAACTTGAATTGCAAGTTCACGCGTTGGTGCCATCACCAATAATTGTGGATGTTTTGCGGCAGGATCAATTTTTGCCAAAATAGGTAAAGAGAATGCGGCAGTTTTACCACTACCGGTTTGTGCCATACCAAGTACATCTCTGCCCTCTAGAAGAGCAGGAATACAAGCTTGTTGGATTGGCGAAGGTGTTTCAAAACCAAGGTCAGAAACGGCTTTTAGAATGAATTCAGGCAAGCCCAAATCATTAAAAGTGATTTTGTCTGTCATTAAAATACTCGAATGTAAGTAAGGAAAGCTCAAGTTCGCTTTCAGGTTTATTTGTTACAAAAGAAAGAAGCAAGTCTAGAAAACAGCAGTTTTTGTGACCGCACTTTTTTCTTCTTTTTCGTCGTCAGTTTGAGCCGGTTTCAATTTCATCAGCTCTAACACGGCAAAACGATACTCAACAAAGTTATATACCTGATTCGCAATAGCAAGTTTGAATAAAGCCGCCGCTTCATCAATTTGCCCCAAATTGAGTTTTTGTTTTGCTAGATAAAAGTAGGTTTCGGTTAATATTTCTGCATATTGTTGCGAGTTTTCTGCAAATTTAGTTGCCCGCTCTTGCAAGTCACTCACGGAAATATTACCTAAATAATATTGAACGATATTTGTTCCCCAGAAGTCCTTAGATAACCCTTTAGCTCGTTCAACAAGGTTGGCATGGGCTTCTTGTGGTTTTAATTTTTGTTCGTTCAAATAGAGCCAGAGTACGCGATAAGGATCTTTGGTATCGGCTTCGTAAAACTTCATCAAATCGTCTTCAGCAAGATTATAGCGTTCGACGTAATAAAAATTTAAACCACGATTAAGGTGGGTATAGTCATAACTTGGATCCAACTCAAACACCGCATTAAAGGTTTCTAATGCGCTGTCGTAATCTTCTTCAAGCAGTAAGTAAAGCCCTAAGTAATTATAAACGGAAGCCATCTTTGGCTGTAACGCGAGGGCTTGTGTAAAGTCATAACGTGCGAGGCCCCATAAACCGAGGGAGTCGTATAATACGCCACGTTCAAAGTGAAGCGTCGCTCGTTCTTCATTACTCATTTTTCCAACTAATAAAACCTGCCCGATTCGGGTAATCATCACTTCTTGTTCGAAGTGCGTATTCGGGTTTTGATCCGCGAGCACGACTTTATTTGGTGCGACAAACACGTTTCCCGATTGTACACAACCGGAAATAAATAAAGTCAGACTTAGGCTAGATAATGAAACTAGAAAACGGAATAACCGAAAATATTGCATTGTTTTATAAGTTAGTTCGATAATCAAAACGGGTGTGCAAAGGTTTTTACACATCCTATGAGATTATTCTTGTTCTTCTGAAATATCTTCTGCAGGTGCAGATTCTGCTTCAGTTTCTTGTTTTGGTGCAAGATCTTTCATGGTTAAGCGGATACGACCTTGACGATCGATTTCAACCACTTTAACCGTCACTTCTTGACCAACTTGAAGATAATCACTCACTTTCTCTACGCGTTCTTCTGCGATTTGAGAAATATGAACTAAACCTTCTTTATTTCCTACGATAGCCACGAATGCACCGAAATCAGCAAGACGAGTCACTTTACCTTTGTAAATTGCGCCCGCTTCAACTTCAGCAACGATTTCTTCAATACGTGCCATCACGTTTTTCGCTGCACTGCTATCTACTGCAGCAATTTTCACTGTACCATCATCATCGATATCGATAGAAGTACCAGTTTCTTCAGTTAATGCACGGATAGTTGCACCACCTTTACCGATAACATCTTTGATTTTCTTCGGATCAATTTTCATGGTGTGAATACGCGGCGCGTAGTCAGAAATATCTGCACGTGGTGCAGGGATTGCTTGTTCCATTACGCCAAGAATGTGCATACGTGCACCTTTTGCTTGGTTTAATGCAATTTGCATAATTTCAGGGGTGATACCTTCAATTTTGATGTCCATTTGAAGTGCGGTTACACCTTCACGTGTACCAGCCACTTTAAAGTCCATATCACCTAAGTGGTCTTCATCACCTAAAATATCTGAAAGAACCACAAATTTCTCTTCTTCTTTCACTAAGCCCATTGCGATACCTGCAACAGCGGCTTTGATTGGTACACCCGCATCCATTAATGCTAAAGACGCACCACATACAGAAGCCATAGAAGAAGAACCGTTAGATTCAGTGATTTCAGATACAACACGCACCACATACGGGAATTCTGCAAGGCTTGGCATAACCGCAGCTACACCGCGTTTTGCTAAACGACCGTGACCGATTTCACGACGTTTTGGTGAGCCAATCATACCGGTTTCACCTACAGAGTATGGAGGGAAGTTGTAGTGGAATAAGAAGTGATCTTGACGTTCACCCGTTAATTCATCAATGATTTGTGCATCACGTTCAGTACCTAATGTTGCAACGGCTAATGCTTGTGTTTCACCACGGGTGAAAATTGCAGAACCGTGAGTACGTGGTAATACACCAGTACAAATATCTAATGCACGAACGGTATCAACGGTACGACCATCAATACGTGGTTCACCTGCAATGATACGGCCACGAACGATTTGGCTTTCAAGTGCGGTGAAGATATCCACGATTTTACCTTCGCTAATTTCCTCATCTTCAGCTGTGATTTGTGCAATCACATCCGCTTTAATCGCATCGATTTGCTCGTAACGAGCTTGTTTTTCAGTAATACGGTATGCATCGCCTAAACGAGCTTCAGCAATCGCTTTTACTTTGTTAATTAAATCTGTGTTTGGTTGTGGCGCAACCCAATCCCAACGCGGTTTACCTGCTTCTTTTGCAAATTCTTTGATTGCTTCAATCACAACTTGTTGTTGTTGATGACCGAATACTACCGCCGCTAACATTTGTTCTTCAGTTAAAATATCAGCTTCAGATTCAACCATTAATACGGCTTTGTCAGTACCTGCAACTACTAAGTCTAAACGGCTTTGTTTTTGTTCAGCCATGGTTGGATTTAATACGAATTGGTTGTCGATAAAACCAACACGCGCTGCACCGATAGGACCGTTGAAAGGAACACCTGATAAGGTTAATGCTGCAGAAGCACCGATCATTGCCACTAAGTCAGGGCTGATTTGTGGATTTACAGAAACCACAGTTGCCACAACTTGGATTTCGTTGAAGAAACCTTCTGGGAATAATGGACGAATTGGACGGTCAATTAAACGTGCAATTAAAGTTTCGCCTTCAGATGGACGGCCTTCACGTTTGAAGAAACCACCAGGGATTTTACCCGCCGCATAAGTACGCTCTTGGTAGTTTACGGTTAATGGGAAGAAGTCTTGACCTTCTTTCACATCTTTTTTAGCAACAACAGTCACGAATACCGTAGTATCGTCCATGCTTGCCATAACCGCAGCAGTTGCTTGACGTGCAATTGCGCCGGTTTCTAGAGTAACGGTATGTTGACCGTATTTAAATTGTTTAACAATTGGATTCACAATGTTTTCCTTCAAAATAATATTTAAAACAAAGCTTTATTTTCCAGATTGCGACTAGCAAAAGAAATCTCTCGAAAAAATGACCGCACTTTTGGTGTTTAAAAATTTCTTTTGATAGCCGCACGCTAATGCAGAAAATAAAGCTCGCTTATTATACAGAGTTTTAAATTTATTGGTAACTTTATTTAATATAAGCAACTTGTTATCATATTCTCATACAAATACATACGTAAGGAGACACTATGATTATCAGTGCATTAAATACCCCAAATTTCAAAGTGGGTTTACCAAAAGTTATCGCGGACATTTGCGATCATCTCAACACCTTAGATCTTGAAGCATTAGAAAATGGCCGTCATGATTTAAGCGAGCAAGTCTATATGAATGTCATGGAATTTGATACGGTTGAGGCGGATAGTAAACAAGCTGAACTTCACCATAAATATCTAGATATTCAATTACTTATTCGTGGTGAAGAAAATGTTGAAGTAAGTGCGACCTATCCAAACCTCAGCTTATACGATGAATATCGTGATGCCGATGATTACCAACTTACCCCGCAAATTGAAGATAAAAGCACGGTAACACTTTTACCAAAAATGTTCGCCGTCTTTTTCCCTTATGAACCCCATAAGCCAGGTTGCACCGTAAACGGTAAATCAAGTTTTGTGAAAAAACTGGTGGTGAAAGTACCAGTCGAATTGATTTAATTATTTCGATTCATTAAAGAAAAAGTGCGGTCAGAAATTTATGTATTTTTCTGACCGCACTTTTTTATTATTTAATTACGGTAATTGACCATTTTGCATCATCAATTTGCTCGAAGTTTGTGACTTCATAACCTTCTTCTGCTGCCCAAGCGGGAATAGCCTCGGTGGCTTGTGTGCAGTCGAATTCAATTTCTAGGCCATCGCCTTTATTTAACTTAGCCATAGCTTCCTTAGCTTCAACGAGAGGAAATGGGCAAACAAGGCCAAGTGTAGGTAATTTAACGATCATATAAACTCCTTATGATGCTTTTGCTAATTTTAAACGTTGTGGACGGATAATGGTGAAGTAGGCGGCCACCCAAGTGCCGAGGATCATCAATGGCAATGAGACCCAACCTTGCCAAGAGAAAAAGGCAGTTTCGACTAAACCATTACCGATAGAACAGCCACCCGCAAGGGTTGCGCCAATACCCATGAGAATACCGCCGAGTCCGCTGCGTAGAATCGTAGTGGCATCCGGTACACGAACACGAAATTCATTGCTTGCTTTCGCGCCGATGAATGAGCCGATAAAAATCCCTAAAACTAAGAATACGCCCCAGTTAATAAATTTACCGTCGCCAGTAACAAGGAATTGCATAATATTAGCGGATGGGCCGGTGATACCAAGTCCAAACTCACGACCAGTAGCAACACTGAGTGGCCAAGCGGCAAGCGCGATTAATCCAATTAACACGGCTGAGAAAAATGGGTGCCAGCGTTTTTCAAATAATAAGTGGGCAAGCCCCGTTTTCTTCGGTTTTAATACCACAACTTTTACGCTTGGTTTGCTGAGATGTTTGTATACATAAAAGGCTGTCACTAAAGTTAATAGTGCCACTAACCACCAAGGTGAAATGCCGAATGTATCATAAATGTTGCGTTGTTCGATATTGATGTCACGTAAAGTTTTATTGAATTCCCCTAATGGGCCAGTGCGCATGATGGCACTTAACAACATATAAGTGAATAACGCAACCCAACTGCCGACTAAACCTTCTGCAGCGCGGTACCATGTACCTGTCGCACAACCGCCAGCAAGAACAATACCAACACCAAATACAAAGGCACCGATAATCACCGCTAAAAAGGCAAAATTTTCAGCCGGATCGACATTTAATACACCGATTTCTTTTAAGAGAAAGAAACCAATGGATTGCACGGTAATCGCCAATAGAAGGGCAACAAACATTTTGTTATTTTTGGTGACATACATATCGCGAAATGCGCCAGTAATACAAAAGCGTCCACGCTGCATCACAAATCCGAGTAAAATTCCGCAAAGTAATCCGGTTAAAAGCATAACTATTCCTTTCTTTTAAAACTAAGTAGAGCAGTATTTTCTAAAAAAATAAGAAGGTAACGCCAATAACTTTTTGCTAGAAAATATGTTTTTTTGATATAAAAAAAGTGCGGTCAGAAATTTGTATGTTTTTCTGATCGCACTTTGTTGTAAGTTATCACGATATTAGGGACAGGGTTTACTCACCATAATTTCAATCACTTGGCGATCAATATGGTGCATACTTTTAGAAGCGATTGAGCATAGATTATCGATAGTGCGATCGAGATCATGTTCAACGATACCTTCATTGCCCGTCACATGGGTTTCATCCATCGCCATGAGAACTGATTTATAACCAGAAGCCACGCTGGTGGAGACTTTCATCGCACAGCTATTGGATGCCCCATCGCAGATAATTCCGCTGATGTCACCAATCATGCTGCAAATCCCCATGCTCACGGTTTCAAATTTACCCGTAAGTAAATAGGCGATACCCGCACAGCTTCCCATCGATGCGGTTGTTACCGCACAAAGGGCAGAAAGTTTGGGTAATTTACTGTGGATATAAATGGCCATTAAGTGTGATAAGAAGAGGGCGCGGAGACGTTTTTCTTCACTCACATTTAAATAATCGGCCACCACAACTACGGGCATAGTCGCGGCAATACCTTGGTTACCTGAACCTGAATTACTCATTGCTGGTAATGTAGCCCCGCCCATACGGGCATCGGAGGCTGCAGTGGTTTCAATCATAATTTTGCTGAGCAAATCGTCTGACATTAAGCCACTACCAACTTGTTTGCGTAATGTTCTGCCAATATGTAAACCGTAATTTTCCCGTAATCCTTCGTTAGACAGTGCGCGGTTGAGCGAAGCTGCTTGTCCGATAAAGCGGATTTTATCGAGCTCAACTTCACAAGAAAATTCAAAAATTTCACGCGCGTTAACCTGTTTGAAAATATCATAAGGATCGCAATCAGCGCATTCATCGTGTTCTTTCTCAAAAATGACCTCGCCATTTTTTTCAATCAGAATGATGTTTGTGTGTTGATCTTGAATGGCGACTTTCACTCGGTCATTATCCGCAAACAACACGGCTTCCGAATATAAAATATGATCAGTTTGATGAATATCCACATTAACGAGCTTTTTATCAAGCATCGCTTTGGCTTGTGAAACTTGCTCTGGCGTGATGTGTTTTAATACTTCCAATTCACCCTCTGGATCACCGCCTAAAGCACCAATCGCCGCGGCAATAGGCAAACCCACCATGCCCGTTCCCGGTACTGCAACACCTAAACCATTTTTCATTAAGTTTGGCGATACCTTAGCCTCAATACGTTCAGGTGTTTTGCCTAAATATTTGGCTGCAGTTGCTGCGGCAAGCGCTAAAGAGATAGGTTCAGTACAGCCAAGTGCGGGAACCACATCACGTTCCACAAGGTGAAGTAATGGTTTTTCGATTTCGTTGAGTCTTTCTTGATTCATAAAATTCTTTTAATTTATTAAATACTGTCTTCTTTCTCTATGACTAATATGCGCGCTTCGCCTTGTGGATGAGCAACATGTTGGGTACCGATATCCGCATAAAAAATATCACCTGTATGGAGCAATACGGTTTTCTCTTGGCCGTCTTCTTTGTAGCGCATTTCCACCGTACCATCCATGACAGCAAAGACTTCTTCACCGTCATTGATATGCCATTTGTAAGGTTTATCTGTCCAGTGCAGACGCACGGAAATACCCTTCATATTGGTAATATCAAGGGCTCCCCAAGCGTGTTCTGCCGTAAAGAGGTGACTTCTAATAACTTTATTCATGACTAAATTCCTTAGTGCGCCTCATCCCAGTTCGTGCCTTGACCCACTTCAACAATCAGTGGCACCACTAAATCAGCCGCGCTTTCCATTTGTGTTTTGATGAGTTCGCTATAAAACGCGACTTTTTCTGACCGCACTTCAAACACCAATTCATCGTGCACCTGCATAATCATCGCAATATTGGGATCGTTTTGTAGTTTTTGATCCAATTGAATCATGGCACGTTTAATAATGTCTGCGGCGGTGCCTTGCATTGGTGCATTGATCGCGACACGTTCGGCAGCTTTACGGCGCATACCATTAGAAGAGTTGATATCTGGTAGATATAAACGACGGCCGAATAGGGTTTCCACATAGCCTTGGGCTTTGGCTTTTTCGCGAATATCGTGCATAAAGGTTTGTACGCCTGGATAGCGTTTGAAATACAAATCCATATAGCTCTGGGCATCGGCACGGCCAATACCGAGTTGACGCGATAAGCCAAAGGCTGACATACCGTAAATTAATCCGAAGTTAATTGCCTTAGCATTGCGGCGTTGCTCGGACGTTACTTCATCCAGTTCTACCCCAAAGATTTCTGCCGCAGTAGAGCGGTGAATATCTTTGCCTTGAGTAAAGGCGTTAATTAAGCCCTGATCCTGTGATAGGTGCGCCATAATGCGTAGTTCGATTTGCGAATAGTCAGCTGCCACAACAGTAAAGCCTTCGCGTGCAATAAATGCCTGACGAATACGGCGGCCTTCTTCATTACGAATCGGAATGTTTTGCAGATTCGGATCGCTTGATGAAAGACGACCGGTGGCGGTCACCGCTTGATGGTAGGAAGTATGCACTCGACCCGTTTGCGGATTCACCATTTGCGGTAATTTGTCGGTGTAGGTGGATTTTAGTTTGCTGAGACCACGATGTTCTACCAACACTTTCGGTAATTCATGACTAAATGCGAGTTCCTCCAACACTTCCTCGTTGGTGGATGGCGCACCTTTTGGTGTTTTTTGAATAACCGGCAAACCTAATTTATCAAACAAAATTTCTTGTAATTGTTTGGTGGAAGCTAAATTAAATGGTTGCCCCGCCAAGACATAGGCCTGTTCTTCTAATTCACTTAAACGGTTAGCGATTTCGTTAGATTGTAGGAATAGCGCATCGCTATCAATTAAAACACCGCGACGTTCCATACGGGACAGTACGCCTAACAATGGCAATTCCATTTCTTTAAAGAGTTTTTCCAGAGTGGGTTCTTTAGAGAGTTTTTCCCATAGCACTTGTTGCAGCTTCATTGTCACATCAGCATCTTCCGCCGCGTACTCGGCGGCTTTTTCCAACGGAATTTGGTTAAAAGTCAGCTGATTTTTACCTTTGCCTGCAATCTCTTCAAAAGTGATTGTTTGATGCCCTAAATAACGTTTCGCCAGATCGTCCATATTATGACGGCCTGTGCTGTTGAGTACATAGGACTCCAACATAGTATCGAAAGCCACACCTTGCACATCGATGCCATTACGGGCGAAGATGGTGAGATCGTATTTGAAGTTTTGCCCGACTTTTTGAATAGCAGGATTTTCTAAAACCGGTTTTAACAACGTAAGTGCGGTTGTTTTTTCGAGAGTTTTTGGTGCGCCTAAATAATCTAATTGTAGCGGTAAATAAGCTGCTTCACCGTTTTCTAACGCAAAGGAAATGCCCACTAAGTTGGCAGCCATATAATCTAAATTATCGGTTTCAGTATCTAGCGCAAAAAGTTTGGCTTGCTTGAGTTTTTCCACCCAACGATTTAAATCCGCTTCAGTGAGCAAGGCTTCATAACGGCTACGATCAATTTGAATTGCCGGCAATGTTTCATCGTCATTATTTTGAGCGAGGGCTGGCGTAGCTTGATAGTGATTAATCTTGGTTGGTTGTTCGTTATTATTGGTGATGGAGTCAGCGCCATTCATCACTTCATTGAGCCAACGTTTAAATTCATAACGGCCGAAATATTCGGTAAGTTGATCGTTATTGCTTGCACCAAGGGTAAGTTGTTCCGGAGTGATATCGAGAGCGACATCGGTTTTGATCGTGGCAAGGCGATAGGATAAATCCGCCATTTCTTTTTCAGCCAATAATTTATCCCCTAATTTTTTTGCCCCACGAATTGGCAATTCGGCCACTTTGTCTAAGTTAGCATAAATTTCTGCCATGCTGCCGATACCCTGTAAGAGACCGAGAGCCGTTTTTTCACCCACACCCGCTACGCCAGGAATATTATCGGCGCTATCGCCCATTAGCGCTAAGTAATCAATGATGAGTTCTGGCGGAATACCGTATTTTTCAATCACAGCCTCGCGATCTAATAAGGTGTTATTCATGGTGTTGATCAACATAATGTTGTCATCCACTAGCTGTGCCATGTCTTTATCGCCGGTACTGATCAAAACTTTTTGATTCGCTTTGGAAGCCGCTACCGCTAGAGTACCGATGACATCATCAGCTTCTACACCTTCAATGACTAAAAGAGGAATGCCAAGGGCACGGATAATATCGTGCAATGGCTGAATTTGTTTGCGCAGATCGTCTGGCATCGGTGGACGATGGGATTTATATTGTTCAAACATTTCATCACGGAAAGTTTTGCCTTTCGCATCAAAGACCACCGCAATATGGCTCGGTTGCACTTGCGAAATCAGGCTTTTGAGCATATTTAACACACCGTACATGGCACCGGTTGGTTCGCCGGCTGAATTGGTGAGTGGTGGAAATGCGTGAAAAGCACGATATAAATAAGATGAACCGTCCACTAGGACTAATGGATTAGGAGCGATAGTTGGCATAAATATTCCGTTCAAAAATAATGAAAAGTGTCGCATTATAGCGTAAATTGCGAAATGGGGCGAACGGATAAAGTGCGGTCAATTAAACGTAAAAAGTATGACGAAGGCATTTGGCTGTGGCATAATAGGATTACTTGAGCATTCAACATAAGGGAATAACATGTCATTAAAACTGGTTGAAGTTGTTGTATTAGGGCAAGTGCTGCGCTTGAATGTCCCTGCAGAACAAGAAGAGATTTTGCGTCAATCGGCGCGTAATTTAGATCTTCAAGTGTCTGAAATGAAAGAGCGTACAGGTTTATTGCAATTAGACCGAGTGCTTTCTATTGTTGCCTTGAATTTAAGTTTTGAATTAACCCAAGAAAAAAATAAAAATGCCCAGATTGAAAACGTGTTATGTACGCGAATTCAGCAGTTAGATCATTCTTTAGAGAATGCATTAGGTGGGCGTACCATTGTAGATTAAATAAAAAAGAACCGCATGTTGAAAGTGCGGTTCTTTTTTATGTGTTTTTAATCTGGTGTGTAATAGAGTTTACCAATTTCAATTTTTTGTCGCCCTGTTTCTTCACGCCATTTATTGCTGTCTCGTAAAGAATAAACGCAGCCACAATATTCCTGTTGATAAAAACGTTCACGTTTACTGATTTCGATCATGCGTTGAGATCCTCCAGCTTTACGCCAGTTGTAATCCCAATAAATCACATCATCATATTTTTCAGCCGCACGGTGACCACAACCATTAATTTGATCCATATCTTTCCAGCGAGAAATACCAAGGCAGCTGGTAAATACAGGGAAACCATGTTCATGAGCATATTCAGCTGCTTTTTCAAAACGCATATCAAAACACATGGTGCAGCGAATGCCACGTTCAGGTTCCCATTCCATACCTTTTGCGCGATCAAACCATTGTTGGCGATCGTAGTCTGCATCAATAAACGGAATCCCGAATTTTTGGGCAAATCGGATGTTTTCTTCTTTACGAATTAAATATTCTTTCAATGGATGAATATTCGGGTTGTAAAAATAAATCGTAAACTCAATACCTGAGGCTAAAATGGCTTCCATTACTTCACCTGAGCAAGGCGCACAGCAGGAGTGGAGAAGTAACTTATTATGTCCTTCAGGTAATTCGAGTTTTTCACGAATAAAAGGCGCATTGGGATCCTTGCGCACCTTTTGTTTACGTGTTTTTTGAAATTTAGGTTTAGAATCGACCGCACTTTGCGGTTGAATTTGTTCTTCAGTCATATTAATAAGTTCGATCTACCGATAAATAAGCCAGTGAAATTAAGGCTTTTTTGTATTCGCTTTCAGGTAATAAGGCAATAGCATCAACCGCTTTTTGGGCTTCTTGTTTCGCACGATCCATTGCGTAATCGAGAGATTTATGTTCTGCCATAATCGCAAGTACTTCATCGATCGCATCACGTTTTCCGCCTTGTTCAATGGCTTCGCGAATAAGCGCGGCTTGTTGTGGGTTGCCGTGACGCATTGCGTGTAATAAAGGAAGAGTAGGCTTACCTTCAGCGAGGTCATCACCCACATTTTTACCTAATGCAGCTGCATTCGCACTGTAATCTAGCACGTCATCTACTAATTGGAATGCGGTACCGAGATAGCGACCATATTCTTGAAATGCGGTTTCAATTGATTTTTCAGCACCTGCAACAATCGCAACAGATTGCGCCGCTACTTCAAATAATCGTGCCGTTTTACTATAAATCACGCGCATATAGCTTTCTTCAGTGGTATCGGGATCGTTCACGTTCATCAATTGTTGCACTTCACCTTCCGCCAACACGTTGGTGGCATCCGCCATAATGCGAAGAATGTCTAGAGATTGTAACTGCGCCACTAATTGGAATGCACGAGTATAAATGAAGTCACCTACTAATACGCTAGCGGCATTACCAAAGGCTGAGTTTGCCGTTGCGCGACCACGACGCATATCCGATTCATCCACCACATCATCATGTAATAAAGATGCGGTGTGAATAAATTCTACAAAGGTTGCACAAGTCGCCACTTTATCGCTTTCGTAGCCTAATGCACGCGCCGCTAAAACCGCAATAAGTGGTCGAATACGTTTTCCGCCACCTTGTACAATATAAAAACCAAGCTGATTAACCATCGGCACATCGGAGTTAATTTGTGCTAAAATGGCTCGATTGACTTTCTGCATATCCGCATCTGTTAATGCTTGGATTGCATGCATATCCATTAAATCTTGTTTGTTCATCTTCATTTGGTTCGATGGTTGTGTATATAAAAGAAAAGTGCGGTGAATTTTACCCGATTTTTCAGGGTTTCTGAAATTAAACTCGAGGAAAAGCGCTTTTTTTTATTTTATTGCAAATAAGTGCTTGCGATCGAGTTGTTTTTTCCGTAGAATTTGCGACCTATTTATATGAATTTTGAAGTGCGGACCGAAAATAGTAACGGAGAAGCACAATTATAGCGGAGTATTTATGTACGCAGTTTTCCAAAGTGGCGGTAAACAACACCGTGTGAGCGAAGGTCAAGTAGTTCGTTTAGAAAAACTTGAACTTGCAACTGGCGCAACAGTTGAGTTCGACTCAGTGTTGATGGTCGTTAATGGTGAAGATGTTAAAATTGGTGCACCAGTAGTAGCTGGCGCGAAAGTAGTGGCTGAAGTTGTGGCACAAGGTCGTGGCGATAAAGTTAAAATCGTTAAGTTCCGTCGTCGTAAACACAGCCGTAAACAACAAGGTCATCGTCAGTGGTTCACAGAAGTGAAAATCACTGGGATTCAAGCATAATTTCAGAGGAGATCAAGTAGATGGCAACTAAAAAAGCTGGTGGTTCAACTCGTAACGGTCGTGATTCTGAAGCTAAACGCCTTGGTGTTAAACGTTTCGGTGGCGAATCTGTATTAGCAGGTAGCATCATTGTACGTCAACGTGGTACTAAATTCCACGCAGGTAACAACGTAGGTATGGGTCGTGACCACACCTTATTTGCTACCGCTGACGGTAAAGTAAAATTTGAAGTTAAAGGCGAGAAAAGCCGTAAATACGTAAGTATTGTAACTGAATAATTTTACATCTGATTTGATAAACGCCCCGCATTATCTGTGGGGCGTTTTCTTTTTTATCTGTAATTTACAATCATCAATCACATTTGTTATTCTGGCACTATTGCTTATCTTGATATTTCTTAGTCGAAATTTATCTTAATTCCTAACTGCACTTTAGTAAAATAAAGGAAGATATCATGAAACAACAACCGCTTTTAGGTTTTCTCTTCGCTTTAATTACAGCGATGGCGTGGGGATCTTTACCTATTGCGTTAAAACAGGTTCTATCAGTGATGACACCACAAACGATCGTTTGGTATCGATTTGCGGTAGCTTCTCTTGCACTATTGATTCTGTTAGGTTACAAGAAAAAATTACCACAATTTTCGAAAGGTGGTCGTTTTATTTGGCTTGTACTCATCGGTGTAGCAGGATTAGCGGGTAATTTCTTTTTATTTAATAGCTCACTTAATTTTATCGATCCTTCTTCAGCTCAAATTTTTATTCATTTTTCTTCTTTTGGTATGTTAATTTGCGGTATTTTTGTCTTTAAAGAAAAGCTCGGATTACACCAAAAGATTGGTTTAGGTCTGTTATTGGCTGGGTTGGCGCTTTTCTTCAATGATAAGCTTGATGTGTTTAAAGGAGAGAGTGGTTATTTAACAGGTGTCTTACTCAGCCTGACTGCTTCATTAGTTTGGGTGGCTTATGGTATGGCACAAAAGCTTATGCTCCGTCGTTTTAGTTCGCAACAAATTTTATTAATGATGTATTTCGGCTGTCTTTTAGTCTTTACACCTGTAGCTGAATTTTCACAAGTGAGTAACCTCACCCCGTTTGCATTCGGTTGTTTTGTTTATTGTTGTTTGAATACGTTATTTGGTTATGGGGCTTATGCTGAGGCGCTTAATCGTTGGGAAGTTTCTAAAGTAAGCGTAGTGATAACCTTAGTACCACTCTTTACCATTTTCTTTGCCCATCTTGCCCATTATGTGAGCCCTGAGAATTTTGCCGCGCCAGAATTAAATATGATTAGCTATATTGGGGCGTTTGTTGTAGTATGCGGAGCAATTTTGTCGGCAATCGGACATAAGTTATTACCGCAATCAAAGTAAAGTGCGGTTAAATATTGGAGAGTTTTTATGAAATTTATTGATGAAGCCCTGATTCGTGTGGAAGCAGGGGATGGTGGAAACGGTTGTGTAAGTTTCCGCCGTGAAAAATTTATCCCCAAAGGTGGCCCTGATGGCGGTGATGGCGGTGATGGCGGTGATGTTTATTTGGTTGCAGACGAAAACTTAAATACCTTAATCGATTATCGCTTTACGAAACGTTTTGCCGCAGAACGCGGTGAGAACGGCCATAGTTCAGATTGTACTGGTCGCCGCGGTAAAGATATTACGTTACGTGTGCCGGTGGGAACGCGTGCAATTGATAATGACACTAAAGAAGTGCTTGGCGATTTGACAAAGCATGGCGCCAAAATGTTAGTGGCGAAAGGTGGTTATCATGGTTTAGGGAACACACGTTTTAAATCTTCAGTGAACCGTGCACCTCGCCAAAAAACCATGGGAACACCAGGAGAAAAACGCGATTTATTATTAGAATTAATGCTTCTTGCAGATGTCGGGATGTTAGGTTTACCGAATGCTGGTAAATCCACCTTTATTCGCGCCGTTTCAGCTGCAAAACCAAAAGTTGCTGATTATCCATTTACCACTTTAGTGCCAAGTTTAGGCGTAGTGAAAGTGGATGAGAGCCATAGCTTTGTGGTGGCCGATATTCCTGGATTGATTGAAGGTGCATCGGATGGTGCGGGTTTGGGTATTCGTTTCTTAAAGCACTTAGAACGTTGTCGTGTGTTAATTCATTTAGTGGATATTAACCCAATTGATGAATCCGATCCTGCTGATAATATTGCGATCATCGAGTCAGAATTATTCCAATATAGTGAAAAATTGGCAGATAAACCACGTTGGTTAGTCTTCAATAAAATTGATACGATGACAGAAGAAGAGGCGCATGAACGTGCTCAAGAGATTACCGAACGTCTTGGTTGGGAAGAAGGCTATCACCTTATTTCTGCCGCAACCGGTAAGAATGTACCGCCACTTTGTCGTGATATTATGGATTTCATTGAAGCGAATCCACGAGATGCGGAAGTAGAAGAAAATAAACCGGAAGAAGTGAAATTCAAATGGGAAGACTACCATCAAGAACAGCTTGCTGAACATCAATTTGATGATGAAGATGACGACTGGGATGATTGGGACGAAGAAGATGAAGAAGGCGTTGAGTTTATTTATAAACCTTAATGCCTAAATGAAAAAAGAGCGGAAATTTGACCGCTCTTTTTTTATTGCTGTTAACCTTTCTTTTTCCCACCTTGACGTGCTTTAAAGCGAGGATTAGTTTTCGAAATGACATAAACGACACCGTGGCGGCGAACAATTTTGCAGCCAGGACGGTTTTTAGCACTTTTTAGCGAAGATAATACTTTCATTGAATATTCCTATTTTGATTTAAATGCACCAAATTTGCCATAGCGGTTTGCAAATTCACTTGCACGACCTTCATTCCCAATTTGACGGGTTTTACCGGTATAAAATGGGTGAGATGCAGATGAGGTATCACACATAAATACAGGGTATTCGTTACCATCTTCCCATTGCATGGTGTTGTTAGTTTTAGCGCAAGAACGGATGAGAAAGCCTTGTTTCGCATTGGAATCGTAAAATAAAACGGTACGATAATTTTCAGGATGAATGCCTTTTTTCATTAGAACTCCTTATATGACGGAAATAATTGGGCGAAGATACTAATTTAAAAGAGAATGATTATCAATGTATTTTTATTCATAGCCATGAGAATTTTTTTCATATTGAGAAAAAGAAAAATGCCTTTCGATTGAAAGGCATTTTGTCTGTTTGGTTGGAGAGTTATCCACGATGCGCATTTTTCATAATACGCTCTTTCGCCACTTTCCATTCGCGCTCTTTAATATCATCACGTTTATCATGTTGTTTTTTACCTTTCGCAAGACCGATTTTGATCTTCGCCCAAGGGCCTTTCCAATAAAGAGAAAGGGCAACAATAGTAAAACCATCACGGCTTGATTTACCGAAAAGATTATCTAGTTCACGTTTATTCAATAAAAGCTTACGTGTACGCGTCGGATCGCAAACCACGTGAGTAGAGGCCAAGCTTAATGGTTGAATGGTTGCTCCAAATAAATAGGCTTCACCGTTTTTAAAAATGATATAGCTATCGCTGATGTTGGCTTTACCCGCGCGCATTGATTTTACTTCCCAACCTTGTAACTCAAGGCCGGCTTCAATTTCATCTTCAATAAAATATTCGTGTCTAGCTCGTTTATTTAACGCAATGGTGTTGGAGCCGACTTTGACTTTCTTTTTGGTCATTGTTATCCGTTGTTTATTAATCGTAAATTGGCGTTGATTTTACCGAATCTCGCCGTGGATAGCAAAAAACAAAAGGCTGATTTGACTCAGCCTTTTATTACTTAATGAGAGATTATTCTTCTAATTCACCACAGAAACGATAGCCTTCACCATGCACGGTAGCAATAATTTCTGGTGTATTAGGATGATCTTCAAAATGTTTCCGAATGCGGCGAATTGTTACATCCACAGTACGATCTTGTGGTTTTAATTCGCGTCCTGTCATTTTTAGCAATAATTCTTCGCGAGTTTGCAATTTTCCTGGATTTTCACAGAAATGCAACATGGCACGAAATTCACTACGCGGTAGCTTAAACTCAGTGCCTTCAGGCGTAATTAAATTATGACTATTTAAATCCAGTGTCCAACCATTAAAACGATAGTTCTCACGTTGTAAATGGGCCTCTTTGCCATTTAATGTCATGGTGCGATGCAATAAATTTCTTGCACGAATGGTGAGTTCTCTAGGGTTGAAGGGTTTGGTGAGATAATCATCGGCTCCGATTTCTAAACCTAAGATTTTATCAACTTCATTATCTCTCCCCGTGAGAAAAATCAGAGGGATAGGTGTTTTTTCACGCAATTCACGGCCCAGTAATAAACCATTTTTACCGGGTAAGTTGATATCTAATACGATGAGATTAACCGTTTCCGAGCTTAACTGACGATACATTTCGGCACCATCTTGTGCTTGTAATACCTCATAGCCCTCAGCTTCAAAAATTCCTTTTAACGTATTACGGGTTACCGCTTCATCTTCCACGATGAGAATTTTGGGGGTAGCCATTCGTTGCTCCTTGTTATACTTTGTTATGGGCATATTCTATAATTGTAACATTGCTGTAACAACAGAAAAGTGCGGTCATTGTTTAAATTACATTTAATTTTATGATCTAAGTCATAAATTATTAACATTCTTTTGATCTATGCTAGAATTTTAGTAGGAACAATAGTTGGGACTTTATGATGAAGCGAATTCTTCTTTTTTTATTTTTTATTTTTACTGCACTTTCCACTCAAGCCGGTCTTTTTGATAAGAAACCGGCTTTCTTACCTGTGGATGACGCTTTTCAATTTTCAGCTGCAAAAAGCGAGAATCAAGAAAATGTGATCGTTAATTGGTCGATAGCAGAAGGGTATTATCTCTATCAAGAGAAAATTTCTGTGAAGCTCAACCATGAGGAAACCTCATCATTTGATGTACCGACATTTTCTATTTCACCTGAAGATTATAACGATCCTTATTTTGGCTTAATGAAGATTTTCAAAAAGCCCGTGCAAGCTATTTTTAAAGCAAGCCACCCGCCATTAAAAGCCGAAGATGTGGTTGAAATTGCTTACCAAGGTTGTACATCGGGCTTTTGTTATCCGCCTGAAGTGAAAGAAATCAAAGTGGCGGATTTGCCGGTTGCACAGATCGCCAATACTGAAAAAACATCAGAAAAATCGACCGCTCTTTCCGCACAACCTAAAGCAGAGCAAGATCGTTTAGCGGAAAGCTTATTTAATAACAAATATGCCGTATTTGGCTTTTTCTTATTGGGCTTAGGTTTGGCTTTTACCCCTTGTGTGTTGCCAATGCTGCCGTTACTTTCAGCGATAGTAATTGGTCAAAATCAACGTCCTAATATGTGGCGTGCCTTTGCATTAAGTTTTGTGTATGTACAGGGGATGGCGCTGACTTACACCTTGTTAGGCTTAATTGTGGCGGCAATTGGTTTGCCATTCCAAGTAGCGTTGCAACATCCTTACGTGATGATTGGCTTATCAATCATCTTTGTCTTGTTAGCGTTGTCGATGTTCGGTGTATTTACCTTACAGCTCCCAAGTTCCTTACAAACAAAACTGTCTTTACTTAGCCAACAGCAAAAAGCTGGAGCCTTTGGTGGCGTGTTCTTAATGGGGATGATTGCGGGGCTTGTGGCTTCACCTTGCACATCAGCACCGCTTTCTGGCGCATTGCTTTATGTGGCGCAGAGTGGGGATTTATTCACTGGCGCGATCACGCTTTATTTGCTTGCGTTGGGCATGGGCGTACCGCTGATTTTAATCACGTTATTTGGGAATAAAATCCTGCCTAAATCAGGCATGTGGATGGAAACCGTTAAAAAGCTCTTTGGCTTTGTGATGCTCGCGTTACCAGTATTCTTAATTTCTCGTATTTTGCCGGATGAATGGACACCAAGATTATGGGCGATGCTGGGTACTGCATTTTTCATTTGGTTTGCTTTCCAAATGCCAAAAAATGGCACAGGTTGGGTATTCCGAATTTTCTTTTTAGTGGCAGCTATGATTAGTGTTAAACCGCTTCAAGCTTGGGTTTGGGGTGAAGGCTCAGTACCAAGTGCGGTCGAAAATAAAGCCGTTTCTCATGTTGAATTTAAGAAAGTGGGAAGCGAAGCTGAATTGCAACAAGCACTGTCAGAAAATAACAAATCGCTTGTGATGCTCGATCTTTATGCGGATTGGTGTGTGGCTTGTAAAGAGTTTGAAAAAGAAACATTTAGTGATCCTAGTGTCCAAAAAGCCTTTGGTGACATGCTGCTTCTTCAAGTCGATATGACAAAAAACTCCGAAGAAAACCGCGCTTTAATGGCAAAATATAAAGTGTTAGGTTTACCGACTATTTTGTTCTTTAACCGAGATGGAAAAGAAATTGAGGGGAGTCGTGTTAACGGATTTATGCCACCTGTTGAATTTTTACAATGGATTGAGAAAATCAGTAAAGCGTAAAATTATTTCCTAATAGTAAAAAGTCCTTTTCGATTTGAGGTATTGTTTGGCTTTGAGTTAATCATTAATATACACCCCGTTCTCAAATTACTTTTTATTAGGAAAACTTTATGAAAAATTTAGAAAAATACTCTCCGTATGTTTTAGCTTTATTACGTATCATCGCCGCGTATATGTTTATCTTGCACGGTACAGCGAAATTCTGGGAATTCCCAATTTCGATGACGGGCGGTAACGGCGCAGTGGGCGATCCAATGATGATCGTCGGTGGAGTAATCGAGATTGTTGGTTCAATCCTATTAATTTTAGGCTTATTTGTTCGCCCGGCGGCATTTATCCTTTCGGGTCAAATGGCTTATGCATATTTCTTTATGCACGTTGCAGGTAAAGGGAATTTATTCTTCCCAATCGCGAACGGTGGTGAGCTAGCTTTACTTTACTCTCTCGTGTTCTTCTATTTTGTGTTTGCGGGTGCCGGTGCATTTTCTTTAGATAACCGCAAACGCTAATCACATTATTCACACTGTTAGGTTGCCCGCATTTTGCGGGCTTTTTTGTTTTTTAAACCTCCTAATAAGCAGTCGAACGTTGAAGTGCGCTTACCAGGAAAATTTTTTCTACATAAACGCAAACGTTTGCGTTATAATTCCCCGCGCTTATTTTTAACCATTTAATTAAAGGAAAATGTAATGACAGATCGTCCAATTCGTCAGGCTTTACTGAGTGTTTCTGATAAAACCGGTATCGTAGAATTTGCTCAAGGCTTAGTACAGCGAGGTGTAAAACTACTTTCCACAGGTGGTACTGCAAAATTGTTGGAGCAACATGGTTTGCCGGTGACTGAAGTATCTGATTATACGGGGTTCCCAGAAATGATGGACGGTCGTGTGAAAACCTTACATCCAAAAGTGCATGGCGGGATTCTTGGCCGTCGTGGTACAGATGACGCTATCATGCAGCAACATGGCATCGAAGGCATTGATATGGTCGTCGTGAATTTATATCCATTTGCCGCTACCGTGGCTAAACCGGATTGCACCTTGTCTGATGCGGTAGAAAATATCGATATCGGTGGACCAACCATGGTGCGTTCTGCCGCGAAAAACCATAAAGATGTGGCGATCGTAGTGAATAATCATGATTTTAACGCCATTCTTGCGGAAATGGATAAACACCACAACAGCCTAACACTTGAAACTCGTTTTGACCTTGCGATTAAAGCATTTGAACATACCGCTCAATATGATTCTATGATTGCCAACTATTTTGGACAAATGGTGAAACCATATCATGTTGCAGAGGAAGAAGACGCGAATGCGAAGTGCGGTCAATTCCCACGTACTTTAAACCTTAACTTCGTGCGTAAACAAACTATGCGTTACGGCGAAAACTCTCATCAAAATGCAGCTTTCTACGTTGATTTAAATGTGAAAGAAGCGAGCGTAGCCACCGCTCATCAATTACAAGGTAAAGCCTTGTCTTACAATAATATTGCTGACACCGATGCAGCACTTGAATGCGTGAAAGAATTTGATGAGCCAGCTTGTGTGATCGTTAAACACGCTAATCCATGCGGCGTGGCTTTAGGTAAAGATATTTTAGACGCCTATAATCGCGCTTACCAAACCGATCCAACTTCTGCATTTGGCGGCATTATTGCTTTCAACCGTGAATTAGACGAAAAAACTGCGAGTGAAATTGTGGAGCGCCAATTCGTTGAAGTGATTATTGCACCGAAAGTTTCTGCTGAAGCGCAAGATGTAGTGAAACGTAAGAAAAATGTTCGTTTGCTTGAATGCGGTGAATGGACCTCTCGTTCTGAACGTTTAGATTTCAAACGTGTAAACGGCGGTTTATTGGTACAAGATGCGGACTTAGGCATGGTTGGTGTGGATGATTTAAAAGTGGTGAGTAAACGTCAGCCAACTGAACAAGAATTAAAAGACTTATTGTTCTGCTGGAAGGTTGCGAAGTTCGTGAAATCCAATGCCATTGTTTACGCTAAAGACAATCAAACTATCGGCATTGGTGCAGGCCAAATGAGCCGCGTATATTCTGCGAAGATTGCGGGTATTAAGGCTCAGGATGAAGGTTTAACTGTAGCCGGTTGTGTAATGGCATCTGATGCGTTCTTCCCATTCCGTGACGGTATTGATGCAGCGGCGAAAGTAGGTATTCAATGTGTTATCCATCCGGGCGGTTCAATGCGCGATCAAGAAGTCATCGATGCAGCGGATGAACATAATATGGTGATGGTATTAACTGGAATGCGTCATTTTAGACATTAATTTATATCGTAACTTCGCTCAATAAGCGAATTACTTTTTTACTTATTCCTCCCCCCTCTTTCGTAAAGAGGGGGTTGGGGGGAGATTTAAACGATGCTAAATATACTATGAGGTTGAAATAACTTCTGCCAAATCTCCCCTACCCCTCTTTGCTAAAGAGGGGGTTAAATTCAAAAAGATACAAGGAGCATTATGAACATCCTCATCATTGGAAATGGCGGTCGTGAACACGCCTTGGCTTGGAAAGCAGCACAATCTCCATTAGCAGATAAAGTTTTTGTCGCACCGGGTAACGCAGGTACCGCATTGGAACACAAAGTAGAAAACGTGAATATTTCTGCAACAGATATCCCCGCATTAGTGAAATTTGCTCAAGATAAGCAAATTGGATTAACCATTGTTGGCCCTGAAGCACCATTAGTGATTGGGGTAGTTGATGCATTTCGTGAAGTTGGATTGAAAATTTTTGGTCCAACTAAAGCAGCAGCGCAATTGGAAGGCTCAAAGGCATTCACTAAAGATTTCCTCGCTCGTCACAAAATTCCAACGGCAGAATATCAAAACTTCACCGAAGTAGAACCTGCATTGGCGTACTTACGTGAAAAAGGTGCGCCAATTGTCGTAAAAGCGGATGGTTTGGCAGCGGGCAAAGGCGTAATTGTTGCAATGACATTGCAGGAAGCGGAAGAAGCTGTGCGTGATATGCTTTCTGGCAATGCCTTTGGTGAAGCGGGTAGCCGAGTGGTGATTGAAGAGTTTCTAGATGGTGAAGAAGCCAGCTTTATCGTCATGGTAGATGGTAAAAACGTCGAACCTATGGCAACTAGTCAAGACCATAAACGCGTGGGAGAAAACGACACTGGTTTGAATACCGGCGGTATGGGGGCGTATTCACCTGCACCAGTGGTGACACCAGAAATTCATGATCGCATTATGCGTGAAGTGATTTATCCAACGGTCAATGGTATGGCTGCGGAAGGCAATGTTTATACTGGCTTCCTATATGCAGGATTAATGATTATGCCGAATGGTCAGCCGAAAGTGATCGAATTTAACTGTCGTTTTGGCGATCCAGAAACCCAGCCGATCATGCTACGTCTTGAATCAGATCTGGTAGGATTTTGTCTTAAAGCTTGCGATGGTAAATTGGACGAAGTGAAATCCCAATGGAATCCAAAATCTTCTTTGGGTATTGTTTTGGCTGCTGAAGGCTATCCAGGTGATTATCGCAGGGGCGATGAAATCATCGGTTTGCCACAAAGTGCGGTCGAAAATGAGAAAGTTTTCTTAGCGGGCGTCGCAGAACAAGAAGGCAAGTTAGTCACGAACGGCGGTCGCGTGCTTTGTGTGACTGCGTTAGGCGAAAGTGTATTTGAAGCGCAACAAAAAGCCTTAAAACTCGCTGAGCAAATTCAATGGTCTGGACGTTTTTATCGTCGAGATATTGGCTATCGTGCTGTTGAACGTGAGCAGCAAAAATAACGACATTTAATGTTAAGGGATCGAATGGATTATAAAAATAAAGAATTATGTCGTCTTCGCACAATCAGTTTTTTTCTGACGTTACATAAAGATAAAACGCAATGGGAAGATGCCCTTTATTCGGTGAAACGTGATGTGGATTTGTTATTACCTGCTGTACAGAAAGCAGGTTATACCTTGCAATCGATTCGAGTGATTACCAATCCCTTTGGGGAATATTTGGATTTAACTAATTTGCAGACAGCAAAAGCAGATTTGCAGTATTTAACGGAGTTATTGAATAAATTTAATGAAAGTGGAATTCGTCTTCGATTTGCAATAGGTGCGGCGAGAAATAAAGAGGAAATTACGTTATTGCCAGAGTTAATCGCAGCTTATGGTGACTTGTGTAATGCTTGTGTCAATGTGCCATTAGATGAGAATGGCGTGTTAGATAATGAACTTATTGAGCAATCTGTTTATGCGGTACAAAAAATTGCAAATATCACACCACGTGGCGAAGGTAATTTTAACTTTACGGTGAATTTTAACTGCAAGCCATTTATTCCTTATTTCCCCGCCGGTTATCATCTAAGTCATTTACCAAACAGTTTTGTCATTGGTTTAGAAACACCCGATTTATTAGTCGAAGTATTAAAATCTGTACCAAAATCACCTCATAATCAATTTTATGCTGATTGTTATCAGGCTATGTCGCAAGCGCTGCAATATCATGTAGATCAAGTATTAGAAATGCTAAGTGCGGTCAAATTATCAGGTGAATTTGAATTTGCAGGTATCGATAGTTCGGCGGCTCCATCAAAAAATTGTGCATCCATGACAAAAATTTATGAATTAATGGGGTTGCCATATTTTGGTGCGGCTGGTTCAGTAGAAGTTTCTGCCTTACTGACAAAAGTGTTTAAATCAATCCAACATGTGCCATTGGTTGGGTTTTCCGGATTAATGTTGGCGGTGACGGAAGATTTAGGTTTAGCCGAAGGAACACAAAAACACTATTTTGATATTCGTGCTTTACTGACGTATAGCGCTGTATGTGGTATCGGTTTAGATACGGTTCCTGTGGCGGGAAATGCTAAGGCTGAAAGCATCGCGGCGATTATGCGTGATACGGGGACGATGGCATTTCGCTTAAATAAACCGCTAACTGTGCGTTTATTCCCCATTCCGAATAAGGTTGCTGGTGAAATATCAGAATTTGAGAGTGATGATTTATGTAACTGCCGCCTTTTACATATTCCGGATTAAATAAAAATTTCCCTACTTTGTTGTGATGAATGTTATCCCTACTGACAATAAAAGGAGTATCTTATGAGAAAGTTAATATTGGGTAGTTTTGTAGCAGTATTATTAACAGGTTGTGCTGGGACTTCAAATGTTTCACAAAGCTCAACGTTAGATGGCGAATGGATTTGTCATACTATCCCAACGAAAGATAAACAAACTTATGATCGTTTAGATCATTTTGTCTTGAAATCTGATGGAACAGGTGCCTTGCGAGGCATTTCCTACATTGAATTGGATCAAGAGACGACTATTCGTTATTTAACAAAAGGTAAGGTGAAATGGCAGAGCCAAAATAATGTCTTGAGTTTTGATTTTATCGATCGTGCTATGGTGCCGGCTCATAGTAAAAATGTGGCTAAAGTCATCAAGCAAAATAAAGCTTTACAAAAACAAGAAAAAGAACAGTTGGCTGCATTTTATAGTAAATCTGGTAATCATACGGATATGCCAATTGAGCTGAAACAAAATGGCAATCAACTTATTCTCGGTAAGGATTTTGAAACTTGCCGACGAGTGACAGAAAATGACAAGGACATTCAGTTATTGAATAAATGGTTTGTCAAGAAATAGAGTCGATAAAGAAAAACAAATACGATTTCAACCGCACTTTATTTTTTAAAGTGCGGGAATCTAATTAATAAAAGGAGAATTATGATGAGAAAATTAGTATTAAGTAGTTTTATCGCAGTATTGTTATCGGGATGTGCAACGGCACATCAACAAACAGAACAGGAAAAAGCTTTAGTCGGCGATTGGATTTGCCATGTAAAACCTGCAGCTAAATCCCCTTTACCTGTTGAGCATTTTGATTATGTCACCTATCACGCAGATCAAACTGTGCTTCTACGTGGTATTTCACAGATTGATACAAAAGAAGGCTGGATGCGTTATTTATTGCAAGCTAAAGCCAAATGGCAGGTAAATGACGGCAAGTTAAGTTATGACTTTACGGATCGTCTATTTAAAACTGCGCATTCACCACAAGTTGCGAAAATTATTGAACAATCTCCAGAATTTAAAGAATATGATAAGGAATTTGTTTCACCTTGTAATAACTGCGGTAATCATTTAGATATGAAGATTAAAATGAAAAGCCCAACAAGGATGACAAATTTTAATACTTATACGAAAGAAACCAGCCAATGCCATAAACTGGGTGCTGGCGAGAAAACAAAAGAAGTTAAACTAATTGAGAAATTAGTGAAAGAAAAAGGCTCGATTTAGATAAATGAATGTTTTTCATTGTAATAATGAAAAATATGATCGAAATTTTTGATTAAGTTTTTACTTGGAAACAGGTAAACTATACACAAATAATTCAAACAACGAGGAAAACACAATGTTTAAAAAAAGTATGAACATCGCTGATTACGATCCGGTTCTATGGCAAGCCATTCAGGGCGAAAATCGTCGTCAAGAAGAGCATATTGAGCTTATCGCATCTGAAAACTATGCGAGCCCACGCGTAATGGAAGCGCAAGGTTCACAGTTTACTAACAAGTATGCTGAAGGCTACCCTGGTAAACGTTACTACGGCGGTTGTGAGTACGCAGACATTGTCGAGCAGTTAGCGATTGATCGTGCTAAAGAGTTGTTTGGTGCGGATTATGTAAACGTACAACCACACTCAGGTTCACAAGCCAATGCGGCGGTATATGGTGCATTAATCAATGCTGGCGATACTATTTTAGGGATGGATTTAGCACACGGCGGGCACTTAACTCACGGGGCGAAAGTGAGCTTCTCCGGTAAAATCTATAATTCTGTACTTTATGGTATCACTGCTGATGGTTTAATCGACTATGAAGATGTGCGTCAAAAAGCATTAGAGCATAAACCAAAAATGATTGTGGCGGGTTTCTCTGCTTATTCTCAAGTTGTAGATTGGAAAAAAATGCGCGAAATCGCCGATGAAGTAGGCGCATATTTATTTGTGGATATGGCGCACGTTGCAGGTTTAATCGCAGCAGGTTTATATCCAAACCCATTACCATACGCACATGTTGTAACAACAACTACCCATAAAACCTTAGGTGGTCCACGTGGTGGGTTAATCCTTTCTTCCTGCGGTGATGAAGAGCTTTATAAACGCTTACAATCTTCTGTTTTCCCTGCAAACCAAGGTGGTCCATTAGTTCACATTATTGCGGCGAAAGCAGTATGTTTCAAAGAAGCATTAGAACCAGCTTATAAAGAATACCAAGCAAACGTAATTAAAAATGCGAAAGCAATGGTGGAAGTGTTTAAACAACGCGGTTATGACGTGGTTTCAAACGGTACAGAAAACCATTTATTCTTAGTGAGCTTCATCAAACAAGGCTTAACCGGTAAAGCGGCTGATGCTGCGTTAGGTAAAGCGAATATCACGGTGAATAAAAACTCAGTACCAAATGACCCACAAAAACCATTTGTGACCTCTGGTATTCGTGTTGGTACACCAGCGGTGACTCGTCGCGGCTTTAACGAACAAGACTGCCGTGAGTTAGCCGGCTGGATGTGTGATGTATTAGATGCATTAGGTAAAGAAAACGAAGAACAAGTGATTGCAGCAACCAAAGAAAAAGTATTGGCAATCTGCAAACGTCTTCCAGTTTACGCATAATGCTGATTCAGCTTTTATTTGTGATGTTAGCGGCGGTAAATATCGCCGCTTATTTTTTAATGTGGAAAGACAAAGTCCGCGCGGTTCGCCACGGTTGGCGAATTTCTGAAAATACCTTTTTTCTATTAAGCCTTCTTGGTGGGTTTATTGGCGTTTATTGCGGGATGAAACGCTTTCGTCATAAAACCAAACACTTTAGTTTTAAATTTGTTGTTATTCTCAGTGCCTTTATTTGGTTGATCTTAATGCCGTATTGGTATTTCTTTCTTGAATAATGTTGAGTACAGAATGACTTTCAGTAATAAAAAAGCCTAGAGAATATCTCTAGGCTTTTTAGTATGCGATTAGACTACTTAAAAATGAGGCGTCGATTTCGACTTTTCTTCACTTGTGAAAGTGTAATTAATCCCAACACAATGATATAGACAGCGAAAATAAATACCAACCATTGCACCATTGTGATGCCGAAAAGTGACCATTGGCTTTCATTACAGCTGCCTGTTGGATTGAACACTGCAGGTAGCCATTTATGGAATGGTAACGTTTCTGGAAAGTTTGGTATAAATTCACATTGTTTCCATGGCGCTGGGTTCATTTGTAAATCAAGGTGACGAATGGAAATCATTAATCCTTTGATTGCACTAAATAAACCCACAATAAGAGCAAGAATGCGGACAATAAGCGAACTAGGGGCTAAGGCACCGATAAAACCAGCAATAAATAACCCTACCATAGCTAAACGTTCGTAAACACAAAGTACGCAAGGTTGTAAACCCATTCCGTATTGAAAGTAAAGTGCGGTCGATTCTAAGGCAAATGCGGAAAATGCCAAAAAGATCCACGCTGAACGTTTAAGGGATAATTGCTTAAAAAAGTCGAGCATTCTTTCTCCTTATGCTTCATTAAATTGGAAGAATTAAGCCAAGGTTTGCAAGCCAAATCGTCATTCCTGGTAGGATAAATTCGATTGCAAGGAAACCAACTAGCGTTAATACGATAGTGTAAGGCAATGCCATGTAGACCATTCTACCATAAGAAAGTTTAATTAATGGCGCAAGTGATGATGTTAATAAGAACAAGAATGCTGCTTGACCGTTTGGTGTAGCGACAGAAGGTAAGTTTGTCCCTGTATTGATTGCTACCGCAAGTAATTCAAATTGGTGCGGTGCAATTGCGCCTGTCGCAAGGGCATGTTTCGCTTCATTGATATAAACTGTTGCTACGAATACGTTATCAGAAATCGCAGAAAGTAAACCATTGAAACCGTAGAATAATGCTAACTGTGTTTTCTCTTCTGAACTTAATACAAAGTGAATAATTGGCGCAAAGAGTTTTTGATCGATAATCACCGCAACGACAGAGAAAAATACGACTAATAATGCAGTGAAAGGTAAACTTTCTTGGAATGCTTTACCAATAGCATGTTCATCAGTTACACCAGTAAAGGTTGTTGCAAGGATAATCACACTTAAACCAATCATGCCTACAGCCGCTAAGTGGAAGGCTAAACCTAAGATCAACCAAACCGCGATAACTGCTTGGACAGAAAGGCGAATCTTATCTTGTTTAGACATTTTTTGTGCGTTTTCACGATCTAAATCCGCTAAGACTTGCCATACTTCTTCCGGTAGTTTTTCACCATAACCGAATAATTTAAATTTTTCGACTAAAATACAAGTGAGTAATCCGCAGATAAATACAGGGACTGTCACAGGAGCCATACGGAAGAAAAATTCAATGAAATTCCATTTAGCTTGTTCTGCAATGATTAAGTTTTGTGGCTCACCCACCATGGTCATTACACCACCGAGTGCGGTACCGACACCAGCATGCATCATTAAGCTACGTAAGAAAGAGCGGAATTTTTCGAGAGTTTCGTGATTTTTGATTTTGTTATCATCGGCAATATCAACCGCATCCTGTAGATTTTTCCCTGATGCCACTTTGTGATAAACCCCATAGAAACCCATGGCAACACTGATGATGACCGCCACAACAGTTAGTGCATCTAAGAAAGCTGAAAGAAATGCTGCACTAAAACAGAATGCTAAAGAGAGAACGATTTTAGAACGGATACGCACTAATAATTTGGTGAAGACATAAAGCAAAAGTTGCTTCATAAAATAAATGCCGGCGACCATGAAGATTAAAAGTAAAACCACTTCAAAGTTTGCCACGATCTCCGCTTTAACGTGTTCGGCATTCGTCATGCCAATGGCAATGGCTTCAAATGCTAATAAACCACCCGGTTGAAGAGGGTAGCATTTTAATGCCATGGCTAGCGTGAAAATAAACTCAGCCACGAGTAGCCAGCCTGCAAAAAATGGACTAACAAAAAAGAATAAAATCGGGTTAATTACCAAGAAGGCAATAATGGTTAATTTATACCAATCTGGACTTGCGCCCAGAAAGTTTTTCATGAATGCTTGTGTGTAAGTCATATCGAACTCCGTTTTTTTATAGTCTTGTCATTGTAATATATACAGCTTTAAAGGATAATAGACCAGTTAAAGATTTATTGAATAAATCACATTTTTTTGATCTTTTTAAGCTTTTTTTATATTTATTTTATATTTATGCAAACAGATAATACCCTTTTACGGGCACAAAGCCCAGCCGCTCTTGCCGAAGAATATATTGTTAGAAGTATTTGGGATAATGTATTTCCCGCAGGCACCAATCTTCCTTCTGAGCGTGATTTGGCTGATAAAATCGGCGTCACACGTACTACATTACGCGAAGTATTGCAGCGTTTGGCTCGTGATGGCTGGCTTACCATTCAACACGGCAAGCCGACAAAAGTCAATAATATTTGGGATACAGCTGGTCCAAGCATTATTGAAACCTTAATTACTTTAGATCGTCAAAGTGCGCCATTAATCATTGAAAATATGCTTTCATTGCGTAGTCGTATGTCTGAATCTTATATTTATGAAGCTGTCAAAAATTCACCTAAAGCTTCAGTTGCTTTGTTTAAAGGGTTAGATTCATTAGAAAATACGGCAGAAAGCTATATGGAATTTGACTATGCATTATTCCGTCAATTTACAGTCATGGCTAATAAACCTTTCTATCGTTTAATTTTTAATAGTTTACGTGGGGTTTATCATAAAATTGGTTTATTGTTTTTCAGCGAAGAAAAACATCGCCAAGTCACGCATGATTTCTATGTTGAATTGCGCGATATTTGTGAAAGTGGTCAATCCGATTTAGTGGTAGGTTGTATTCGTAAACACAAGCAAGTGACTTCCGCTTATTGGCGAACCATTTTAGAAAGCTTGCCAAAAGATTTAGCAACAGAATAATATTAAAAGTGCGGTTGAAAATGACCGCACTTTTTCCTTATATCAAAGACTCAATATTATGCGTATTCCAAGAATTTATCATCCAGAATCCCTTAAAAATCAATCTACTTGCCAACTTTCAGAGGAGGCGGCTAATCACGTAGGGCGTGTACTTCGTATGACTGAAGGTGAGCAAATTGAATTATTTGATGGAAGTAATCATATTTATCCAGCAAAAATTATTGAAGCGAGCAAAAAAGCCGTTAAGGTGGAAATTCTTGGTTGTGAATTGAGTGATAAAGAGTCGAATTTATTGATTCACTTAGGGCAGGTTATTTCCCGTGGTGATCGAATGGAATTCACCATTCAGAAATCTGTAGAGTTAGGCGTTAACGTGATTACACCATTATGGTCAGAACGCTGTGGCGTGAAGCTAGACGGCGAACGCATGGATAAGAAAATTCAACAATGGCAAAAAATTGCTATTGCGGCTTGTGAACAATGTGGCCGTAACGTTGTGCCAGAAATTCGTCCGTTAATGAAATTACAAGATTGGTGTGCAGAGAATGATGGTGCATTGAAATTGAATTTACATCCAAGAGCCCAATATTCAATTAAAACCTTACCTTCAATTCCAAAAGAAGGGGTTCGTTTACTTATTGGTTCAGAAGGCGGTTTATCACCTCAAGAAATCGCACAAACTGAACAACAAGGATTTACTGAAATTTTATTAGGAAAGCGTGTGCTACGCACAGAAACGGCTTCTTTAGCAGCCATTAGTGCGTTACAAATTTGTTTTGGAGATTTGGGATAATGATGGATTTACAAGGGCAATTTTTAATTGCGATGCCACAGTTGGAGGATTATTTCCAAAATACCGTAGTGTATATGTGCGAGCATAATGAGCAAGGTTCGATGGGCTTAGTGATTAATCAGCCCACTGATTTAAGCATTGCTGAGCTATATTCAAAAATGAATTTTATGATGAAAAATGACCGCACTTTTAGCAATGAACTTGTACTTGCGGGTGGCCCGGTACATTCTGAGCGTGGTTTTATTCTGCATAAGAAAGCCGCGAAAGAATTTGAGCATAGTTATAAAATTACTGATGAGATGTATCTCACCACATCAGCAGATATTGTGGAAACCTTTGGTTCAGAGGATGCACCCGAAAAATATCTTGTTGCTCTCGGTTGTGCAAGTTGGACAGCCGGACAGCTAGAACAAGAGATAGCATATAATGCGTGGTTAGTGGCACCTGCTTCAGACACCATTTTATTTGAAACTATTTATGAAGATCGTTATCCTGCCGCGAATCAATTATTAGGGATTAATCCTCATAATTTTGTTTTTTCACAAGTAGGGCATAGTTAATGGGCATCACGGCAATCGCGTTTGATTTTGGCACAAAAAGTATCGGTTGTGCGGTTGGGCAAAGTATTACGGGTACAGCGCAAGCCTTGCCTGCATTTAAAGCCCAAGATGGGATTCCCAATTGGGATGCTATTGAAAAATGTTTAAAGGATTGGAAACCCGATATCATTGTAGTGGGATTACCTTTAAATATGGATGGAACCGAGCAAGATTTAACACTTCGTGCGAAAAAATTTGCCAATCGCTTAAATGGTCGTTTCGGTATTAAAGTAGAACTGCAAGATGAGCGCTTAACGACGGTTTCTGCACGCGATGAAATTTTCCAGCGTGGCGGTTATCGTGCTCTCAATAAAGGCAAAGTCGATGGGATCTCTGCTTGCTTGATTTTAGAAAGTTGGTTCGAAAACTATTCAGAATAAGCCAAAAATAAACCGCACTTTAAGGTGCGGTTTGTTGTATTTATGAGTTTATTTTTTTATCCAAATCAGACTCGCCATTCTTCCTGTTTTGCTATCTCGACGATAGGAAAAGAAGCTCTCTTTTTCAGTGAATGTGCAATACTCCCCACCGTAAATTTGGGTAATACCTAATTTATTGAGGCGTTGTGTAGCGATTTGATAAAGATTGCCGAGGTATTTTCCTGCCACATTCGGATCTGGTCGAAAAGCCGTTTCTGCAATCGGGTCAAAAGCCATAAATTGCTCAATCACTTCTTTGCCAACTTGGAATGCATTAGGGCCGATAGCAGGCCCAAACCACGTAATAATCTCTTCGGGGGCAGATTGGAAACATTTCACTGTTTCTTCTAACACCCCATCACAGAGTCCGCGCCAGCCCGCATGGGCTGCAGCCACCTCAGTGCCTTGTTTATTGGTGAATAAAACTGGCAAACAATCAGCTGTCATCACCAAACATACTTGGTTAGGGTGATTGGTGTAAACCGCATCAGCCTCTAAATTATTGCCCTCATAAGGCACCGTGATTACACGAGTACTGTGTGTTTGGGTTAAAAATAACGGAAAGTGTGGCAGATTAAATTTTTCGACCAATAAAGTGCGGTTAGTTTTGACCGCACTTTTATCATCTTCGACATGATCGCCTAAATTGAAACTCTCGAAAGGCGGCAGGCTTACACCACCTTCTCTTGTGGTTGTAAAAGCTTGAATATGTGGCGGAACAGTCCAGTTTGGAGCAATGGTTCTCATCTTAATAATCCAATTCGTCTTTGTGTTCGAGGTAATCCGCTTTTAAGGCATGCAGTAATTCAACAAAGTCATCTGGCAATGGAGCATACCATTCCATCATTTCACCTGTAATTGGGTGAGCTAAACGCAACATAACCGCATGTAAGGCTTGGCGTTTAAAATTACGCAGAACCTCATTGAAGGCTTCGCTTGCATTTTTAGGTGGGCGAGGACGACCTCCGTAAGTTTGATCACCTAATAATGGATGCGCAATATGTGCCATGTGCACACGAATTTGGTGAGTTCGACCGGTTTCTAAACGTAAGCGTAAACGCGTGTAATTACGGAAATTTTCCATAATGCGGTAGTGCGTCACAGCGGGTTTACCCATTGGGTGAACCGCCATCAATGTGCGTTTTGTCGCGTGGCGAGCCATTGGTTGGTCTACGGTTCCACCTTTGGTCATAATGCCACTGGCGACGGCTTCGTATTCACGAGTGATCTTGCGTTTTTGCAAGTCACGCACGAGTTTCGTTTGTGCAGGAATCGTTTTAGCAACAACCATGAGACCCGTTGTGTCTTTATCTAAACGATGCACAATTCCTGCGCGCGGTACTTCGGCAATAGGTGGATAGTGATAGAGTAGTGCATTAAGTACCGTGCCATCCGGATTGCCTGCACCAGGGTGGACGACGAGATCTTTAGGTTTGTTAATCACGATAATATCGTCATCTTCATAAACGATATTGAGTGGAATATTTTGTGGCTCAAAACGGTTTTCATCTTCCACTTCTACCGAAATCTCAATTTGCTCTCCGCCATAAACTTTTGCACGTGGAATATCGGCAATTTCACCGTTCATTTTTACCTGTTTTGCTTCAATCCAGGTTTTTAAACGCGAACGGGAATATTCTGGGAACAACTCTGCGAGGGTTTGGTCTAAACGCTGTCCCATTTGTTCGGGCTGAATTTCAGCCGTTAAGGTCATTTGTGGCATAAAAAATCCATCTAAAAATTTAAAAAGTTGGCTTATTGTGTAATGTTCTATACAATATTCGTTAATTGTAACTTATTTATTGATTTTCGTAAAAATTAAGGAAAAAAGAATGCGTAAAATAAAATCTCTTGCACTTATTGCATTGACCTCATTCGCGATTGCAGCTTGTAGCAGTGGTAATAAAGAAGTGGAACAAGCTTCTGTTGATGATCTTTATGCAAAAGGGGCCGCAGCATTGCAAGAAGGAAGCTATTCTGACTCGATTCGTTATTTAAAAGCAGCAACAGAGCGTTTCCCTGGTAGTACTTACCAAGAGCAAGCAATGCTTGATTTAATTTATGCAAACTATAAAACGCAAGATTACACCGCAACGTTGGTAACTGTAGATAACTACTTACACCAATTCCCACAAAGTCCAAACCGTGACTATGCAGTGTATATGGCGGGTTTAACTAACTTGGCAACGGCTGATAACATGATTCAAGACTTCTTTGGTATCGATCGTGCAACGCGTGAAACTACTTCAATGAAAACGGCGTTTTCAAACTTCCAAAGCTTAGTGCGTGCGTTCCCAAATAGCCCATATTCACAAGATGCAGTAGCACGTATGGCATACATCAAAGATTCATTAGCTCGTCATGAATTAGAAATTGCAAAATTCTATGCAAAACGTGATGCATGGGTAGCTGTAGCAAACCGTGTAGTGGGTATGTTACAACAATATCCAGATGCCAAAGCGACTTACGAAGGTTTATTCTTAATGAAAGAAGCCTATGAAAAAATGGGTTTACAACAATTAGCGAGTCAAACTCAACAAGTCATCGATGCGAATAAAGATAAACAATTTGCGGACGTGAAAAAACCGGAAGAGTCTGATTTAATTCAACCGGTTAAAAAATAATCCCGTCCCTTGTGGGACGTGCTTGAATAAGCAAAATTATTCAAATAAAGGCTAGTCAAACCAATCAAATTGAGCTAGTATAAATTTAAAAGATTTCCTGGGGTGTTCGTGGATGGGTTATGTCCCTGAGCCGATACTTAGAACTTTATAAATCGGTTTCCCGCCATTGGTGTGTAGGCTTGACCTTTGACTTTGTCATTGGACTAAAGAAACCTAAAAATGGCCTTACCGGTTTCCTTGGACCGTCGGGTTCAAGGACTACTACTCGTAGCGGCACTCTGGGACCTTTCTCTTAAATCCATTCTTTCCAATCGAATGAAATCAACACAGCAAACGCTTCGCAATCAACTCCGTCAACAAATTCGTAAAACACGAGCAAATTTGACCGCACTTCAGCAGCAACAGGCGGAAGATTCCATTACTCAACAAGCTCTTGCATTAATTGAAGAACGAAATGCGCAGCATATTGCCTTGTATGTTTCCTTTGATGGAGAAATCTCCACAGATAAACTTATTAAAACTCTTTGGGCACAAGATAAGTACGTTTATTTGCCCGTATTACACCCTTTCAATCCTAACCATCTTTTGTTTTTACGTTATTTGCCAGATACACCGATGCTGAAAAATAAATTTGGCATTTGGGAGCCAAAACTCAATGTTCAGAGCGTATTGCCTTTAGAGGAATTAGATATTCTTTTTGCACCACTTGTCGCTTTTGATAAACAAGGTAATCGCCTTGGCATGGGAGGGGGTTTTTATGATCGTACCTTACAAAATTGGCGAAATTCTTCTTTTATCCCTGTGGGATTAGCCCATCAATGTCAGCAAGTCGAACAGCTTCCAACTGAAGCTTGGGACGTGCCACTTCATCAAATCTTAGTCGTTTAAACCTATCAAGAAGCAAAGTTTGATAGAAAAAATTAAAAATTGTTGATTTTTTCTCTTGAAATACCAAAAAAGGGTCTTATTTAATAACTCGTAAAGGGGATGACCCCAAGAATTTAATCAGGAGAAGATAAGCATATGAATATTGAAAAATTTACCACAAAATTCCAACAAGCACTCAGTGAAGCACAATCATTGGCGCTAGGTAAAGATAATCAGTTTATCGAACCAGTGCATTTATTGACCGCACTTTTAAATCAACAAGACGGTTCAATTGCACCAATTTTAACGACCAGTGGCGTGAACGTGGCATTATTGCGTAATGAATTAAATGCCGAATTGAATAAATTGCCACAAGTGTCGGGTAATGGCGGTGATGTGCAAATTTCCCGTCAATTACTTAACTTATTGAATTTATGTGACAAATTAGCTCAACAAAAACAAGATAAATTTATTTCCAGTGAATTGTTCTTATTAGCTGCGCTTGAAGAGCGAGGCGCATTAAATGACATTTTGAAAAAATGTGGTGCGAAAAAAGAACAAATTTTACAAGCGATCCAACATATTCGTGGAGGACAAAGCGTGAACGATCAAAATGCAGAAGAAAGCAGACAAGCTCTTGAAAAATATACAATTGATTTAACAGCTCGTGCTGAAAGCGGCAAACTCGACCCGGTGATTGGTCGTGATGAAGAAATTCGTCGCGCCATTCAAGTATTACAACGTCGTACCAAAAACAACCCAGTATTAATTGGTGAGCCTGGTGTAGGTAAAACCGCTATTGTGGAAGGTTTGGCACAACGTATTGTTAATGGTGAAGTGCCTGAAGGTTTAAAAAATAAACGTGTGCTTTCTTTAGATATGGGCGCCTTAATTGCCGGTGCGAAATACCGCGGTGAATTTGAAGAGCGTTTAAAAGCCGTTTTAAATGAGTTATCAAAAGAAGAAGGTCGCGTGATCCTCTTTATTGATGAAATCCATACCATGGTTGGTGCAGGTAAAACTGACGGTGCGATGGATGCAGGTAACTTATTAAAACCAAGTTTAGCTCGCGGTGAATTACACTGTGTGGGTGCGACCACTCTAGACGAATATCGTCAATATATCGAGAAAGATGCGGCACTTGAGCGTCGTTTCCAAAAAGTCTTTGTGGACGAGCCAAGCGTGGAAGATACCATTGCTATCTTACGTGGTTTGAAAGAGCGTTATGAGATCCATCACCATGTGGATATTACTGACCCAGCAATCGTGGCAGCTGCAACGCTTTCACACCGTTATATTTCTGATCGTCAATTGCCGGATAAAGCCATCGACTTAATCGATGAAGCAGCTTCGAGCATCCGTATGGAAATTGACTCTAAACCAGAGCCGCTCGATCGTCTTGAACGCCGTATTATCCAATTAAAATTGGAACAACAGGCGTTACAAAAAGAAGAAGACGAAGCAAGCCGTAAACGTTTAGAAATGTTAGAAAAAGAACTTTCTGACAAAGAACGTGAATATGCGGAACTTGAAGAAGTATGGAAGTCAGAAAAAGCAGCACTTTCAGGTTCTCAACACATCAAACAAGAGTTAGATGCGGCGAAAACTGAAATGGAACAAGCGCGTCGTGCTGGCGATTTAAGCAAAATGTCTGAGCTTCAATATGGTCGTATTCCTGAATTGGAAAAACAACTTGCAGCCGCTGAAACCGGTGAAGGCAAAGAAATGAGCCTATTACGCTATCGTGTGACAGATGAAGAAATTGCCGAAGTACTTTCTAAAGCAACCGGCATTCCAGTTTCTAAAATGATGGAAGGTGAGAAAGAAAAACTCTTACGCATGGAAGAAGAATTGCACAAACGTGTGATCGGTCAAGAAGAAGCAGTCGATGCCGTTGCAAACGCGATTCGTCGTAGCCGTGCAGGGCTTTCTGATCCTAACCGCCCAATTGGTTCTTTCTTATTCTTAGGTCCAACTGGTGTGGGTAAAACTGAGCTTTGCAAAACATTGGCGAAATTCCTCTTTGACAGCGAAGATGCGATGGTACGTATTGATATGTCAGAGTTTATGGAAAAACACAGCGTATCTCGTTTGGTTGGTGCGCCTCCAGGTTATGTCGGCTATGAAGAAGGTGGTTACTTAACTGAAGCAGTTCGTCGTCGTCCATATTCAGTAATTTTGCTCGATGAAGTGGAAAAAGCACATGCGGATGTATTCAACATCTTATTACAAGTGTTGGATGATGGCCGTTTAACTGATGGTCAAGGTCGTACTGTGGACTTCCGTAACACCGTGGTGATTATGACCTCTAACTTGGGTTCTGATTTAATCCAAGGTAGCAAAGATGAAAGCTATGGCGAAATGAAAGCCTTAGTGATGTCAGTGGTGAGCCAACATTTCCGTCCGGAATTCATCAACCGTATTGACGAAACTGTGGTATTCCACCCACTTGGTAAAGACAATATCCGTGCGATTGCAAGCATCCAATTAGAACGTTTAGCAAAACGTATGGAAACCCGTGGTTACGAATTGGTATTTACCGAAGCGTTATTAGATTTCATTGGTGAAGTGGGTTACGACCCAATTTATGGGGCTCGTCCATTAAAACGTGCAATCCAACAAGAGATCGAAAACAGCTTGGCACAACAAGTTCTATCTGGTCAATTATTACCAGGTAAAGTAGTCACAGTGGATTATGTGGATGGCAAAGTTCAAGCCAGACAATAATTTGTAAAATGAAAAGCCATTTAGTGAAAGCTAAATGGCTTTTTTATGCTTTGGTAAAAGATAAAATAGGGTAGAATGACGCTGTGTATTGCGTATAAAAATGAGGAAAAAAATGACCGCACTTTTAAAAATTGGTTTGGTTTCAGTGTCAGATCGTGCATCAAGTGGTGTGTATCAAGATCAAGGGATTCCCGAATTACAACAATGGCTAGAGCAAGCGTTGGTAGATCCTTTTGAAGTGGAAACACGATTAATTCCAGACGATCAGCCATTAATTGAACAAACGTTGAAAGAATTGGTGGATGAGCACCATTGTCATTTAGTGCTAACCACTGGTGGTACAGGGCCGGCAAAACGTGATGTGACACCAGATGCAACGTTAGCGGTAGCCGATCGTGAAATGCCAGGATTTGGCGAGCAAATGCGTCAAGTAAGTTTGCATTTTGTGCCGACAGCGATTCTATCTCGTCAAGTTGGTGTGATTCGTAAAAACAGTCTCATCTTGAATTTACCGGGTCAACCAAAAGCCATCAAAGAAACCTTAGAAGGCGTGAAAGATGAACAAGGCAAAGTCTTAGTGAAAGGGATTTTTAGTGCAGTGCCTTACTGTTTGCAATTAATTGATGGTATTTATATTGATACCAAACCTGAAGTGATTACAAGCTTCCGCCCGAAAGCCGCGCGCCGTGAAAATTTGGAGAAATAAGATGAAAAAAATCGAAGCCATTATTAAGCCATTTAAATTAGATGATGTGCGTGAAAATTTATCTGATATCGGTATTAGCGGAATGACCGTGACTGAAGTCCGTGGTTTTGGCCGCCAAAAAGGGCATACAGAGCTTTATCGCGGTGCGGAATATATGGTGGATTTTCTACCTAAAGTGAAAATGGAAATTGTCGTGCCGGATGATTTACTTGAACAATGTCTTGAAACCATTGTTGAAACTTGCCAAACAGGGAAAATCGGTGATGGGAAGATCTTTGTTTATGATGTAGAACGCGTGATCCGTGTTCGTACAGGCGAAGAAAATGAGGAAGCCATTTAGTGGAAAAAAACTTAAATTTTAACCGCACTTTAGTCGCAATGGCAGCTTTAGTGATTGTATTTGCGGGAATTAAATTGGCGGCGGAGATTGTCGTGCCTTTTTTATTGGCATTATTTATCGCCATTATTTGTTCGCCGGTAATTAAAGCGATGACACAACGCAAAGTGCCACATGGTATTGCGATTGCCTTGTTGTTTATCTTAATTTTAATCATATTCTTTTTCCTGGCAGGATTAATTAACAGCAGTGTGCAGGAATTCACTCGCTCAATTCCTCAATATAAAGTGTTGCTTTCAGAGCGTATAAATGATGCCATGGCATTAGCTCAAAAACTGAAATTGCCGATTGTAATTTCTCGCGAAGCCATTATGGAGCATTTTGATCCAAGTGTGATCATGAACTTTGTGAGCCGTTTGTTATTAAACTTTTCTGGTGTGGTGACGAATGTTTTTGTGTTGATCTTAGCGGTGATTTTTATGCTGCTTGAAGCACCAACCATGAAGCATAAACTTGCTTTAGTTTTAAGTGATAATGAACATGATGTTGTCGCGGAAGAACATCACATCGATCGTATTTTAGACGGTGTGATTAGTTATCTTGGTGTGAAAACGGTGATTAGTCTGCTTACCGGCGTCTCGACGTGGATTTTGTTGGATGTCATGGATGTCCAATATGCCATTTTATGGGCGACGTTAAGTTTCCTATTAAATTACATTCCGAATATTGGTTCGATTATTGCCGCAGTGCCTATTATTGTTCAAGCGTTATTACTGAATGGATTTGGTGTAGGTATGGGCGTGACAGCTGGTATTATTGCATCCAATATTGTGATTGGTAATATTATTGAACCGAAAATGATGGGGAAAACCTTAGGACTTTCTACCTTGGTCGTATTCTTTTCGTTGCTTTTCTGGGGATGGTTGCTCGGTACAGTCGGTATGTTACTTTCAGTGCCGCTAACAATGGCGTTTAAAATTACCTTAGAAAGCTCTGAATCAACGAAGAAATATGCGGCTTTATTAGGTGATGTAAACGACTAAAGTGCGGTCATAAAATGTCATAATTTTAGCAATAAAAAAGCCACCGTTATGGTGGCTTTCTTTTTATCTGATGTTTAATAGATTAAGGTAAATCATCTACTTCTTTATCCACTTTTGGTGGAATCATATGTTCACGGCGTAGGCCGATATCATAAGCAATCGCAATCGCGATAAAGATTGATGAATAAGTACCAAAACCGATACCAATTAATAACGCTAATGAGAAGTTATGAATTGATGGACCACCAAAGAAGAACAAGGCAATCACAACAAGAAGCGTTGTGAGAGATGTCATGATGGTTCTCGATAAGGTTTGCGTTAAGGAAATATCAATAATATCGATGGTTTCTACACGGCGAATTTTACGGAAGTTTTCACGAACACGGTCGAATACCACGATACTATCGTTGATAGAATAACCTACAACGGAAAGAATCGCCGCCACGAAGGTTAAATCCATTTCGACTTGTAATGCAGAGAATACACCGAGTGTAATCACCACGTCATGCGCAAGTGAGGCAATACCACCAAAACCTAAACGCCATTCAAAACGTGAGCCCACGTAAATTAACATCATTGCTAGGGTTGCAAGGGTCGCATAAACCGCACCTTGAGCCAGTTCTTCACCAACGTTTGGACCGACGAATTCGATACTGTTAATATGAATATTAGGGTCAATTGTTTGGAGCATGCTTTTAACGTGATCACCAATAGCAGAATCGTTATTGTCAGCCGGTAAGCGAATCATCACGTCTTGTACAGAACCCGTTGTTTGTACAATCGGGCTTGCAATCCCATTTTGATTTAATGTGCCACGGATTTTTTCTAAATCAGCCGGTTGTGAGAAGTGAGTATCAAATACCACACCACCGGTAAAATCCAAGCCCCAGTTGAAGCCTTTTGTCACAATGAAGAAGAGGGAAATCGCCATTAAAATTGCGGAAAATGCATACCCTACAAATCTCACTTTCATAAATTCAGTGAGAGGGAATGGCAATTTAATCCCATTCACTTCACGGATAAAATGTCCGTTTTTATCTTTTGCAAATAATCTCATCTTATCCTACCTAAATTGATAATTTTTCAAGACGTTTACCGCCGTATAGGAAGTTCACGATAGCACGTGTTCCAGTAATCGCTGTAAACATTGAAATTGCTACACCTAATGCAAGGGTTACCGCAAAGCCTTGAATTGGACCGGTACCCACAGCATAAAGAATGATTGCCGTTAAAATTGTGGTTAAGTTCGCATCGAAGATAGAGGTGAATGCACCGTTATAACCTTCGTTAATGGCTTGCTGGATTGGACGACCATTACGAATTTCTTCTTTGATACGCTCAAAAATAAGTACGTTGGCATCCACCGACATCCCCAGGGTTAATACGATACCCGCAATCCCTGGCATGGTGAGTGTTGCACCAGGTAGGATAGACATCAAACCGACTAATAAAACGATATTAATCACCAAGGCAAAGCTTGCGATAATACCGAAGACTTTATAGTAAATCAGCATGAAGACTATGACGGCAATTAAGCCCCAGAAGCTTGCATCAATACCTTGTTCTACGTTTTGTGCACCAAGAGAAGGACCGATTGTACGTTCTTCAACAATTTGAACAGGCGCGATTAATGCACCTGATTTTAATAACATAGAAAGGTTTTGTGCTTCTGCAGAACTGCTTACACCCGTAATTTGGAAGTTAGAACTAAAGCGACCTTGAATTGTTGCGACGTTAATCACTTCTTCATTTTTCTCTAAAATGGTTTTGCCATTTTCGTCTTTTTTACCATTATCTTTGTATTCTACATACAAGGTTGCCATCGGTTTTTTGTAATATTTCTTGGTCGTTTGCGACATGATTTCGCCGCCTTCACTATCCAAGGTCACACTTACTTGTGGCGTACTGGTGTTTTGGTCTAAACCCGAGCTTGAGTTGATGATATGTTCACCACCCAATACCGCACGTTTGTAAAGTGCAACAGGTCTACCTTGACGGTCATATTTGATTTCTGTGTCAGAAGGTAACATACCACGAGCAGCCGATTCAGGGTTCACTAATGAATTCACAATACGGAATTCAAGTGTTGCGGTTGCCCCTAAGATTTCTTTTGCGCGCGCAGTATCTTGAACACCCGGTAATTCGATAACGATACGTTCTGCACCTTGACGTTGGATAACCGCTTCAGCTACGCCTAATTCAGCGACACGTTTACGTAAAATCGTTAAGTTTTGCTCGATGGCTAAGTTACGTGATTCTGTTAATGCCGCTTCTGAAAGGGCAAGGTTTAAGGTGTTGTCACCAATGTCAGACACGTCTAATGTTGGGTGTAACTGACGAATAATACGCGCTGCTTTTGACATTTGGTCTGCGTTTTCTAATGTGACCGTTGTACCAAATTTGTCGCCATTTTTAATCGCCGTAAACTGAATTTTTTCTTTACGTAATTCGTTGCGTAATGTGTCTTGTAACTGTTCTTGACGTTTAGCCAATGCAGAATTCATGTCCACTTCCATCAAGAAACGTACCCCACCACGTAAGTCCAAACCCCATTTCATTGGATTTGCACCAATACTACTTAACCAAGCCGGTGTTGCCGGTGCAAGGTTTAATGCGGTGGTGTAGTTAGTGCCAAGTTTTTCTGCAATTTTATCTTTGGCAAGAAGTTGGTCATCTGTGTTGGTGAAACGGGCAAGAATGGAGCCATTTTCAAGAACGATAGATTTGGTTGGAAGGTTATTTTCTTTCAGTACATTTTGTACTTCAGTTAATGCGGTGGTGTCTGCTTGTTGTCCGCGTGTACCGGAAATTTGCACCGCAGGATCTTCACCATAGATATTTGGAAGAGAGTATAAAGCACCAATGGCGACCACAAGGATCACCATTAGATTCTTCCATAATGGGTAACGATTTAACATAGTTTTCCCTTTAGGAATTTAAATTAGAGAGATTTTACAGAACCTTTCGGTAATACTGAAACGATGTAGTTACGGTTAATCGTGATTTCAGTAGTATCGTTTAAAGCGATAACAATTTCAGCACCTTCGGTTACTTTGGTGATTTTACCAATCAAACCACCAGCGGTTAATACTTCAGTGCCTTTCGCTAATTCAGACATTAATTTTTTGTGTTCTTTGTTACGTTTCGCTTGTGGACGGTAAATCATAAAATAAAAAATTAAACCGAAGATCACGAAAATAAATAACGTGGACATTGGGCTTTGTGCTTCCATTGTGTTTTCCTTATAAATGAAAAGTTAAAAGTGTGCGTAAAATACCATAAAACGGCATTCAGTAAAAGCCGATGAAGGCAATAACAACGAGAATTTTAGGATTAATTGATTTTTTTCAAGCAAACTTCGAAGATTTGCTCGGAAAGCCAATGTTTATCCACTAATTCACATTGATTTTCTTCACAAAAAACAACAAAATTTTCTACCGCACTTTGACGATTTAATTGCAAAACTAATTCATCATTTGGCGCTAAATTTGCCAAAGCTTTCTTCGCCGTTAAAAGCGGAATCGGGCAGGAAAGTGCGGTCAAATTTAATTGATATTTCATGGTTTAAGCTTGGCGACGAGCAAACATAATTTTGCCCATAGCTGTGAGTTGTTCTGCGGATAAATATTGCTTACCAAGCTCAAATAGCGGCTCTTCAAGGGCAAGATGTCTATCATAACTTGCTACAAATAGCGTAATCAGCCTTTCATCTACATCAGTGCGTTTCTCTGCAATCAATTCTTCCAGCTGCTCCGAAAGCTTTGCCCAATTTTCATGCAAAGTAACATGTTGGCGTTCTAATTCATCTACCGATTCTTTCGCTTGAGGCGCTTTTTCAATTAAAGCAGGGAAAAAATCTTTTTCTTCATCATCATGATGAAGTGGCGCCGCGTGATTAAAATACTGCAAAATGGTTTTCACATCATTTAATACGGCTTGATTCACGCCATTCTTTTCTAAATAGCCTGGAAGAATGGTGAGCTGCTTACAAAAGCGTTTCACCTTGCTATGACAGGCGTAAAGCATATCAATCGGCTCATTCCAAGTGGCAAATTGCTGAGGTTCAAGGATTTGCATAAGGTTTCCTTTGTTAAAAAGTGCGGTCAAAAAACGCGGTATTATGTAGCAGTTGCACAAAGTCCGAAAATTGACTAATTTACAGCATAAATTTGAATGCCTTTCCGAATGAAAATTGTGAAAGGCATTTCTTTTAACTAAAATTCTAACTTCAACCTAGCAATTTTCACATTAAATTTCCATTTTTTTTAAACTCAAGGCATAGCTATTCCGCTCAACCTTCATTCAGGTAAGCTATTTCTTTCTATATAATTCTATCTAAGTCTATTAACGCCTATACGATTCTATGCTGCCATCAGAATTTCATCGTATGCAGCTTGTTCTTCAAGTCGCTTAAAGTATTGTGATGAAATTTCGTTAGGTGCAAAAGCTTTCATACCGAGAAGCTCACCTTCACGATGATTTCCTTGCCAGTAACCGACCCACTCTTTGAGCGGCAATACCCATAAGCAACGTTTGAGGACATCTTCAAACAGTTCCCCATTTGATTTACGGCGGTTATCTGAAAAGAATGCAGCTTGATTTGCATAGTGTAAGGCATATTTATTATCGGTTTTATGGTGTGTGCCACGCATTAAGTCGCGCATTCTGGCATTAAAGGATTCTGCTAGATTGTTGTTTACACCTTTCGAACTATAAGCCTCTTGATGATTCACCGACCAACGGGTGTAATGAAAATCAAGACTTTTATAAGCAGGATTTTCATCACACATAATATCACTGCCTGCTTTCACAAAGCGTTGATTCAGTGCAAAAATAGTATCCGCATTTTCGGTGTAATCCATTGCAACAATGGTACGATTTGCTCCAGATATATTGCTATCATTTGCAGCACGTTGTGTAATAGCAAATAGACAACGTTTAGTCGTTCTAAATTTAGGATATTTGCGACCTTTCTCATCAGCTTTCTGACGTTGTTTATGATTATTTTTACGAAAATTAGTTGGGCGCAGGGTAAAGTTGATCCACATTCCATCTTCGTGAATTTCGCCTGACAATGAACTTAAATCGCGCGTTTTAAATAAAGCTTCGCGAACTTTTCCACAAAGTACAAATGCCGTTTTGTAGTTCAAATTAAGATGACGACTAACATCAATCGCACTAATGCCTTTTGAGCTATTTATCATCATTAAGATGACAGCAAGAATATCGACTAAATCAACTTTATGAAAGGCAAAGGCTGTATTTGTCGTAATATAAAAATGGCGTTTGCAATGTTTGCAACACCAACGTTTACGAGAAGCAAGGAAATAGGCTTCGTGGCGAATACCGCAATGCGGGCAGCATACATCACGAACATTATCAGGGTTTCCCCAACGGTGAGTTTTTAAGAGGTGAAAAGCATCTTCTTCAGTAAGGCGTAAAATATCTTTTAAATTGATGTTTTTTGATTTGCTTGAAAGTAAATAATGTTGAGCCATTGCGAATTTCCTTGTGTAGTACAAGGCATTCGAGATTTGCTAAACGCCAGATGCAAAAAAACGCCCATCTGAAAAATTCAGATCGGCTCAAAGCGTTTATGCCTCGAATACCGTACTGTCACAAGAAAATTTGTGAACTAAGCGCCTAGATAAACTCATTGCAGCATTCGCCCATAATGTGCAAGATGCTCAATTTTTGCGGTTTATCTATCTTCCCCATTTTAAGGGAAGCTAAAGGCAAAATAATTGTTTCGTTGGCAAATTGTAGTTATTCTCGGAGGGAGTTTTTCCCTAAAGAATGAGATTTGAATGTAATCCTAAATTACGGATTCGTCAAGTAAAACAATTCCTTTGAGGGAACTTCTTATTTTACTACCTACCTTTTAGTATTTTTAATGAACTATTTAGTTAATATATTTTTAAATTAGCTTATAATGCAATGAAACCTCAATTTTTTCATGGCAAGATAAGATACGATTATGACAATAAGACATATTACTTACCACATTTTACATAAAGAGCAAAACGGTGAAGCTAAGTTAGAGCTTAACCCTAGTCCGCTTACCCCAAATGAAGCTCATCACAATTTCTTAGAAACATTAACAAAAGCATATAGAGTACGAGCAGGTAAAGGGTTTGGTTCATTTGATAGTGATGAAGACAATTTCCCAATGCCTAGATTCTTAAATGATTATTTTGGAAATGATGACTTTCAACACTTAACAGTAAGAATGATGAATACTCTTCTAGTAAAGATTCAAAGCCAACCTTTTGCAACAGGTGGAAAAGTATTTATCGCGCATTATGAAAATCAAGACAGTAATTACCTATTAATTGCCATTTTAGCTGACCGTGTTGGTTTCTCTGCTCAAAACTGGGAAATGTTAGAAAATGAAATGCTGGATATTGAACATCTCAAATACGCTGGACGTATTGATTTAACTGCTTGGCAAGCAAATGAAACTCGTTATATTAGTTTCCTTAAAGGACAAGGTGATGTATCTGTTTACTTTAAAGAATTTTTATCTTGTAATGATGCTCTTGTCGCAAGAGAAGAAACCAAAAAATTGGTAAGCTTGCTTGAGGAATTTACTCGCGAACAAGGCTATGAGTTAGAGCAAAAAACAACATTCTTTAATGACGTAAAGTCTTATCTGGCAGATATTAGTAATATTGGTGGTTCATTTAATACAGAGGAATTTACTAATCGAGTTTATCCGAGCAATCCTCAGTTATTACAAGAAAAACTAAGTAATGTGGATACGGGGGTGCAAGATGGTTTTACACCAGATAAGACTGCACTTAAACGATTAATTACTTTCGTGGGAAAAACTAAGAACTGGCGTTTATCTTTTGATAGAACAGCAATTTCAGAGGGGCAGATTTCTACAGATAATGGTAGAATTATCGTCAATAATCCAACTTTAGAGTTATTAGAAGCATTTGAATAATGAGCGTTACCTTTTCCGAGCTTGTACAAATTTATCGTGAATCTGATCCGTTAATCGGTTCGGAAAAACGTCTTTTTTGTATTCAAACGGAAGATCAGCTAGAAATGCTCAATCGGCTATTATCCGATGACAATTATGAAGATACAATGTTGGAATCTGAAAGTAAGCCTGAACTAGGGGTAAAAGTGAATCTTATTTTCGGAACGCCTAAGCCACAATTTGGGCGTTTCTTCAATAAACTAGATGATTTCATAAAAGGTGATATAACTCAATTCAATAACGATTCGTTATCTAATGCTCCTTACTTCATTAAATCCGAAAACCTAGCCTCATTCGATGAGAATGTACCTGTTTTAGAATCTTATCAAGTCATCAGAAATTTCTTACGACAATTAATCTCGATGGACTCTTATACCGATGCAGTAAATAAAAAACTTATATTTTTTAGCAAAAAGACCTTTGAATTATCTATTGATGTTACTGCAAAACTAAATGAGTTTATTCAACTTATTCGAGGTTTAGATAATGAACAACGTAAGCTAGTTACTGATTTTCAGGAATGGCTTAATGATGAAGAAACCAGTAGCCATATTGATGAGAAAAAATCTATTCTAGCTTTTGTATTATCAGATTCTTTACCTTCTGACGCCAACTTTTCAGATGTAATTCAGCAGATTGCTCACATAAGCGAATCGGTACAAGCTCAATATGCTTTGTATCTTGAAAACTTTAGCTATGAGAAATTTGTTAAAAAGCTAGAAGAGAACACTGAAAAATTTGTAACAAAAATCAACGATACGATTAGCAAAATACTTCCTCAGTTTTTAGGACTACCATTTCTAACTGCTGTGCCTTCAGCTCTAAAATCAGCAGATAACTGGTTGATTTATCTTGCTCTTATGCTCTATTGTATAATATGTGGTTATGGGTTATCTAATCAAAAATTAGTTCTCGATCACATTAGACAAGATGTTGAACGATTTGAGGGTAAAGGCAAAATTCCAGGAAAATTAAAAGGGCAATGGGAAGAAGATAAAGTTAGAATAAATAAATTACTTAGAAAACAGAGACATTTATATAGAGTTTTATTTTTATCTTTAACTGCTTGTTTTGCTTATGGTTTTATAATGTTTTTATTTGCAATTAAAACATTGCAAATATATTGTGGATAAAATGTAATATAGCAGTTTTCAGCATATAAAATATTTTTGAGTAGTGTAAAAATACTTTTTACCAATACTCTTATCTGCTCAGTTTTCAAGTATAAAAATAGCGAGCTTAAGCTCGCTATTTTTTATAATCTATCTCCATAAGGTAAAGATTTCACATAATTTTCCATAAACTTCCAGTCAGGTAGAAATCCATCATCAGAATACCTTCTTTTGATATCTATAAATGGAAGATTATCTTTATTCATTATAATTGGAAGCTTTATTATTTCCTGTTTTAGTTTGCTTAAAATTCTAGCTCTTCCATAAGAGAATTTGTAAGCATCTCTATTTAGAATTGTACTAATGAAGATTGCATTAAAGACATTAAGGTTTTCATTTTTTAATGTATATACTTTGTTACCTGCCACAAAATCCACATCCTGATAAAAACTATAAACTCCTTCTGCACCAATAGTTAAGCAACATTGCTTATTTATATATTCCGGATCCGCATCGACATATCCTATACATCCATTATTTTCTGCTGAACGAGAGATAAATGGAATACTGCCATCCTCTAGCTCATCTTTAATTAACATTTTTGTTGTTTCACATTTAAATAACTTTCCTACTCTAAACTCTTTCCAAAGTTGTATATTAAGATCCTTAATTTCTCTACTATTGTTTTTGGTTGTTAAAGGTTTATATGATAAAGATTTTATATAATTATCCATAAAATCCCAATCTGGTATATAACCATATTTAGAATATTCAAGATTTCTATCCATTAACAATGTACCATCAGAATTATACTTTGTAGGTAATAAAACTTCCGTTTCTTTTAAATACTTCTTCCATTTTCTTCCAAATGAATATTTGGGTCGCTCTTTACTAAAAACTGTTGCCAAAAAAGTACCTATATTTTCATTTAAAATACTATTGTAAGCTGCAACAATATCTGTTGTACCTATAAAATCCACATCCATGTAGTTAGAAAATCCAACGGAACCTTCACCATTGCAAATAAATATTATACAATTACCCTTCTGTACAAGTTCTTCATCTCGTTTACATGTAAACATTACTCCATTATCATCTTTCTTTGCTCCTACATAAAAACAATCTAAGCCATCTTGAAGTAACCCTTGATTAGCTTTTCCATTTTGAAATAATGAAAATAAATTACCAATTTTAAACGGTTTCCAGTTTTCTACATTAAGATTCATAAACTTGTCCTGTTTTAACTTTGTATGAAAGATAATTATTTAATGTCAATTGAAAATCGTCTTTTGTGAGAGTTGTATAATCTGTTTTCATATATGCTTCACATAACCACTCATCATTTCCATCAACTTCTGCCATTGCTGATAAACCATCAACAATAGTTTTATTTCGATACATTGAAATCCACTTTTCTTCAATTTGTTTCCATAAGCTATTATTATTTTCATCAAATTGTTCAATACGCCCCAAGTTTTTTTTCTTCTTGAAACCATCATTTTTATAAAATCCAAAGAACGTTTTAGATTTTGTTCCATCAGAGTTTACATGTGGTTTTCCAAGAGTAAATATCATACAACAGGCAGAAGCTGATGCTCCAGGATAGAAAATTTCATTTGGGAGAGTAAAAACAGCTTCAAGAGTATTATCTTCAAGAATTTTATGTTTAGCTTCAGTAAGAATTGAACTTGTACCAATAGCTGCCGCAACAGGTAATAATACAGCAAGTTTTACATTCTTCTTTGATTTTCCTTTTTCTAATAATTCAATATTTATTTCCTTTATACAATTAGATACAAATTGAACAAATACAAAGCCTTTTGTTGGATCCTCCTTTCCTTTGAGAGCTTTTTTTTGCCATGTACCTTCTATCGTATCCTCATCTAATTCTGAATTGATAAGATAAACAGATGAAAATGGAATGTTCATAGGTTTGGCGTTATACGGAGGATTCATTAAAATAATATCTGGATTAGCAGATTTTATAAATTTTTTGTTATTGAATAAATCACCTTCTTTAATATTACTATTACCATCACCATGTATTAACATATTAGTGGTAGCCAGACCATAGGCATTTTCTTCGATTTCTATTCCCCATATATGCTCTCGTTTTACAGTTTCGGACCAAGACATTTTTTGTTCCGATGTTGTGTTCATAGTATTACAATCGGCAAGTTGTTTAACTAATGCCTGAACAAGGAATGAGCCAGAGCCACACGTGCCATCAAAAACTCTTTTTGTTCTATCCATATCAGTAATTCGGCACATAAATTCTGTAATATGATCTGGAGTAAATGCCTGATTTTTATCAGCTTTACCTGTATATTTATTAAAAGCAATAAAGAATAGATTTAAAATATCTTGACCTTCAGCACTTTGCGTATCAATATAAGCATAAATACCACTAGTTATTTTTAGTAAAATCTCAACCCAGTCAGATATTTTTAATCTTTTTACTTTCTGATTTTTAAGAATGTTATTTTGAATTAACTCTATTTTCTTTGTTTTATTTTCTGAACCATTCAATAATCCTTCAAGAGTCTCTTCCACTCCTGCACAAATTAATTTTTCTGATAAATCCTCCCAGTATGCTTTTAATAAACTAACTGATTCTTTATCAGATAAAGTAATGTTTTTTCTCTTTACAATATCTTTAATGTAAAGTAAAGCTGTTCCTACAAATTGACTTCTAAGTTTTTCATCAATATCTTTTTTGTGCAATAACTCATTTAATTCATAAGTATTCCTAAGAACTAACTCTCTGTCATTTTGCTTATTTTCTGAAAATAACGAAACATAATGTTCCATTGAATCAATAGTTTTTTCATTTTCAAGAAAACTATCATCTTCAATAGAATACTTCCACACTTTAATCTTATCATTCTGAGTGTTAGCCAAAATACAAATAGTTTTCTTACTTTTATGTAAAGCTATTTCTTCCGCAAGATATTCTTTTAACTGCTCTTCATCTGATTTAACAAATTTCTGCTTTGTTTCGACAAGAACAACTACATCATCACACTCAAAGCGAATATCAAGTTTAAAGTGTTTTGGTTTCCAGCCTAAAGCATCAATTAGAGCTTGTTTACTCCCAGCTTCTGATACGTAGCTATATTCACCACCTTCAATATTTGAAGTATGGTACTTAATTCCAATTCGATTAATTATTGATGTTCTATCCATTAGAAATCTCCCCAAACGCCAGAAATACATTTGCAAGATTTTTCTTTGATAGATGATAATTTATTTGTAGGCTTGTAGGCTTGTAGCCTTGTAGGCTTGTAGGCTTGTAGGCTTGTAGGCTTGTAGGGACATTTTTTGTTCCTTATTGAGTTAATGTCAAGTTAAATATTTATTGTTTATTAGAAATTTCTTTGAAAGAAATTGAGAAAGCATCTTTTAGGTTTTCGGGCATAGAACGGTAGTCCGCGATCAATTTTTCTTCCTGTTCCGATATTTCGTTTTTTTGTATTACAGATTGAAACATCTCACCTTCACCGCTAACGAGCCAATTTAAATTGACCCCAGCTTTAGCGATCCCAGTCATGCCTTCCGCATTGGGTTCACGTTCGCCACCGATGTAACCTTGCATCGTGCGATAGGCTATTCCTGTTTGTTCTGCGAAGTCTGTAATTTTCCAATTTTTAGCTTCACAAACTTGTCTTAATCTTTCTGATATGCACATTTGAGCGTTCCATTTTCAATTTACAATTGACAAATTACGCAAATGAGCGTATATTTGTTTTTGGTTTAAACGCATTTTATCACGTTTGAGCATATTTAAAATCTCTATTAACATAAATTTTAAACAAGACGATGACTCAGCATTTCTTACTTTCTAGCAAAGCTCGCACGCTTTCATCCTACGAGATTGCACAACTCTCGGAAGAAGAAGCGTATGATTTGCTTTGTGAATTAAGATGGGGTGGCAAAGAGTTCATCACTTGCCCTAAATGTGGAGTACAACACAAGCCTTATTATATTTCTACACGTAAACAATGGCGTTGCAAACATTGTAATCACACTTTTAGTGTTACTTCTGGCACCATTTTTGCTAATCGCAAGAAACCGATTAAGGTTTATCTCTATGCTTTAATGGAATGGGTAAATGCCGTCAAAGGCTTATCTTCCCTTCAATTAGCACGTAATGCAAAACTTAATCCTCGCACGGCATTTGTTTTATCGCATAAATTCCGTAAAGCATTATTAGAAAGTCGTGATATGAACCCCCTTTCAGGTGTAGTGGATATGGACGGGACTTATGTTCATCCTTCACCACGTAAAGCAAATAAGAAATCTGACCGCATTGACTATCGCTTAAAGGAAAATCAGAATCCTGACAAACGTTGTGTAATGGTTGCACGTGAGCATTATTCACCAGAAGAAAAAGCCAGTAATGCGCTGCATTGTGGAGCAAAACGTTCTCACGTTTTTGTGGCACATACGGAATCGCAATCGGTAGTGAAAAGTTTTGCCGATAAGTTCATTAAACCGAATACGCAAATCAATACCGATGAAAGCACTGCTTATGATGTCTTGTTGCCTTACTATAACTTGAGAACTGTCAACCATAAAGAAGAATATCGTAGTGATTTAGGTGTAACAAACAATCAGGCAGAAAGTCTATTTAGTCGTTTTAAGCGTATGTATTACGGGCAAGTTCACCGAATTAGCAATGAATACCTACTTAACTATGCGAATGAAATTGCGTACCGTGAGGACAATCGCCGTACCTCAAATAAAGCGCAGTTTATTGATGTATTAAGCCGATGTTTGAAAACCACCAACGATAACAATGAATGGTGCGGTTATTGGCAACGAAAAATTATTCATCAAGAAGTGATTTGGCAGTAGATAGATGGCATATAACTTAGATAAGAATCTCAAAGAATTTGAGTTTGAGCGTAAACAGGTATTGCATCATCTCGCGTTACTTGATGCGAACATTGCCACATTAAAACGTGCTATCGAGCTTACTCAACAGGAAAGTGATGTAGCCCTTTATAATACGGACAACTTTGTGTACCGTTCCAAATATAAGCTCTTTAAAGGGAAAATTCGTAAATACATCGTACAGATGATGCGAGAAGCACCCAATAAAGCCTTTACAATTGCCGAACTCACGCAACGCATTTTCGATATTGAGCAAAATCCTGACACACCCTCTGAAAAGCATCTTGATTCCGTTCGTAAACAACTGAATGAGTTTTATAAAAGAGAATGGATTGATAGAATTCAAATCAGCCGAAATGAGGTTCACTGGCAATGGAAACAAAAATAGCGGTATTTCTACCGCTATTTTAATGGCTTTAACCGCCAAAACTTCAACCCATTTTCAACGATTCCTCTTTTACGCAATTTAACCAGTATTCGATTGACTGTCTTATAGTGCTTATCGCCCATATCAACAAATTGTGGTTTTCCTAACAATGCCAAGGTTTTTTCAGCAATCTCCCCACAAAACATCCAATCGGGATTTTCACGCAAAACTTGAGCAACTAATCGCATCGTAATCAAGGGCTGCGGTTTTGGTTCTTTAGGCATATAAGGTTGAGCTAATGCGTTAATCTCTTGTGACAAACACTGCATTTGCACCGTCAGCTCATCTTGCTTTTCTTTTAGCTTTAATAGGCGTTCCACTAACTCGTGTTTCAGCAACTTTTGTGCCATAATAAAAATCCCTATTGAGTTAAAATTTCAATAGGGATTTTAAGGTTTTTAATCGGTTAAATCTTTGTGCAACTGCTACATAATACCGAAAAAACGAATCACTTTTCTACCGCACTTTCATCAATTATGATTTATCTACTAATTGTAATGGGGGAACAGGTTTGCCCATGCGAGCATAGAATTCCACCACAAAATCATCAAAACGATCGTCTTCGATAGCTTGACGAATTTCCGCCATTAAACGTTGATAATAGCGTAAATTGTGAATGGTATTTAAGCGTGCACCTAAAATTTCACCGCATTTATCTAAATGATATAAATACGCTTTTGTGTAGTTTTTACAGGTGTAGCAATCACATTCTGGATCCAATGGACTCGTATCATCGCGGTATTTTGCATTACGGATTTTAACAATGCCGTCCGTGACGAATAAATGGCCGTTACGTGCGTTACGGGTTGGCATTACACAGTCAAACATATCAATACCACGACGCACGCCTTCCACTAAATCTTCTGGCTTACCCACGCCCATTAAATAGCGCGGTTTGTCAGCTGGAATTTGTGGGCAGATGTATTCTAAAATACGGTGCATGTCTTCTTTTGGTTCGCCTACCGCTAAACCGCCCACCGCATAACCGTCAAAGCCAATATTGACTAAGCCTTCTAGTGATACTTTGCGTAATTCTTCAAATACGCCACCTTGAATAATACCGAATAGGGCATTTTTATTGCCTAATTCATCAAAGCGATCGCGGCTGCGTTTTGCCCAACGAAGAGACATTTCCATGGATTTTTTTGCATAATCGAAAGTCGCAGGATAAGGCGTGCATTCATCGAAAATCATCACGATGTCAGAACCCAAATCATATTGAATTTCCATGGATTTTTCAGGCGAAAGGAAAATGCGCTCACCGTTAATTGGGTTTTGGAATTTTACGCCTTCTTCGGTAATTTTACGTAATTTACCTAAACTAAATACTTGGAAGCCGCCACTGTCAGTCAGAATAGGACGATGCCATTGCATAAAGTCGTGTAAATCACCGTGTTTACGCATCACTTCTTGGCCTGGACGAAGCCATAGATGGAACGTGTTACCAAGCAAAATCTCTGCACCTGTCGCACGCACTTCTTCTGGTGTCATGCCTTTTACCGTGCCATAAGTACCTACTGGCATAAATGCTGGGGTTTCTACGCTGAACGTGCCTTGTGGACGCTCAAATACCAAACGACCACGACGTGCACTGCCGCTGGTTTTATCTAATTCATATTTCATTTTCTTTCCTCAACGAATAAACAGTTCGTAGGTTGTTGTTCAATAAAAAAGCCTGTTAGTACAGGCTTCTTGATAGGTATTTTATGAGTTGGGTGAAAATAAGTCAAACCACTTATTCTAAGCCTTTCACGTTTGGATTTTTGGTAATGAACATCGCATCGCCATAACTGAAAAAACGATAGCGATTTTCGACCGCACTTTTATAGGCATTCATGGTGTGGCTAAAGCCTGCGAAGGCAGACACTAACATAATCAATGTGCTTTCTGGTAAGTGGAAGTTGGTAATCAACGCATCCACCACACGGAAGGATTTACCCGGGTAAATAAAAATAGACGTATCAGAAAAATAGGGTTCAATTAAATCTGGGTTGTCATTTTCTTCTGCCGATAGGGCAGCGGTTTCAACAGAACGCACTGATGTTGTGCCTACTGCAATGACACGTTTACCCGCTTTTTTCGTTTCAATAATGGCATTGCAGACTTCTTGAGAAAGCTCCACATATTCTGCATGCATAATGTGATCTTCAATATTTTCAACACGTACAGGTTGGAATGTGCCTGCGCCCACGTGCAAAGTCACAAATTCAAAATTGACCCCTTTTTCGTGTAGTTTTTGTAAAAGCTCATCATCAAAATGCAAGCCAGCCGTTGGCGCAGCCACTGCACCTGGGACTTTGTTATACACGGTTTGATAGCATTCTTGATCCGCTTCTTCATCAGGGCGATCAATATAAGGCGGCAAAGGCATATGACCGATTTCTTGTAACACATCAAGTACATTGCGACTTTTATCCGCTAATTCCACTTCAAAAAGCGCATCTTGACGACCGATCATAATCACTTTTACGCCCTTATTTTCACCGAGTTTATCTTCGCCTAAAAATAATTCTGCGCCTTCTTTCGGAGCTTTTGACGAACGAATATGCGCTAAGAAATGGTGTTTACTTAATACACGTTCCACCAATACTTCAATTTTCCCACCACTGGCTTTACGACCAAACATACGAGCAGGGATCACGCGTGTATTGTTAAAAATCAACAAATCGCCTTCGTCGATTAAATCCAATACATCGGTAAAAGTGCGGTGAGAAATTTCCCCGTTTTCGCCATTAAGCTGTAGCAAACGGCAAGAAGAGCGATCTTCTTTAGGATAACGAGCAATCAGCTCATCAGGTAAGTCAAAATGAAAGTCAGAAACACGCATAATTGTAAATCATGAAAGCTAAAAATGGGGCATAGTCTAGAGCGAATGAATAGGAAAAACAAGGGAAAATCTTGTTGCGAATAAATTGGTTTGGGAGATCTAGTAGAAGAGTAAATACTATTCAAATCTATTAAGTTTTGTTTAAATACACAGCTGCCTGATGGCAGCTGCTTATTTAATTTATGGAGACTCGGAATGCTGAAGAATCATCCTAATTATATCAAATATCTTGGAAAAATTAGAAAAATCAAAATTTTGAAAACCTTCCTCTCCATTCAAAATGTTTTCAGCAAAGTTATTTTTCGATAATGCAACAGAATTTTCTTGCGCTCTATCAGTATCACAAAATACATTAGAATCAATAATTGCTCTTTTACCCGCTTTAGTTTTCTCTTTAGTTTGGTATCCATTAGCAATACTATTTCCTGATATATGAAATTCAGAACCACAAAATAATCTTCTCCCCTGTTCATCAAGTGTTTTTAAATTTTCTTCTGAATAGTAATATTCAATAGATATTTGATCTAAATTATCGCTAACCTTGGGAATACAAAAAGCATACGCATTATTACCTAAATATTTAAATGGTTCTTCCCCATATTTATTTAAAATTGAATATTCATCTCTATCAAATATGGCAATGATTTTTCTATTATTAGGAATATTTTTTATTGATTCAATCATTTTACTTAAAGGGTCAGATCCCATTTTCACATGATCTTCATATTCTAAGAAATCTATATCTAAGTCATTATAATTTTCTAAAGACCTTTTTGCAGATTTTAAATGTTTCCAATCTGTTTTTCCTTCTGTAAGGATAAGTGGCTTATTTGAAGACTGAATAGTTGCTTTCAATTTGTCTAATTCAGTTTTATAGTCATTCGTCACATTGCTGAACAAATGGTAAGCTTTAGTAAACTCAGAAAAATCTTCAATAGATTGAATCTCAATCCCATCTGGCATGTTAAGAATCAAAATATCATCTTTATCAAAAGTTTTAGATATTCCCGCCAAAAAGAATGGAGAATGTGTTGTAATAATAAACTGCACTTTAGGGAATAACTTAATGAGATTTGGTAAAACATCGTGTTGTAATTCAATATGAAGATGTAGATCCACCTCATCAATAATTACGATTCCTTCAATATCTTGTAAATGAATACTTTTACTTAAATTCGTACGATCTGAATATTGAATAATTGTGCAAAAAATTCCCAATAATGTACTTTGTCCTGCAGATAAATTATCTAATGATGGTACAAATTCAGATTGATTTTCTAAATCAAATAGCTTTATCCGTGATTGACCCATCCCTCTATAATTTAATTGTATGCTTATCTTTCTCTGAACGATATTTGAAATTATTTCTTCAATGTTTCTAATTGATTGAGATAAAGCAATAGCATTACTTACATTTTCAGAATCTTTTATATGTAGCTTATTCTCACTTTCATATATGCTAACTTTTGAGTCCAGAAAAACATCTAAAATCCAATTTTTTACCTGATTTAATGATTTTCTTATAAGAATATCTCTATCTAAATAATTATCAAAGCCTAACTCATCAGAAAATTGTTCAGAAATTTCAATGGTTCCTTTATTTATCCAATATGGTAGTTCATATCTATCAGATGGGAAATAACAATATGAATTACTCAGGAAGTCTTCTTTAAAAATATCATCTTTAGAAGTTTGAGTGGATAATTTAAAATTGCTACTATTATTGGATATCCTGTTAAGGATGTTTAAATAATCTATTTTGGATTTTATTTCCTCTAAAGTAATGTTTCCACTCTTATCTAAATATTCATATGAATTTCCATTTTTATAAAAATTTAAATAAGAAATAGCAAATTCTTTACTGCTTCTTATATTACTGCTTCCTGATACTTTAAAATACTTATACCCCATGCCTGATTTTGGCAATACATCAGAAAAACAATCATTTGATAATTCATACAAAGCATCAACAATGCTTGAAAGCAACGTTGTTTTTCCTGAGCCATTTTTGCCGACAAGAATAATAGGTTTAGGGGTATTATCACTAGTGAATAATTGAGAATGGGTTAATTTAAATTTTTCTATAGCCCCCATGTTTTCAATATAAATATCTTGAATATACATAATAAAATCCTTATTTTTAATTCTAAATCCAGATAATCTGAATATAAATACTTTACTATCCAAATAATCTAGCTATATGACTGTTCGACCTATTCAGTTAACTCAACAACCCTGGCTTGCAAATCTACATTAGTAAGAAGGCTCTTTAGCACTTTCTGTAATTGGGCAGGACTGCTTAGGATTTATCGTAAGGTAGCAATAGTTATAAGTGTTTTGGCAATAATAGCTATTTCTTCCAAATGAGTTTGGACGGAGCGGAGTTTTTCATTCGATTTTCGAAGATAGATAATATAATGATCTTTCAAGAGAGTTATCCCATTGTTAAATATAAAATAATGAGGGTAGTTTACGCTTTTTCATAGTGGCTTCAATATGGGAATGAAATATATATTAAATTTGTGATCTATATCTCATGATTTATTTTAGACATAAAAAAAGCCCTTTCAAAAAGGTGAAAGGGCAAAATATTTGGAGTCATACTATGAGTTGTTGAATTAACAAATCAGGTATGGGACGTATTATAGTGCATTTATTAACAAATGCAACAATTTTTTAACAAGTTAATTGTGTGGATTGCGCGTGTTGGTGTTGATCAAGTTACGCATCAACAAGGCATAATCAAGTTGGACGTCTTGTGGCACATCTAAAAAGACAAAGTGTCCATCGCCAAGTGCCGCTTCCACATTTTCGTTTTTGCGATTAAGCATTTTTTCAATCTTAAAGACGATGTTGCCTTGTGGAGTCATCATTTCTACTTCATCACCAAGCAAGAATTTATTTTTCACCGCCACTTCAGCCATACCTTGCTCGTTACGTTTACCGGTAAATTCACCGACAAATTGTTGGCGTTCAGAGATAGAGTAGCCGTATTCGTAATTTTGGTATTCATCGTGCGTATGGCGACGTAAGAAACCTTCGGTATAACCACGATGAGCAAGGGATTCCAATGTATCCATTAAGCTTTCATCAAATGGTTTGCCTGCTGCAGCATCATCAATGGCTTTGCGGTAAACTTGTGCGGTTCTTGCGCAGTAATAGAATGATTTAGTACGACCTTCGATTTTTAGAGAGTGCACACCAAGTGCGGTCAATTTTTCCACGTGTTGTACGGCACGCAGATCTTTTGAGTTCATAAAGTAGGTGCCGTGCTCATCTTCAAATGCCGTCATTTGTTCATCTGGTTTTTGTGATTCGGTATAAAGGAAGACTTTATCTGTTACTGCACCTTCGCCTAAAGTTGGCGCCACATTTTTCACTTCGATTTGTTGAGCAGGGTCGATTTTTGGCACGATGTTGCCCACTTCATCCGTGGTGCCTTCTTCCATTTTGTATTCCCAACGGCAAGCATTCGTGCAAGTACCTTGGTTTGGGTCACGTTTGTTGATATAGCCAGAAAGCAAACAACGGCCAGAATACGCCATGCATAACGCACCATGTACGAAGATTTCGAGTTCGATATCGGGCACGTGTTGGCGAATTTCAGCGATTTCTTCAATAGACAATTCGCGCGATAAAATCACACGAGTTAATCCCATTTGTTTCCAGAATTTTACCGTTGCCCAGTTTACGGCGTTCGCTTGTACAGAAAGGTGAATATCAATATCCGGGAAGTTTTCACGCACCAACATGATTAAGCCTGGGTCAGACATAATTAAGGCATCTGGGCCCATGTCGATCACAGGTTGTAAATCTTTGATAAAGGTTTTGAGTTTGGAGTTATGCGGTGCAATATTCACCACTACATAGAATTTTTTGCCAAGCGCATGGGCTTCATCGATCCCGATTTTTAAATTGGCATGATTAAATTCATTATTGCGTACACGTAAGCTATAACGTGGTTGGCCTGCATAAACGGCATCCGCACCATAGGCAAAAGCATAGCGCATGTTTTTAAGGGAGCCCGCAGGGGAGAGTAATTCAGGTTTAAATGGGGTTGTCATAATGTTCTCTTGTCTGATTTCAGGTCAGTAGCTTGCTTTTGGCAAGCCGTAGTAAAGGCCTGTATTTTAGGCGGATTTAGGGATTTGTAAAGTAAAAGTGCGGTTGGTTTTTCGATTGTTTTTTAGGCTAGAAATAAAAAAGGCGAACTATTGTTCGCCTTATCATGATGATATTTAATTAGATCGCCCAACCGCCAGCATAGAATGCGACAAGCACAACAGCGATGATAATCGTGCCGATGTTGAGTTTTTTCACATCACCACTCACGATACGCCCAATCACTAATGCCGCAAAGCCAAGCATGATACCCGTTACGATGTTTGCCGTTAACACAATGAATACCGCGCAAACTAAGCCGCTCATTGCGCCCACGAAATCATCGAAGTCTAATTTGCTCACATTGCTTAGCATTAATAAGCCCACATACATTAACGCCGGTGCAGTTGCATAACCAGGCACTAAGAAGGCAAGTGGTTGGAAGAATAACATTAATAAGAATAATACGCCGACCACGATAGCGGTGATACCCGTTTTACCGCCTGCAGCTGTCCCTGCTGCTGATTCGATATAAACAGCGGCTGGCGCAGTACCGAATAAACCTGAGAATAAGCTACTTACAGAGTCAGAGGTTAAGGCTTTGCCACCGTTGATGATTTGTCCGTCTTTATCTAATAAGTCAGCTTGACCTGCAACGGCACGAATAGTACCTGTCGCATCAAATACGGCAGTCATCACTAAAGCAAAGACAATGGGTAAAATGGCTGGTTGTAATGCACCTTGTAAATCTAATTGTAAGAAAAGTGAGTTTTCACCAAAGGTTGGCATTTTGAAGATTTGGCCATTGAATGTTACGTTTGGATCGAAGATTAAACCTACGATAGTAATCGCGATGATGACCCATAAAATCCCGCCTTTCACTTTCATTTTTTCTAAGCCGATAATGAATGCAAGACCGATTAAAGACATCATTACTGGGAAAGAGGTGAAATCACCTAATTTAACCGGTAAACCCGCTTGGTTGCCGACCACTAAGCCTACGCCATTTGCGGCGATTAAAAGTAAGAATAAGCCGATCCCGATCCCTGCACCGTGCGCGATACTTGATGGCAGGTTACGTAAAATCCATGAACGAATACCTGTTGCCGAAATTAAGGTGAACACCAAACCCATGAGGAATACGGCACCTAATGCCACAGGAATAGAAACATGTTGACCAATCACTAAGCTAAATGCGGTGAAAGCAGTTAATGAAATTGCGCAACCGATCGCCATTGGCGCATTTGCCCAAAAGCCGATTAAAATCGAACCAAGACCCGCCACTAAACAGGTTGCGATAAACACTGATTCAGCCGGAAAGCCAGCGTCACCAAGCATTTTAGGCACAACAATCACGGAATACACCATGGCTAAGAAGGTGGTTAAACCTGCAATGATTTCTTGACGAACCGTTGAACCGCGTTTGCTGAATTCAAAGGTTTTTTCTAAACTTGACATAAAGTCCCCTAGGTTAATAATCAAAAAAAGACGTGCTATTTTATAGCAAATTACTTAAAAGTAAACGTTTGCGCAATCGTTTTTTTGTCAGTCTGGCGGGAAAGTGCGGTCAGTTTTGAGGATATTTTTCGCATATTTTTTTATCGGCTAAAAACTGCTATACTCTGAAAGTTTTTAACGTAATCAAAAAAGGAAAAACAATGGCTGATTTTAATCAAATTTTAACGCCAGGCGATGTAGATGCCGGCATTATCAATGTGGTAAATGAAATTCCAGAAGGGAGCTGCCACAAAATCGAATGGAACCGCAAAGTTGCAGCGTTCCAATTAGACCGTGTTGAGCCAGCGATCTTCGCAAAACCAACTAACTATGGTTTCATTCCACAAACTTTAGACGAAGATGGCGATGAGTTAGATGTTTTATTATTAACTCGCCAACCACTTGCGACAGGTGTATTCCTTGAAGCAAAAGTAATCGGTGTGATGAAATTCGTTGATGATGGCGAAGTGGACGATAAAATCGTTTGTGTGCCAGCAGATGACCGCGATACCGGCAATGCATACAACAGCCTTGCAGATGTGCCAGCGCAATTAATCAAACAAATTGAATTCCACTTCAATAACTACAAAGCATTGAAAAAACCAGGTTCAACAAAAGTGACTCACTGGGGTGATGTAGAAGAAGCGAAAGAAGTGATTCGTGAATCAATCAAACGTTGGAATGAACGTTAATTCTTCATGTTAATGAATTTAAAAGGCATCAAGTTGATGCCTTTTGTTTTTTATGTATCTATAAGCAAAAAAAAAGTGTGGTCAATTTTGACTTGCACCCAAAAAGTTGGACTAAGCCCCTAACTTAGGTCGTTTCAGGAATCTGCGGCAAATTCACGGCTTCCACCGAGCCTAACGCTTTGGCTTTTTGATAAAATGCTAACTTGTATTCCAGCAAGTTTAAATAGCGTTTTAATTCAGTAATTTGACACTTCACATTTTCCGTTTGGCTTTCAAATAATGCAAGTCGTTCGTCAATAGTATCGTCGCCAATGGTGGTACATTCAGCGAAGCGTTTGATGTCTTTTAAGCTCATTCCTGTATTTTTCAAGCATTGTAATAAGCTCAACCATTGCAAGTCGTTATCAGTAAAACGGCGATTACCGTGTTCATCGCGTCCAACGTTAGGCAATAAGCCCTCTTTGTCGTAAAAGCGTAAGGTGTGGGCAGAGATACCGATTTTTTCGGCAGCTTTAGCGGTGGTGTAAGTCATTTCCCTTCCTTCCAAATAAAAAGTTGCAAAAAACGCTTGCCTTAGAGTGAGCTCTAAAGTGTAAACTGTTGCTATCTTGCTTAGGCAAGGCAACTTTGTCAATGAATTAAGAGGAAAAATAATGGAAATTAAACAAATCAACTCAACGATCAAATCTCGTGCAGCGGTAGCATTTGCTCCAAATCAACCCTTACAAATTGTGGAAATCGACGTAGAAATGCCTCGCAAAGGCGAAGTGTTAATCCGCAACACTCACACTGGCGTGTGCCATACTGATGCATTTACGTTATCAGGAAGCGATCCTGAGGGCGTATTCCCTGTGGTGCTTGGGCACGAAGGTGCGGGTGTGGTTGTTGCTGTGGGCGAAGGCGTGTTAAGCGTAAAACCAGGCGATCACGTGATTCCGCTTTATACCGCAGAATGTGGCGAATGTGAGTTTTGTCGTTCAGGTAAAACCAACTTATGCGTCTCAGTGCGTGATACACAAGGTAAAGGCTTAATGCCAGACGGCACAACGCGTTTTTCTTATCAAGGTCAGCCGATCTATCACTATATGGGCTGTTCTACTTTCAGTGAATATTCTGTTGTTGCAGAAGTGTCACTGGCGAAAATCAACCCAGAAGCGAACCACGAACAAGTATGTTTACTAGGCTGTGGCGTTACCACAGGTATTGGTGCGGTACATAACACCGCAAAAGTGCAAGAAGGCGACTCTGTTGCCGTGTTTGGCTTAGGGGCGATTGGTTTAGCTGTGGTGCAAGGTGCACGTCAAGCCAAAGCGGGTCGTATTATTGCTATTGATACCAATCCTGCAAAATTCGAGTTGGCAAAACAGTTCGGTGCAACGGATTGTTTGAACCCGAACGATTACGATAAACCAATCAAAGATGTGTTGTTAGACATCAACAAATGGGGCATTGATCATACCTTTGAATGTATTGGCAACGTAAACGTAATGCGTCAAGCATTAGAAAGTGCACACCGTGGTTGGGGACAATCCATTATTATCGGCGTAGCAGGTGCAGGCCAAGAAATTTCAACGCGTCCGTTCCAGTTGGTCACAGGTCGTGTTTGGAAAGGCACCGCATTTGGTGGTGTGAAAGGTCGCTCTGAACTGCCGAAAATGGTGGAAGATTCAATGAAAGGTGACATCCAGTTAGAGCCGTTTGTGACTCACACAATGACACTCGATCAAATCAATGAAGCCTTTGAGTTAATGCACGAAGGTAAATCGATCCGCACGGTTATTCATTACTAAGGTACGCTATGAAACTGATTGAACAACATCAAATTTTTGGCGGTTTGCAGCAAGTTTGGGCACATGATGCCCAAACGCTTCAATGCGAAATGAAATTTGCCGTCTATTTACCAAATAATCCGGAAAATCGACCGCTTGGTGTGATTTATTGGCTTTCTGGCTTAACATGTACTGAACAAAATTTCATTACCAAATCAGGCTTCCAGCGTTATGCAGCAGAACATCAAGTAATTGTGGTTGCGCCCGATACCAGCCCTCGCGGAGAGCAAGTACCGAACGATGCAGCTTACGATTTAGGGCAGGGGGCGGGCTTTTATCTTAATGCGACCGAGCAGCCTTGGGCGACGAATTATCAAATGTATGATTATATTTTGAATGAATTGCCAGATCTGATTGAAGCAAATTTCCCGACCAACGGAAAATGTTCCATTATGGGACATTCAATGGGCGGACATGGCGCATTGGTATTAGCACTGAGAAACCAAGAACGTTATCAAAGTGTTTCTGCTTTTTCGCCTATTTTATCGCCAAGCCTCGTGCCTTGGGGAGAAAAAGCCTTTACTGCTTATTTAGGGGAAGATCGTGAAAAATGGCAGCAATATGATGCCAGCTCGCTCATTCAACAAGGCTATAAAGTACAAGGTATGCGTATTGATCAGGGCTTAGAAGATGAATTTTTGCCAACACAATTGCGTACCGCAGATTTTATCGAAACCTGTCGTGCGGCAAATCAACCGATCGATGTGCGCTTCCATAAAGGCTATGATCATAGCTATTACTTCATCGCCAGTTTTATTGGTGAGCATATTGCCTATCATTCGGCATTTTTGAAGTAAGACAAGGAAGTGATTCGTGAATCGATCAAACGTTGGAACGAATGTTAATTTTTGATTTTAATGAATTTAAAAGGCATCATATTGATGCCTTCAAGCATTAGTTAAGTAGCAGAAAATATTTATAACATCGAGGATAAATTAGCTAAGGACTCAAAAATGAAAGCAAGTAAGATTATTAGAGCTGTTATAGTTTTGATATTATCTTTCGGTTTTATATATTATAGAGATAGCTGTAATGAGAAAGTGGGGGAGTAAGTAATGAAGAATATTATTTTAACTTTACTATCTTTCTTTGGCGGTGTTATTTTATTTTTTATTTCATTGTTGTATGCTCAAATGGATTTAGGGATAAAAAACATCCATTATGATTTATTAATTGAGAAAGCTTTTATTATGTCTCTAAAACTGCATTTTGTTATTTTGCCTATACATTTTTTAATATCTAGGAGGAAGTAAGAGATATATTTCAAAAAAAATATCAAGATCTTAGTCTTTGGGGTATAGACGCTTTTAGTTGTTTGAAAGGCATATAATTTAAAACATCTAATACAAAGCGCGGTCAATTTTCAAAGAGTTTTAAAACTTCTTAAAAATTGACCGCACTTTTGCATCATTAGATATCGTTAAAACGAGAAGCGTAATTCTGCATTCACATTATTCGCTTTGGTATCGTGGTTGTAAGCACCTTGATAGCCGACTTTCACACTGAATACTGGTGTGAACTGCGCTTGTAATGCGACACCTGTTGTGACGACATTTTTCAATTCTTTACCATAAAGATTTGCGACACCTTGATTATTGATCACCAAGCTGCCTTCCGCCGCTTTATCTTTGTGGAAACGATGATACGCCACATCACCTAATAGATTTAATTGAACGCCACCAATTGCAAATGGAATGGATGGACGTAAACCTACAGAGGTGACGATTAAATCACGATTGTTGTCTTTTAACTGCACTTCGTCTTTTGTCACACCTTTGTTTTTGATGTGCATATAGCTTACGCCAGCATAAGGTTCAATCGCAAAATGTTCGCCTTTTAAGCCAGTGTAGGCAAGTTCAGCAAAGACATTTTGTGTTTGGCTATGGGTTTTCACACCTTGTGCAAATTCAGCGCGTTGTTCGTGTTTACCCCAGCTTTGAATAAAGCCAATTTTCGGTGTTAACACGTTGAAACGATGTTCAGCTGTTAAGCCTAAATGCACGGCACGATCTTTCGAAGTGCGGTCAATTTTGTGGCTATTTTGTGTTGAACCAACAAATACACCTAAATGTTTGTTTGTATCAATGGTTGCATCAACACCCACAAGTTGATTGTACGCATGACTGCTTAAACTATCCGTGCTGAAGTGGGTGAAGGTGCCACTTGTCCAAATTTGTGTGCCGGTATTAAGTTGTGCTCTTACTGCACCCGGTTGGGCAAGTTGCTGACGAAGCAATAAGCCATTTAACACATTGTGTTGTTCGGCCGCGAGATCTTCATCATAGCTTAAACGAGCAAAGGCTTGGCGAGCATTCTCTTTTGTACCCCAAATAAGGCTTTGATATGCCGCACTGTTTGTTGCTGCATCTAAGGCATTGGCGATAGCCACTTCATTTTCAGTCGTCGCCGCAGATGAAAGGGCTTTTTTCTGAACAGTCACTTTCAACGTATTCGCATTACTTTCATTTTTAACGGCAAAGAAATCATAAGTACGAGGTGTTTCAACTACCGCATTTTCAGCCCCCACAAATGAGCCAGTACCTTGCACAGATACCGCTTTTTGTGGATCTTTTTGTAATTGAGGCAGAATTTCTTCATCAAATTTATTTGGCACTAAAACAGAACCGTCTGCAAAGGTTGCATTGACGTTAGCAATACCATTATTCAGTAAGAAACGACCACCTTTTTCTACTGTCGCAGTGACCGTTTTCGCGGTGCTAGTTAAGGTTTCAGTAACAAATCCATTCTCACTTGGTTTAGTGACTTCCGCTTTCGGTAACACTTCCAATGTTGCACCTTGTTTTACGATGACTTGTTGTGCCGAATCAAGGGATTGATTTAACCCTGAAAGCTGACCTTCATTCACGGTAATCTCACCAGTGAAGCTGTTATTACCAGTGAGGGTTAAGGTGCCAGTCCCATTTTTAGTTAATGCACCAACATAGCCTTGTGCAGCACGTTCATTACGAGCGGCTTCACGCGCTAAACCGACTTGATATTCTGCTTTTTCTTCAGCTGTCGCGCCTGCACGATTTTGCATTAATGCTTCTAATTCTGCTTTGCGTGTAGCCCAAGTCGCGGCTTCAGCTTGATCTTCGACTTGACGAGCTTTGATGGCTTTATCGCTAATATCATTTGACCAAACATCATTTTGATTGAGGTTGATTTTCATGTTTCCTAAGAATTGACCTGGGCCAAACATGGCTTTGCCAAGATCTAAAATTCCCCAACCCCAAACGTTACTTGGTACACCTTGTTCAGTTTCCCAACGTTCTAATGGTTTACCTTCAAGCCCTTTGCGAAGTGTGGTTTGTCTTGCTGTAGTGAGCATAACATCGCGTGCTTGATCAGTTGTCATGTATGGATAGCGAGAAAAGATAACACCTAATGCACCACTTACGTGAGGCGCAGCCATTGAAGTACCACCAGCTGATTTGTAAATAGGGTCACCATAAGTATTGTTGTCTTGTAATTGAATGTAGGAGGAATAGATGTTGGCGGATGGCGCTGCAATCGTCCACCATTTTGAATGGCCGGCGAGGTTAAATTCTTGAATATCTGCGCCTGCTTTTTCATCACTCACATCGTCATTCGAATCATTAGGATAGCCTTCACCACCGACTTGCCCCGTGACGTTTACCCAGTATTTTTCTGCATCAGGTCTGAAATAAGGCAACATTGCACGCGTAAAGGACTCAGCCATCATACTGCGGTTACCCGCTGTAAAGACTTGAATCACTTGTTTATTTTTTGCCACTTCATAAGCCGCATCAACAAAGTTTTTCTCACCACTGGTGACAAATTGATAATAAGCTTTTTCAGCTTCGCCTAAGTTACTTAAATAAATATGTGCTGCAGGACTGGAAATTGGATCAGGTGCTTTTGGTACATCATAATATTGAACACCATATTCAGGCACATCACGCCAACCATATTTTGGTTTATAGCCTAAGGCACCGATAAAGGATGAATTGACACGACGGTTTGAACCCCAACTGTTATTAATCACTTTGGCGCCCGCATCCGCTAGAGCAGAGTAGCCTTGTAAGAAGAAACTATAGTCTTGGTTTGGACCATAGGTCATGTTGTCGTTACCACCTGTGTTAGCAGAATAGAGGTTAGCGCCGAAAGCCACACCGTGCATTTCATTGCCGTCACGGCTTGCCGCCATTGTACCGCCAACGTGCGTACCGTGCGCATCATTGGTATATTTATGCCATGCCCCATCAATATTGAAGGCTTCACCTTTGGTGAATACACCGTTATCTGTTTTATCAAAATTACGTTTGCCGTTTTTTACGGGTTCGTTTTTATTAATTGGGCCATTTCCCACCGATGCATCGGGATAACGCATGCCATCTTTACTATAAGTCCCTTCTGTTTTTACTACGTGGATTCGACCGTCTTGAAATTCAGGATGGTTTAATAGCACACCTGAATCCATCACGCCGATTTTTACGCCTGAACCATTAAAGCCAAGAGCATAAGCCGTGGAGGCATTCATTGAGGTTAAGCCCCAGTCTTTGAGGTATTCAGTGCTTTCCCAACTTTTTGTATTACCGGCTTGGCCTTGTTCAGAATAAGCGGCTGCATTAGCAGCATACCAACCAACAAGTAGTGCGAGTGCGGTTTTTTGAAGTGTTTGAGGTTTCATATTGTCTTCCTTTATCTTTTTGATTTTAGGAGACTATTATTCGCCTCATCGCGAAGCGCTTCAATGACTCAAATCAAAATTCCAGAGAAAAATGTTTATTCTGTGACAACGATCACACCAAAGTGCGGTCAAAAGAGGGGATAAATTTATGTATCGTAGAAATCAATGTTATAATTTGCGAACAAAAATGATTAAGGAGTAACTCATGGCTATTTTAGTAACGGGTGGCGCAGGCTATATCGGTTCACACACTGTAGTAGAATTATTAAATGCAAATAAAGAAGTGGTGGTATTGGATAATTTATGTAATTCCTCCCCAAAATCTTTAGAACGAGTCAAAGAAATCACAGGCAAAGACGTGAAATTTTATGAGGGCGATATTTTAGATCGTGCTTTATTACAAAAAATCTTTGCTGAAAACAGCATTCAGTCGGTAATCCATTTTGCGGGTTTAAAAGCCGTAGGCGAAAGTGTACAAAAACCTGCTGAATACTATATGAATAATGTTGCAGGTACGATTGTTCTCATTCAAGAAATGAAAAAAGCAGGTGTGTGGAACTTTGTATTTAGTTCATCTGCAACAGTTTATGGTGATCCAGAAATCATTCCAATTACAGAGGATTGCAAAGTGGGCGGTACAACCAACCCTTACGGTACCTCTAAATACATGGTGGAACAAATTCTTGCCGATGTTGCAAAAGCTGAACCACAATTTAGCATGACGATCTTACGTTATTTCAATCCGGTAGGCGCTCACGCAAGCGGCTTGATTGGTGAAGATCCAAACGGTATCCCAAATAACCTATTGCCTTACATCAGCCAAGTTGCAATCGGTAAATTACCGCAACTTTCCGTATTTGGTAGCGATTATGATACTCATGATGGCACAGGTGTACGTGATTATATTCACGTGGTGGATTTAGCGATTGGTCACTTAAAAGCATTAAATCGCCATGAAAATGACGCAGGTTTACACATTTATAACTTAGGTACAGGTACCGGTTATTCTGTGCTTGATATGGTGAAAGCGTTTGAACAAGCGAACAATATTAAAATTCCATATCGTCTTGTTGCGCGTCGTCCGGGCGATATTGCAACCTGCTATTCCGATCCAAGTCTTGCAGCAAAAGAGTTAAATTGGACAGCAGAACGTGGTCTTGAGCAAATGATGAAAGACACCTGGAATTGGCAAAAAAATAATCCGAAAGGATATCGAGATTAATCTCACTCTTGTTGGGCGGAGCATCATTCCGCCCTTAATATTTTAATCAGATAAAACACGCTCAAAAATAACCGCACTTTATGTCAGAACAATCCCTTTCTAGTCAAATATTTACCCGCAAAATGCTGATCTGTGTTTTCACTGGATTTAGTTCGGGTTTACCACTTTTCGTGTTATTGCAAATGTTGCCTGTATGGCTGACAGATAAAGGGCTTTCCGTTGAATTAATCGGCGCATTGACAGGGGTGATGGTGCCATATGGTTTGAAGTTTTTATGGGCGCCATTATTAGACCGCTATTTCCCGCATTTTTTAGGTCGTCGTCGTAGTTGGTTATTGATTTCTCAAGTGATTTTGCTGATTTCCCTTTATGCGATTAGTCAGTTTGATCCCGTGGCAGAGTTAAGTACGGTGGCTAAAATTGCCACATTCATTGCCTTTTTCTCAGCGACACAAGATATTGTGCTTGATGCTTACCGTCGTGAGATTTTAACGGATAATGAATTAGGATTGGGGAACACCATCCACATTAATGCTTATCGCGTTGCGGGCTTAATTCCTGGGGGGCTTTCGCTTTATTTAGCGACGATTTATCCATGGGAAACGGTCTTTTTATTGACCGCACTTTGTATGCTGGCGGGCATATTTATGACGCTCTTTTTGGCGAAAGAACCGCAGATTGCACAGGTCGATCGCGATCAACCTTTCTATATGGTGTTTTGGATACCGTTAAAAGAATTCTTCCAACGCAAAGGTATCGCCCAAGCCATCGGTTTTTTACTCTTTTTATTCTTGTATAAATTTGGCGATTCATTTGCCACTACGTTACAAACGAAATTCGTCTATGACATGGGCTTTGAAAAAGAGCATATTGCGTTGGTGGTAAAAAGTACTTCACTTTGGGCAAGTATCTCTGCCGGTCTCGTGGGGGGCGTGATTATGCTACGCCTAGGCATTAACCGCGCATTATGGGTATTTGGTTTTATCCAATTGATTACTATTGGTGGATTTATTTGGTTAGCTGCATTTGGGCATTTTGACCATATCGGTGCAGCAGAGCTTTGGAAATTAGGTTTCGTGATTGCGGGTGAATATATCGGTGTCGGTCTCGGCACTGCTGCCTTTGTCGCCTTTATGGCTCGCGAAACGAATCCACTTTATACAGCCACTCAGTTAGCCTTATTTACCAGCCTTTCTGCTTTACCGAGTAAAGGGCTTGGTATGTTATCGGGTTACTTGGTTAAAGCAGTAGGCTACTATCATTTTTTCTGGATTTGTTTATTCCTCGCTATCCCTGGAATGATTTGTTTATTCTGGGTGGCGCCATGGAATGAAAAAGGAAATGAAAAAGCTTAAAATAAAATAAAGTGCGGTCAAAATTAACAGCAAAATCATTTGACCAAACAAGGCTTTAACGGTATTTTAAACAGGTCTATTATTTATTGGAGATTCGTATGAAAATTATTCTTTTAGGTGCTCCTGGTGCAGGAAAAGGCACACAAGCACAATTTATTATGAACAAGTTTGGTATCCCACAAATTTCAACTGGGGATATGTTCCGTGCAGCGATTAAAGCGGGGACAGAATTAGGCAAACAAGCAAAAGCATTAATGGATGAAGGGAAATTAGTACCGGATGAATTAACTGTTGCATTAGTAAAAGATCGTATTTCTCAACCAGATTGTGCAAATGGTTTCTTATTAGATGGTTTCCCACGTACGATTCCACAAGCGGATGCATTAAAAGATTCTGGCGTGAAAATTGACTACGTTTTAGAGTTTGATGTACCGGATGAAGTGATCGTTGAACGTATGAGTGGTCGTCGCGTACACCAAGCGTCTGGTCGTTCTTATCACATCGTTTACAACCCACCAAAAGTGGAAGGTAAAGACGATGTAACGGGGGAAGATTTAATTATCCGTGCGGATGATAAACCAGAAACTGTGTTAGATCGTTTAGCAGTTTACCACAAACAAACCAGCCCATTAATTGATTATTACCAAGCTGAAGCGAAAGCAGGTAATACGCAATATTTCCGTTTAGATGGTACTCAAAAAGTGGAAGCTGTAAGCCAAGAGTTAGATAAAATCTTAGGCTAAAATAGACTGGAAACTGACCGCACTTTGAAGATAAAAGTGCGGTTAATTTTTCAAAATGATTTTGAGATCGTAAATTGAGATCGTATTTGGGGACATTATGAGCAAGAAAAGAACAATAGCATTGACGATTTCGGCTATCGCAGTGGCACTTGGGATCGGCGCACAATTTTACACCAATCATAAAATCGATCAGGTGTTAAAAAATTTCCCTTATTCTTTGGATAACCAAGCAAGCTTAAATGTGACGCAAACCGCGAAAAACTTTTTTATTCGTGAATTGATCTTTAGTGTAAAAGATAGCGATGCGAAAAGCACAAATGTGATTTCAACTAAGCTCACCGCACTGCCTTTCTTCATTACAGCGGAGTCTCAGTTATCTGATCAATTAGTTCGTCAATTAAATAAAACATTAAATATCACGATTGATAAAAATACGATTAATAGTAAATTTTCGCCGGTAGGGGATTATTTACAGTCTGATATTTTGACGGAATTCCGTGATTTTGCGAATAAGTCCCAAAACCTTTCAATCGGTCTTCATTTCTTAAAAAATAAAGAAGTTGAGCTAAAAACGACTCTAAGTGGTTTTAATTACGATAAAGACACTAAACTGGAACAAATTGAGGGTGAAGCTCGCCTAGTGCCTGTCGGCGCAAATCAATACGATCTATCAAGTATTGACTTAACCGCGAAAAATGCCGAAGTGGCGTTGTTAAATGGCGAAAACACCCATGTTTATATGAAAAATGCGACGTACCACTTTGACGTGAAATCAGGTGAGGCAGATAAGCGTGATCTGAGTACGAAATTCAGTAGTGATATTTTACGCATTGCCAATAAAAGCCGTACGACAGAAGAAAGCCAAGCGACAGCGGGTGGTTTGAATTTATTAATTAAACAAAATGGCGTGCCAAGTGCGGTCAATTTTCATCATGAATTTAAAAAATTAAGTGATGGCTCACTAGACATTAAAGACGGCGTCAATTTGTTAACGAAAATTTTTACACAAAACGATCGTTTTGATGGTTCGTTATCCGTACTTTCTGTCAATGTGCCTAAAAATAATCAACCTTACTTTAACTTACAAAATGCCGGTCTTGAACTTAAGTTGGCGAATACGGATTTAACCAAGGCTAATGTAGATTTTAAACTGAATGTTGATAGTGTGAAGCAAACCCCTGCCGATGAAGAGCGTAAATGGGAAGCTAAAGGCGGTAAAGTTAATATTCAGTTAGATGATTACAACGTGGCAAACGAATTAGCGTTTGTACCGTTTTTATTAGATGCTTTTGCTGAGAAAGAGGCACCATCAAAAGACAATAAAGACTTCTTGAATGCCAAAGATAAATGGGTGAAAGAATTTAGTGGTAAAACCAATATTGAGGCAGCCTTAAAATCATTTAATATGGCCGATTTAGTGCTTGATGACGTATCAGCCAGTGATAAGACGGAAACACTAGACAATGATCAATATAATGAACATATCACATTGTCTGCGAATAAAGCCAGTTATCCAAGTGCAGGGTTCCAATTTGAAAAATTAGCGGTTGATGCACCATTTAAAATTAATCACAGCAAAGCGCATTTATCAGCAAGATTTTGCTCAGCACCGTTTTATGGGGCCTTATGCAGCACGCATTTAACGTCAGCCACATTTGATAAATACATCAAAAACTCATGGAAAGAGCTTGATTTAATCGTTGATAATGCAACGTTAAATTTAAATCTGAATACTTATCCAGAGACCAATGCTTATCCAGTTAAATTGGAAGTAAGTGGTATTGTGCCCCAAGTGCCCGAAGATGATTCATCAGACATGATTCCAGATAATATTGAAGGCACATTCAATCTAACATTAAGTAAAATGTTGTTTGATGATCAAAATGAAAAAGCCTTAGCCATTAAGGAAAATTCATACTTTTGGCAATATTTAAGTAGCTTTGTGAAACATGATGGAAAACTTCACCGAGAATTTGTGGAAGAAGGTGATAATTACGTTTCTAGAGTGGAAAAAACGGAAAATGGCTACTTAATTAATGGTCGCACCCTTGAAGATCTTCGTCAAGAAAGCATGATGGAGACTGATGAGGGTGAAGAAGAGAAGCCAGCAGCAACTGACTAGTTGAAAGGATAATATAAAAATGACCGCACTTGAGATTCAAAGTGCGGTCATTTTTTTATCTGTTTTTGATTACTTCACTAATCCACCACTTGCTTGTAAATCAGCATGGTAGGAAGAGCGAACAAATGGGCCACAGGCTGCGTGTTCAAAGCCCATTGCGTTGGCTTTATCACGGAACTCATCAAATTCGGCTGGTGGCACATAGCGCGCAACCGGTAAGTGATGGCGACTAGGTTGAAGATATTGACCCAGTGTAAGCATGGTTACGCCGTTTGCACGTAAGTCTTCCATGACTTGAAGAATTTCTTCATTAGTTTCACCTAATCCAACCATTAAACCTGATTTTGTTGGGATGTTTGGGAACATTTCTTTGAAATCATGAAGTAATTTCAAAGACCACTGATAATCAGCACCCGGACGAATTTCTTTATATAAACGTGGCACATTTTCCAAGTTGTGGTTGAACACATCCGGTGGATTGTCTTTTAATTTTTCTAAGGCTTGAGTAATACGTCCACGGAAATCAGGAACCAAAATCTCAATTTTGATGCCAGGGTTTAATGCACGCACTTCTTTTACACATTCAGCAAAATGACCTGCACCACGATCAGGTAAATCATCACGGTCTACAGAGGTAATCACCACATATTTCAACTTCATGTCTTGGATAGTTTCAGCTAATTTACGTGGTTCATCCGGATCAGGCGGTAATGGTTTACCATGTGCAACATCACAGAAAGGGCAACGACGAGTACAAATCGCCCCTAAAATCATAAAGGTTGCTGTGCCATGGTTAAAGCACTCGTGTAAATTTGGACAAGACGCTTCTTCGCAGACAGAATGTAGGCCATGACGACGCATCCCGTTTTTGATAGTCTCGATCTTTAATGAGCTAGACGGCAATTTGATTTTCATCCATTCCGGCTTTTTCAATAACTCTTGATTAGGATCGATATTTTTAACAGGGATAATTGATGTTTTGGCTGCATCACGGTATTTGACACCGCGTTCCATTTTAAAAGGCGTAGACATTGTTCTTTCCTAAAGAAAAATGCCTGATTCAGGCATTTTTAAATGTGTTATAAAAGTGAATGTTATAAATTTGTAACATTATAGCCCAAAAGTTCGGCAAAGTGTTTAATTAATTTTGGGGAAACCTTGTCAAGTGTTGCCTCTTCTTTACCGATAAAATCAGCAAGCTGACACATTTCAAGCCCTGCATAGCCGCAAGGATTAATGTAATGGAAAGGATTGAGATCCATATTGATATTAAACGCGAGCCCATGGAAAGAGCAGCCTTTTCGAATACGTAAACCTAATGAACAGATTTTTTTGCCATCAATATACACGCCAGGTGCATCTGGTTTGGGATAACCTTCAATACCATAGTCTGCTAGGGTTTTTACAACGGATTGTTCAAGTGCGGTCACTAATTGGCGAACATTTAAATGTTCATGACGTTTAATATCAATGAGCACATACATAACCTGCTGACCAGGACCATGATAGGTAATTTGGCCTCCACGATCCGATTGTACAACAGGAATATCACTGCGTTGTAATAAGTGTTCTGGTTTGCCAGCTTGGCCTTGTGTGAAAACAGGATGATGCTCAACTAGCCAAATTTCATCGGTGGTTTCTGCATTTCGATTATCCGTGAACTCCTGCATTTTATGCCAGATTTCCTGATAATCTTGTAATCCTAATTGACGGACAATTAAATCAGTATTGTTCATCTTAGAGAACCATTTTGACGCCTTCAACTTTAGCAAGCTCTTTGTAAAGCGTTTCTACTTGCTCAAAGTTTTGTGCCACGATATCAATTGAAACAGAATTATAGGTTCCTTTGCTGCTGGGTTTTTCCTTTGGAATATAATCACCCGGTAAATATTTTTGTATCACTGCAACAATGTCTTGCGCTAAACCTTCACGGTTAACACCTGCGACTTTAAATGTCATTGCCGCGGGGAATTCCATTACTTCTTTTAGTTTTTCATAATCGTTTTCGGTTGCCATGTTGTTTCCTTAATTTAAGAATAAGGTGCGTGAATCAGCTAAATTCACACACCTTACGAATTTATTGATGTGATATAAATGGGGAAGTGCGGTTAATTTTCAAGGTGTTTAGTCAAATAATCCTTTAACTGTTAACACTAACCAGTCCCAACCTTTACCTAAGAAGCCGCCTTCTTGTACATCTTCTAATGCTTGAAGATTTACGGTAGCGACATCTTTGCCATCTAATTGATAAACGATTTTACCCACCACTTGACCTTTTGCTAAAGGTGCTTGTAAGTATTTGTTATCTAATTCATAACGTGCTTTTAAGTCAGTCTGTTTACCTTTTGGCACAGTGATAAAGCCATCTTCTAAGACACCAAGTTTAACGTCACCTTTATCACCGTAGTAAACAGATTGTTTTGAAATTTCTTCACCTGCTTTTTGAGTTTTTAAGGTTTCAAAGTTAGCAAAACCCCATTGTAAGAGTTTTTTACTTTCTACTTCACGTCCTTTATAGGTCGGTACACCCATTACAACAGAAATTAAACGCATATTGTTTGGACTTGTTGCTGATGCGACAAGGTTATAACCTGCTTGGCTTGTGTGACCGGTTTTCATACCATCAACGTTAATAGTTTTATCCCATAATAAGCCGTTACGGTTAGGTTGTTTGATTTTGTTGAAAGTAAAGTCTTTTTCTGCGTAGATTTTATATTCTTCCGGTAAATCACGAATAATATGTGCACCAATAATCGCCATATCACGTGCAGTTGAATATTGGTTTGGATCGTCTAAACCATGTGGCGTGGTGAAGTTAGTATTTTTTAAGCCAAATTGTTGAACGTATTTATTCATGGTATCAACGAAGTTAGCCACGGTACCCGAAATATGTTCAGCTACAGCAACACAGGCATCATTACCAGAAACAATGATAATTCCTTTGTTTAAATCACCCACTGATACTTGTTGATTTAAATTTAAGAACATTTTTGACGAATCTGGGAAATTTCTACCCCAAGCGCTTTCGCTAATCGTCACCATATCTTCATTATGGATTTTACCTTGTTTTAATGCAGCACCAACCACATAGCTAGTCATCATTTTTGTTAATGAGGCAGGGTATTGGCGTTGGTCTGGGTTAAGTGATGCAAGTACCGCACCAGAATTGTAATCCATTAAAACATAAGTTTGCGCATTCACTTCCGGTACAGCGATACCGTATTGAATATCTTCAGCGGCAGCAAATGTTGACGCTGCTATTAATCCCGAGAAGAGTACAATTTTTTTCAATTTTGCAGATTGTTTTAACATAGCATTTCCTTTAATAGCTTATTGGTTTTTATAAGTATAAACGATTACGGGTTGCCCATTGATCGTTTTTTGTAATTTTGTTTTTAATTGATTAATATCCGCTTGATCCGCTAATGGGCCAAAATGGATTTCATAGTTTTGCCCATTTTGGTTAATTTCCGTTTTGATGTCATCTAACGCGAGTTTTGTGATGATGCTTTCTGCTTGGCTTTTTGACGACAGCGCGAGTAGTTTTAGCTTGAAAACAGTTTTTGCATCGTTTGTGCTGTCTAAGTTTTGATTTTTTTTTTCGCTATTTTTATTGACGACTAAACGCTCACTGGCTTCTTGCGTTTTAGCATGCTTGGCAAGCGTTTTTGCTCCCGCACCTGAAATTTGACCTTTGTGATCCACATGTAAAGCTTCAATTCTTACTTGCCCTGTACCACGAGCAATAAGGCCTAATTCTTTTGCGGCAGAATGAGATAAGTCAATGATACGTTTCTCACTAAACGGACCACGATCATTAATTCGCACAATCACCTTGCGATTGTTATGTAAGTTTGTAACAACCGCATAAGAATTCAAAGGTAAGGTTTTATGTGCGGCAGTGAAAAGTGCCGAATCATAGCGTTCACCATTAGCTGTTTTACGACCATTAAATTTATGGTGGTAATAACTTGCTGTCCCTTCTTTTGAATAGGACTTTGCCTCATCACCTTGTGTGGTGTATGTTTTACCATTCACTTCATAGCTTTGTGGCGCTTGAACGGTCGTAGTAATCGACAGCGAATCCCCTTGAATACCATACATTTTTTGCGTATCGGCAAAAGCAGAAAAACTTGAGCTGCTTATCAAGGTAAAAAGTGCGGTCGTTTTTAAGATGTTTTTTAATGTCATACTTATTACTTTCAAGATTATCGGTGCTCTTCATAAGAAAGCCAAAAGGGAAATTAGTTCCCTTTCATAAAGCGAGGTTTGTGAGTATGAATGGACATCACTAAACCAAAGCTTGCCATGATGGCGACATATGAGGTACCGCCGTAGCTAAAGAGTGGTAAAGGCACCCCTACAACAGGCAAAATGCCACTCACCATACCAATATTCACGAAGACATAAACGAAGAATATCAGTGTGGTTGCACCAGCAAGAATACGCCCGAAAGAGGTTTCTGCATTTACCGCAATTATTAAGCCACGGATAATAATAAACAAATAAATTGCCATCAGAATAAGAAAACCGACCATTCCATGTTCTTCACTCATCACGGCAAAAATAAAATCAGTGTGTGGTTCAGGCAAAAATTCTAATTGGGATTGTGTCCCTTGCATCCATCCTTTGCCAGATATACCGCCTGAACCGATGGCAATTTTGGATTGCAAAATATGGTAACCCGCCCCAAGTGGATCTTTCTCGGGGTCAAGTAAGGTTAATACACGCATGCGTTGGTAGTCATGCATTAAATACATCCACATGATAGGAATAAATGCCGCTAAGCCAACTACAGCAGCAAGAATAAGCCACCAACTCATCCCTGCTAAGAATACCACGAATAAGCCCGATGCACTAACCAGAATTGATGTACCTAAGTCCGGTTGAATAGCCACAAGTAAAGTTGGCACAATAATCATGGCGATAGCAATAAAGGTTTCGCTCATTTTCGGTGGTAGTGGACGGTTACCTAAATATACCGCGACCATTAATGGTACCGCGAGTTTGACAATTTCAGAAGGCTGAAAGCGAATAAACCCAAGATCTAACCAACGTTGCGCCCCTTTACTGGTTGTTCCGATAGCGTCAACCAAGATCAGCATGATAAAACCCACCAAATATAAGTAAGGGGCGAGTCGCTGATAAAATTTAGGGGGAAGTTGCGCCATAATCATCATCACAGCAAAACCTAATATGACCTGAATAATACGATTTTGGAACATGACTTCACTGGCGCCTGATGCACTATAAAGTACAAGCATGCCATAAGCCGTAATAGCGGCTAATCCAATAAATAATAAAAAATCAATATGTAAGCGTTGCCATAATCGCAAGCATAAAGGCACTTTTTCTTCCATTATTCATTCTCACTTGGTTGAGATTCTAGTGCTGGCGCATCTAAATCAGTTTGGTTCGTCTTCTTCTCTTTTTCAGCATTTTCTTGACGTTCAATTTGTGGCAAGCGTTTATTCAAGTAGAAATCCATAATTTGCCGTGCAATTGGTGCCGCATTACTTGAACCACCACCCGCGTTTTCTAAAATAATCGTCACAACTAATTTCGGATCTTCATAAGGCGCATAAGCCGTAAACCAAGCATGGTCATGTAATTCTTTTTTCAATCCCGCTGCATTATATTTTTGGTTTTCCTTTAAGCTGAATACCTGTGCGGTACCGGATTTCCCCGCTACGTGGTAATTCGTGCCGATAAAGGCTTTTCGTCCAGTCCCTGCACCTGAATTCACCACATTGAACATGCCGCGCTTAGCCGCATCCCAATAAGCTTGTTTCGGATCGGTAATATCTTCATATAAAAGCGGGTCTTGATACGGCTCAATGGTGGCACCTTCAACTGATTTCATTAAATGTGGCGTATGAATTTTACCGTTATTGACCACAATAGAGGTTGCTTTTGCCACTTGTAATGGTGTTGCTGTCCAATAACCTTGACCAATACCCACTGAGATTGTATCGCCTTGTACCCATGGTTTTTTATAACGTTTTTGTTTCCATTCTTTACTCGGCATATTGGCCGTGGCTTCTTCTTGAATTTCAATACCTGTAGGCATACCAAACCCAAAACGTTTCATCCACATGGAGAAACGATCAATACCTAAATTAAAGGCGGTTTGATAGAAGAAGGTATCCGATGATTCAGTAATGGCCTTGTTTAAATCCGTATAACCATGCCCTGTTTTTTTCCAATCTCGGAAACGCTTTGTTGAGTTTGGCAATGTCCAGTAGCCTGGGTCAAAAATTGTGGTATTAGGCGTAATCACCCCTTCAGTTAATGCCGCAACAGCAACGAATGGTTTTACAGTAGAGGCAGGCGGGTACACACCTTGTGTCGCACGACTGTAAAGTGGTCGAGTTGGATCTTCGAGTAAACGTTTGTAATCACTAGAAGAAATGCCATCGACGAATAAATTATTGTCATAGCTTGGTGTTGAAACCATCGCTAATACGCTATTATCTTTCGGATCAAGCACAACAACAGCGCCTTTTTGACCTGAAAGGAGCGACATAATATAGCGTTGAAGAGTAAAATCGATAGTCAGATGAATACTTTTACCCGCGGTGGCGGGTTGTTCACGTAGTTTACGAATAACTTTACCACGGTTATTAATTTCAACCTCTTCGAAACCGGTTGTACCATGGAGTTGTTCTTCGTAATAACGTTCAATACCCAGTTTCCCCATGTCCGTAGAACCGGAATAGTTAGCAAATTTCTCTTCTTTTTTTAGGCGCTCAACATCTCGGTCATTAATGCGTCCAACATAACCCAAAATATGAGTCATGGCTTCGCCATACAGGTAATTTCGTTTGAAATAAGGACGTACATCAAGGCTTGGATATTTATACTGGTTTACTGCAAAACGGGCAATTTGCTCTTCCGTTAGGCTAGGCTTGAGTAAAATCGGCGTATAGCGTGTACCACGACGACGCTCTTTTTTGAAATGCTCAATGTCTTCATCAGTGAGTCCTACAACATAGCGCAATTCTTCAAAAGTGCGGTCTAAATTTTCCGTTTTTTCCGGCACGATATATAAACCGAAAAAAGTGAGGTTTTCTGCCAGTAACTCGCCGTAACGGTCGTAAATTAATCCGCGAGTAGGAGGAAGCGGAAGTAATTTAATACGGTTACCATTTGAGCGAGTTTGGTACATGTCGTAATTCACCACTTGGAGATGGTAAATATTAGCAAATAGCACGCCACTTAGAGCTAAAATACCGATGAATGCCACCAATGTTCGACGTGCAAACAAGTTCCGCTCCGCTTTTTTATCGCGGATCGGTTCATTGGTTGGTGCAGAAAAGAATTTTTTTAAATTCATCGGTAATGTAATACGTTATTCTCTGTGATAAGGGTGGTTTGTCGTCAGTGACCACGCACGGTATAAACTTTCTGCCACGACAACTCGCACTAATGGATGGGGCAGTGTGAGTGGTGACAGTGACCAACTTTGTTCTGCTGCCGCTTTGCATTCAGGGGATAAACCTTCAGGCCCGCCAATGAGTAAGCACACATCACGACCATCATTTTTCCAACCCTCTAATTGCTCAGCAAGTTGTGGTGTCGTCCAAGGTTTGCCTGGGATATCTAATGTGACTATTTTGCCTTTTCCGCAAGCTGCGAGCATCGTTTTGCCTTCTTGCTCTAAGATGCGTTTAATATCCGCATTTTTTCCACGCTTGCCCGCTGGGATTTCAATGAGTTCAAAAGGCATGTCTTTAGGAAAACGACGTTGGTATTCTTCAAATCCGGTGGTAACCCAAGCCGGCATTTTCGTTCCCACTGCAATTAATGTAATTTTCATCCTTTTCCCTTTCAAAACACCGTCAAAATTGACTGCACTTTATGCCCAAAGTTTTTCTAATTGATACATTTCACGTGCATCGCGCTGCATAATGTGAACGATGGTTTGACCGAGATCAACCACGATCCAATCTGCTGTATTGCGACCTTCTTCACCAAAGGTTTCATAACCGGCTTTTTTACATTCTGCGATAAGGTTATCTGCCATCGCAGAGACTTGACGGCTAGATGTACCGGTACAAATAATCATATTTTCAGTAATCGATGATTTGCCTTTTACATCAAAATGCACAATTTCGGTGCCTTTTAAATCATCGAGTTTATCAATTACAAATTCAACTAATGACATTTCTTTTCCTATTTAAATAAAGCGATGAATTCTATCATTGAATGAGGGAAAGGGGTAGGCTTGGGGCTGATTTTATTTGAATTGTTTTATGGCGGTCATAGTGCTTAGCATGAATATTGGGGCAGTTATTCTGCCCCAAGTTTGAAAGGGTATTAAACCCATAAAAGAATTGCTAACAATTGCGGTGAAATAATCCGCAAGAACATGGTGAGCGGATAGACTGTCGCATAGGAGAGTGCAGCGGCACCGCTTCCTTCTTTCAGTTCATTGGCGAAAGCAAGCGCTGGTGGATCCGTCATCGAACCTGCTAACAGGCCACAAAGAGAAAGATAATTTAATTTTACATATAAACGTGCAATGATACCTACAATCATTAATGGTACAAGGGTGATGAAAATACCGTATCCCATCCATTCGAGACCTGAACCATTGGTGAGTGTGTCCACAAAGCTACCGCCGGATTTTAACCCGACTACAGCAAGGAAGAGCACAATACCAATTTCGCGCAATGCCAAGTTAGCACTCGGTGGCATAAACCAGTAGAGTTTTCCGATAGAACCAATTCGAGCTAGGATTAACGCTACAACTAATGGTCCACCTGCTAGCCCTAATTTTAATGCCACAGGGAAACCTGGAATATAGAAAGGAATGGAACCGAGTAATACCCCCAAGCCAATCCCAATAAACACTGGCAACATTTGCACTTGTAGCAGTTTTTGTTTAGCGTTACCAATAACTGAAATGGCTTGGTTGAGAATGTCAGTTTTTCCAACCATGTGTAATACGTCACCGAATTGAAGGGTAGTATGGGCAGTTGGCACCAATTCCACACCTGCACGGTTTAAACGCGAAATGACTACACCATATTTTTGATGAATACCAAGATGACGAATTTGTTTTCCGAGTACTTTTTCATTGGTGACGACCACGCGCTCAGAACGAATTTCGCCACTCAAGCTTGCTACCGGGATATCAACTTCTTCCCCAATGATAAGGTGCATTTTTTTCAAGCCTTCAGGATTGCCGACCAAATGTAAAATATCCCCAAGTTGAACATCGGTATCCGCTTTTGGCACAATAACAAGCTCGCCCCGTTTCAAGCGAGAGCAGACGACATATTCATCATCAAAACCTGGAATTTCAATCAAATGGATACCATTGAGATTAGTATTGGTGACTTTCAGAGACATGCTTTTGAGTGCTTCTTTGTCATGACCACTTTCTTTTTCAAAATTTGCTGCTTCCTCATCTACTTTAATTTTAAAGAAAAGACGAATAAGCCACATAGAAAGTAAAATGCCACAAATTCCAAAAGGATAAGCCATTGCATAGGCCATCCCCATGTTAGATGTCGTTTGCGACATGCCTAATTCAGAAAGAATTTGCTGACCCGCACCGAGAGATGGGGTATTGGTGACCGCACCGGAGTAAATACCAAGCGCGACATCAAGAGGAATATCCGCAAGCTTATAAATGAGAATTGTCACTACTGCACCAAGCGCAACGATTAAAATGCCTAACCCATTTAAGGTTAAGCCTGATTTTCGTAAGGAAGCAAAAAAGCCCGGGCCCACTTGAATACCAATCGTATAAACAAACAGAATTAAGCCGAACTCTTGCACGAAATGTAATGTATGGCTATCTAATTTAATGCCATATTGGGTGGTAAAATGGGCAACTAAAATCCCACCAAATAGCACGCCCCCAATACCCAGGCCTACACCTTTAATTTTAAAATGCCCGATCCATAGGCCAATCACGGCGACGAGGGCAAGCAAACTAATGGTAATCGCAGTTTCACTCATACCGACCTCTAATTTATTAAAAATTTAACTATTTTGGATTATATCAATTAGATTTCTTACCCGCTTGTGACAAAGTCAAAAAATGTTATCTCCATCACATTTTTTCTTGCTTAAAAATAAACACCGCCTAAAATGACCGCACTTTTTTGATTTTATAGGTTGATTATGGATTACGCTCAAGAGGCCATTAATTCGCTTTTATGGATAGTAAAAACACTAGCGATGACGGCTGTCGTGTTTAGCTTTGGTATTTTCTTATTAGTCCGTTTTACCCACTGGGGTAAACAATTTTGGCAATTTGCGGGTGGGTATCTTTCACCACGTCGAAGTATTAAACCTTTGCTATTTTTCTTATTAATTGTAGCGATGACATTAGTCAGTGTGCGTATTAGCTTGGTCCATTCTGAGTGGTATAACAATATGTACACATCCTTGCAGGAATTTAATGAACCTGTGTTTTGGGATCAAATGGTGCTGTTTTGTGTGATTGCGACAAGCTCAGTGATTGCTGCATTGCTAAGTTATTATTTAGAGCAACGTTTTTCTATTGATTGGATCGAATGGTTGAATGGTCAGCTAGTCGATAAATGGATGAATAATCGCGCGTACTACAAAACGCAGTATGTTTCCGCTAACTTAGATAACCCCGATCAACGTATTCAACAAGATGTGCAATCCTATGTGCGAACCACGCTCTCTTTAAGTACTGGGGTGATAGATGCCGTCACCTCCATGATTTCTTATACGATCTTATTGTGGGGATTAGCGGGACCAATGATGGTATTTGGTACTGAAATTCCACGCATGATGGTGTTCTTGGTATTTGCTTATGTGATTATCACTACCGCGATTGCATTCCGTTTAGGGCGTCCGTTAATTATGCTGAATTTCGTCAACGAACGCTTAAACGCTAACTATCGTTATTCTTTAATTCGTATCAAAGAATATGCGGAAAGTGTGGCATTTTATGCGGGTGAGAAAGTTGAGAGCAGCCAACTTTATAAACAATTCGGTGCGGTGATCAATAACATGTGGGATATTGTTTATCGAACCTTAAAATTCTCTGGTTTTAACCTAGTAGTAAGCCAAGTTTCTGTTGTGTTCCCTTTGTTAATTCAAGTGGGGCGTTATTTTGAGAAACAAATTAAACTCGGCGATCTGATGCAAACGCTACAAGTATTTGGTAAGTTGCATTCAAATCTTTCGTTCTTCCGTAATTCTTACGATGGTTTTGCCGGATACAAAGCCACATTAGATCGTTTAACGGGCTTTAGTTATGCGATTGATATGGCAAATCGTCAATCTACTTCCCATTTACACGAACATGAAACTGACGTGATCTTTAAGGATTTGAGCATCAGTAATCCATTTGGAAAAACCTTAATTGAGAATTTAAATTTGACGTTGCCACAAGGTTCAACCCTATTAATTCAAGGTAATTCAGGCGTGGGTAAAACCACGTTGTTGAGAACTGTAGCAGGGCTTTGGGCGTATTCCGAAGGAGATGTATATTGTCCAGCTCACCAACTTTTCTTATCGCAAAAGCCTTATTTACCGCAAGGTAGTTTGTTAACGGCACTGGCTTATCCGAATGAAGAAAAGGACTTTAATCGTGATGAGATGATTGAGGTGTTAAAACAAGTGTCTTTAGGGCATTTACAAGATCGTTTAGATCTAGAGCAAGATTGGACACGAATTCTTTCGCTAGGTGAGCAACAACGTTTGGCTTTTGCTCGTTTGCTGTTACACAAACCGAAAGTCGCCTTTCTGGACGAAGCCACGGCGAGTATGGATGAAGGTTTAGAAGATTCGATGTATCGTCTGTTAAAAGAACGCTTACCTAATACAACAGTTATCAGTGTGGGGCATCGTTCAACCTTGCAAGCTTTCCATCAGCAGCAATTGATGATTTTAGGTAACGGTAAGTGGCAATTCACTGACCAAAATCAGGTATAAAATACCACTAAAATTGACCGCACTTACCTTGTTAGAAAAAATAGCGAGGTAAGTGTAGAGGATCAAGGCAAAAAATCCTGTTATCAAGCTCGATTTTTTGGTACATTTAGCACAATTTTTTTCTATGCTCAGAAATGAGTGATTTTTCACCAAACTAATGACGGAATTCTTATGTTATTCAAAAAAATTCGTGGTTTATTTTCAAACGATCTTTCTATCGATCTAGGTACAGCAAATACATTAATTTATGTGAAAGGCCAAGGTATCGTACTTGATGAGCCTTCAGTAGTGGCAATTCGTCAAGACCGTATGGGCGCATACAAAAGCATTGCGGCAGTAGGTAAAGAAGCAAAACAAATGCTTGGTCGTACACCAAAAAGCATTGTCGCAATTCGTCCGATGAAAGATGGTGTAATTGCCGATTTCTCTGTGACTGAAAAAATGTTGCAATACTTTATTAAACAAGTACATAGCGGTAACTTCATGCGTCCAAGCCCGCGCGTACTCGTTTGTGTACCGGCTGGTGCAACTCAAGTTGAACGTCGCGCAATTAAAGAATCAGCATTAGGTGCAGGTGCACGTGAAGTCTATTTAATTGAAGAGCCAATGGCGGCAGCAATCGGTGCAAACTTGCCGGTTTCTACAGCGATCGGTTCAATGGTGATTGATATCGGTGGTGGTACCACTGAAGTGGCAGTGATTTCTTTAAACGGTATCGTGTATTCATCTTCGGTACGTATCGGTGGTGACCGTTTTGATGAAGCCATCATTTCTTATGTTCGTCGTACTTTTGGTTCTGTGATTGGTGAACCAACTGCAGAGCGTATCAAGCACGAAATTGGTTCAGCTTATATTCAAGAAGGTGATGAAATTTTAGAAATGGAAGTGCACGGTCATAACCTTGCTGAAGGTGCGCCTCGCTCATTCAAATTAACCTCTCGTGATGTACAAGAAGCTCTTCAACAACCATTAAATGGTATTGTTGCAGCGGTGCGCACAGCGCTTGAAGAATGCCAACCAGAACACGCAGCGGATATTTTTGAACGTGGTATGGTGTTAACGGGTGGTGGTGCCTTATTACGCAACATTGATGTATTGTTATCAAAAGAATGTGGCGTACCAGCAATCATCGCTGAAGAACCATTAACTTGCGTAGCTCGTGGTGGCGGTGAAGCAATCGAAATGATTGATATGCACGGCGGCGATATTTTTAGCGACGAAATTTAATCTCTAAAAGTGCGGTCAGAAAAATCGGCGTTTTTAATTCGTCTGATTTTTTGACCGCACTTTTCCTTTTAATCCTAGGACAGTGAATGAAACCCATTTTTGGTAAAGCACCACCATTAGGTATCCGACTTGCATTAGCGGTGATTGCTTCGATGACACTCATTTTAGTTGATGGACAAACCTCATCAATGACAAAGGCGCGTAGTGTGATGGAAACTGCCGTTGGAGGATTGTATTACCTTGCGAATGGGCCAAGAACAGTTCTAGATGGGGTATCAAGCAACTTGGTTGATACCAATAAACTGCTTATTGAAAATAAAGTATTGCGTGAGCAATTGCGTGAGAAAAATGCTGATCTTTTATTATTGGATCAACTCAAAGTAGAAAACCAACGTCTTCGTTTGCTGCTTAATTCGCCTTTACGCACCGATGAATACAAAAAAATTGCTGAAGTGCTTACTGCTGAAACTGATGTTTATCGTCAGCAAGTGGTGATTAATCAAGGGGAACGTGATGGGGCTTATGTTGGTCAGCCCGTGATTGATGAAAAAGGAATGATTGGGCAGATTATATCTGTCGGCGAGAACACCAGTCGAGTTTTGCTTTTAACGGATGTAACCCATTCTATCCCAGTGCAAGTTTTACGTAATGATGTGCGCGTGATCGCAAGTGGTACAGGACACTCCGATGAACTTACCTTAGATAATGTACCTCGTTCCGTGGATATTGAAAAAGGCGATTTATTGGTAACTTCCGGTTTAGGCGGTCGCTTTGTAGAAGGCTATCCGGTGGCAGTTGTACAAAGTGTGTCTCGCGATGGTTCTAATTATTTTGCAACAGTGAAAGCGAAACCTTTAGCTGAATTAGATCGTTTACGTTATTTACTTTTACTCTGGCCGAGCAATCTTGATATGTCGAAAGTGAAATCCATGTCACCAGAAGAAGTGCGTCGTTTAGTACAGCAACGTTTAGAAAGCCAAGCCCATGAAGCGACACATTCTGTGAGTAAAACCAAAATTACGGATGACCAAGCGGATAGCACTCAACCGCATACAGGAAAAGAAATCGTGGATCCTGAAATTCCAACCACAATGCCTCAACAAGAGGAACCGGTTTCTCCAGATCAACAAGAACATAGGGATGAAGACTAATGCAAGGGCGTTTTATTTTTCAATGGGCGACCATTTTATGCTTCTTTGTTGTAGCATTAGTGATGGAGTTAGCACCATGGCCAGCAGGCTTTCAAGCCTTTAAACCTTCTTGGTTGATTTTAGTCTTGCTTTACTGGAGCCTTGCTTTACCTGATAGAGTAAGCATTGGTTGGGCGTTTTTACTCGGGGTTTTATGGGATATTGTGCTAGGCTCTATTCTAGGCGTGCATGCATTAGTGCTTTCTATCGCCTTCTATTTTGTTTCCAAATATTACTTAATGTTGCGCAATCTTTCCCTTTGGTTTCAAAGTTTATTGGTCCTTCTTTTCGTTTTTGCCATTCGAGTGGCTATTTTCTTGGTTGAATTCTCTTTACATGGGGCATTTTTTAACTGGCAGGAAATCTTTGGCGCCATCGCATCAGGCGTGTTATGGCCGTGGGTATTCTTATTGATGCGCACTGCACGCCGACGAGTCGGATTGCATTAATCATAAAAAAAGCTGATGAAGATATTCATCAGCTTTTCTTTTTAGTTTTTACGACGATAGTTTGTTTTTCTTGTCGTAGTATTTCTCGTTTGAGGCGTAGGATTGCGTTTTAAACGATAAGGTTTTGGAATATCAGTAATCAATGAATTCGGGTCATATTGACTGACGGGAATAGAATGCCCAATGTATTCTTCAATTGCCGGTAAATTCATCGCATATTCTTCACAAGCAAAGCTGATAGATACACCACTTTCACCCGCTCGACCAGTACGGCCAATACGGTGAACGTAATCTTCTCGATCATCAGGTAAATCAAAGTTAAAGACGTGTGTCACATCTGGAATATGTAACCCACGTGCGGCAACATCGGTTGCGACGAGAATATCGAGTTCCCCATCGGTAAATTGTTTGAGCAATGAAAGACGTTTTTTCTGTGCTACATCACCCGTGAGCAATCCCACTCGATGACCATCTGCGGCTAAATAGCCCCAAATTTCTTCACATTTATGTTTAGTATTCGCAAAAACAATGCAACGCTCTGGCCATTCCTCTTCCATTAACGTGAGCAAGAGAGGAATTTTGTCTTCATTTGACGGATAGAACAGTTCCTCTTTAATTCGATGCCCCGTTTTTTGTTCTGGTTCAATTTCAATGTATTCTGGGGAATTCATATCTTCAAAGGCAAGTTCTCGTACTTTGTAAGAGAGCGTTGCAGAAAAGAGCATGGTGAGTCGTTCTTGCGGAGAAGGACATTTACGTAATAAATAACGAATATCACGAATGAAACCTAAATCAAACATACGATCCGCTTCGTCCAATACTACGACTTGGATATCATCTAAACGGATAATCCCTTGTTTCACGTAGTCAATTACACGACCAGTGGTACCAATTAAAATATCCACACCGGCTTCAATCGCTTTAAGTTGTTTATCATAGCCATCACCACCATAAGCCAGTGCGGTTCGTAATCCACTTGTTTTTGCTAATAATTCTGCATCATGATTAATTTGTACAGCCAGTTCACGGGTTGGAGCAAGAATTAATGCGCGAGGTTGATTGGTAGCAAAATCAGGTTGATGCGTTAATAAATGATGAAATGTTGCCGTTAAAAATGCCATTGTTTTACCAGTGCCGGTTTGCGCTTGGCCAGCAACATCTTTTCCTTGTAAGGTAATAGGTAACGATAACGCTTGAATAGGGGTGCAATATTCAAATCCCTTGTCTTGTAGGGCTTTTTGTACGATAGGATGTAATGGAAGATCAGCAAACCGCTGCTGACTTAAATAATTTTCTTGCATAATAAATAACAGGTTCTCAGAAATAAATGGGGCTAAGGATACCACGAAGTCGGAAAAATATCCTTAAAAATAAAATGCTTATTAATAGGTTTAAGCTTGGGATTGAGAAGATTGGGTTCGTTCCCATTTTCTTGCAATATAGCTACAAGTTGGGTGTAATGTCAGCTTTTTAGCCTGGATAAAATGAATTAAGGCTTGATAGAGTTTGTCTGCCACACCTTGTCCACGAAGAGAATCATCAACAAACGTGTGATTAGCATTAATGGTATCGGGTGTTTCATAAAAATAGGTGAGTTTCGCGATTTTCTTGCCTTGCTCATCGAGTAAGAAAAACTCACCCTGTTTACCATTATCGTGATGCTGAAGACTCATTTGATACTCCATTCATCACTGAGATTGGGATCCATGGCAAAATCAGCAGTATCACTTGGAATGGCTTTTTCTTCTGCAGCCCATTCGCCTAAATCAATGAGTTGGCAACGTTTGCTGCAAAAAGGGCGAAATTGACTTTCCTGTGTCCAAGGCACGGGCTTTTGACATGTCGGGCAAGGGACTTCAAAAATTTCATCAGACATTTTTATTTCTCGATTCACTTAAATAAAATTGGTGCAATTCTAGCACTTTTTGTTTTAAGTGCGGTAAGTTTTCTGGCAATTTTGCATCATTTGAAATGATATCATCTGCCCATTTTAATCGTTCTTCACGGCTGACTTGTGCATTCATAATAGCTTGAATTTGCTGAATATTATTATGATCTCTCGATGACGCTCGAGCCAGCTGAGTTTCAGGTTTAACATCGATAACAAGCACGCGATCGCAAAGTGTGGTGAGCTTGTTTTCAATAAGCAGTGGAACGACAAACAAGGTATAAGGAGCGGTCTGAGCATTTAACTGCGCTAACATTCTTTCGCGAATAGCAGGATGTAATAAATGATTGAGCCAGTTTTTTTCATTTTCGTCTGCAAATACTTTTTTTCGTAGCTCAGCTCGATTTAATTCGCCCTCTTCAGTCAGAATTGATTTTCCAAAGTGCTCAGCAATTTGAGCAAGCAGCGGTGAGCCTTTTTCAACTACTTCTCTAGCCACAATATCTGCATCAACAATGGGTACACCAAGTTCAATAAAGAGATTTGCAATCGTGCTTTTTCCACTACCGATGCCGCCAGTGAGTCCTACAATATAAGTCATGATATTCCTTGCTACTTGATTTAAGAGGAGGATGTTTTACATCCACTTCTTAAACATAATATTTTTCAATGTTGCCAATATATTACATTTATAGGGTTATTGCACTGGTGATGATTAAGGATAAGCAAAGAAAGGGCGCGAAAGGTAAAACGGGCCTACGAGAAATCCAATAAGCCATTATGCCTAATAGACAAGCAATGAATAAGAAAAGTGGTAAGTGCGCGATGGTGAGATAAGCGCCGATTCCTAAAGCGAGCCAATAATCGCCACGGCCTAACGCTTCCTTCTTATAAAACCATTTAGACAAATGGTAGATGATATAAAAAACACCGAAAAAACTAACCGCACTTTCTAAACTTTGAGAAATCGTCAGAATTGAAAACTCTTGATGTGCACCGAATAGCCCCAGGAAAAATAAAAACAGGCAAGGTGTAGGTGAAATCAGTTGATAGTGCCAGTCTAGCCAACTGATAACAAAGATGAGACTAAGCGTAATCGCGAGCCATAAAGTAAATAATTCATCCTGAAGAAAATAATAGAGTGCAGCAAAACAGAGTCCAAACCCTAAAAAATAAAGGAAAATATGACCGCACTTTTGAGATTGAATCGCTGCTTTTTTGCTATGGAAAATGGGTCTGTTTTCAGGGTAAAGTTCGATATAGTTCTGATAAATTTCTTGTTGGAGATTAGGAATAAAACGATCGATATAAAGCCAAGCAAAGATGCCCGCTAAACTACCCAATAAGAAAAAGGCGAATGTCATCATTGGATTACCGAACCCATATTAAAAATTGGCAGATACATACCCATCATAATAATACCAATTAAACTACCAATAATGAGCATCATTAAAGGCTCTAAAAGTTGGGAAAGTAAATCAATTTGATGATTGAGCTTTTCTTGATAGTTATCAGCAATATGGCGCAACATCAACGCAAGTTTTCCACTTTTCTCTCCAATTTGTAGCATTTGCTGCGCTTCCATTGGGAAAAGATGGCTACTAACGCTTTCTGAAAATGGATAACCTTGAGAAACCCACTGTAAAATTGACCGCACTTCTTGTTGCAGCAGAATATCGCCTTTTAAGGTATGTTGTGTTTGCCAGGTTTGTTGTTTGGGTAGGAAGCTATTTAAGGCTGGTGTTAATGCCACTCCTGATTGAAGCATTAATTGCAGGTTATGGCTAAAACTGATTAAACGAGAAAGGCAAATGATATTGCCCCAAATTGGCATGCGACTAATCAGCGCATTCTTTTTTTGATTCAGCCAAAGAGAATGTTTTAATGCCATCTTTAGCATAAAAAGAGCGAAAATGCAGACAATCATCAAGTCGATAAAATGATGTTGTAGGAATTGAGACATGGCTAATAACACAGCAGTTAATGTAGGCAGTTCAGCGGAGTTTTCGCCATACATTTCAGCAAATTGTGGTACAACGAAGAGTAATAAAATCAACGTAAGTGAAAGCGAAATACCTAATACCATGGCGGGATAAAGCATAATTTTTTGTAATTTTCGTTGAAGTGTTAATGATTGCGTTCGACGTTCTGCAATTTTAGTGCATACCTCCGCCAGTTTTCCGGTCATTTCTCCCACTTGAATAAGTTGAATTTCTTGAAAATTTAAATACTTTCCTTGTATTTCCAAGCTTTGTGAAAACGGAAGACCACTTTCAATTAACTCAATTAAGGCGCCAAGCCACTGATGCAATCCCAATTGCGTGCAGTTATCTTGCAAAATGTGCAATGCATTTTTTAATGGAATGGCGGAACTGAGTAATGTAGCCAGTTGATTCAATAAAGCACTGATTTCTGCATTTTTCGGTTTCTGATTAAGCTGCCAATCTTGTTGCAAGCGAATGTGGCTAAAACCTTTTGCAATTAACAGAAATTGTGCGGCTTGTTTAGATTGGGCAACCAGACTGCCTTTTTGCCATTGTTGTCGCTGATCATAGGCTTGAAAATAAAAGAGTTTTTGCTTTGACATAGTGATACCTATTTTTTACCTAACACGCGTTGAATTTCGGCGAGATCGGTGATGCGCTCTTTCACTTTTTCTAATGCACTTTGATAAATTGATTCAAAATCAGTTTGGTAACGGTTGTTTTCGCATTGTAAAAATTGATATACCCCAATACGACCTTGATACCCCTGATGGCAATCGCAAGAATCACTAAAATGTTGGCCGCACTTTAAGCAACGTTTGCGTACCAATCGTTGTGCGATAACTAATAAGAGACTGTTTTCAATTTCATGAGATTGAATGCCTAATTGTTGTAAGCGTGAAATGGCTGAGATCGCATCGTTGGTATGTAAGGTAGAAAGCACTAAATGGCCGGTTTGAGCTGCTCTTAATGCCATCAATGCACTTTCTTCATCTCGAATTTCACCAAGCATAATAATGTCGGGATCCTGCCGTAAAAATGTACGAAGTAATCGGCTAAAATCTAAACCGATTTGCGGATTCACTTGAGTTTGAATGATGCCTTCTAATTCAATTTCAACGGGATCTTCTGCCGTCATAATATGTTTATCTGGCGTATTGAGCCATTGAAGTGCGGTATAAAGCGAGATACTTTTTCCGCTTCCCGTTGGTCCAGTCACAAGAATTAAACCTTGCGGTTGGCTGAGGGCATGTTGAAATTGGATTTGTTGGTTTTGTGTCATGCCAAGTTCAGAAAAACTTAACTGAACAGGTTTATTTTGTTGTAATCGTAATACCGCTTTTTCTCCCCAATGCGTGGGCAAGGTAGAAAGGCGGAAATCTAAAATATCGGAGAATGTCGTTTTGAATTGAAAGCGGCCATCTTGTGGTAGCCGAGTTTCACTGATATCCAGTTTGGCTAAGAGTTTTAAACGAGAAATTACACGATTGGCGAGCGATTTACTGATTAGCGGTTGTGGTTGGAGTACACCATCAATACGTAAACGAATTAAGAGCCCATTTGGCTGAGTTTCTAAATGAATATCGGAGGCATTTTTTTGCAGGGCTGTTTCAAAAATACTGTTTAATAATTGAACAACGGGTTCATCTTCATTAGATAAATTAGCCGTGCTTTCGTCTTCTGAATGATGATAAAACGTCGTTTGCTCTTCTATTTGATTGGCTTTAGGGGCAAGGGATTGTAAAAGTTGCTTGAGTTGAGTCGTTTCAAATAAAATCGGTTCAACTAATTTTCCACTTAAAAAAGCAAAGGTTTCACAAGCCGCAAGATTATTCAGCGAATCCACCGCAAGCCATAAATGGTGTTCGTCTTCTTTAAGAGGGAGCGCAAAGTAACGCAGCAGCAATGATTGTTGCTGTTGGTTTTGTTGCCAATATTGTGGCGAGATATGATAAATCTCGCCATTTTTTGCGATTGCTTGATAAGCCATGTTTCGCTATTTAGCAGAAGAACAGAAGCCTGCAGGGAATAAATCAGCATTACTTGGGCAAGCAGTTGTCCAGGTAACACCTGATGAGGTTGAGCCTGTCGCCGTTAAAGAATAACTGATCCCATCCAATGCACCATTTCCTGTCACCGTAATCACACCTGATTTCGTGGTGATGGATTTGACATAGCCTTTTGCGGTAGTGATATCTGCTGCAATGCCATTTGAGCCACCTGAACAGTTTGTTGGGGCATTGGTGCTATAGATACATAGTTCCACATCAGATTTATAAGGTGCAGAAGCTTGTAACAATTCGGAGATAGCTGCTTTTTTGGTATAATTTTGATAAGACGGAATGGCGATCGTCGCGAGAATAGCAATAATCGCAATCACGATCATCAATTCAATTAACGTAAAACCTTTATGTAAAGGTTTAGAAAAAGTGAGTTTCATTAAATTAAATTTCCTTTTGGTTGAATAAAAAAATGCCAGGATTGGCTGCAACATTGTGTAAAAGGGAAAAATGAAAGTGAAACTGACCGCACTTCTTTTGCGATCTCGATCGCAAAAATAAAATTTAATCGCAGAAAAACAGATGAATAAGATAAAAAATGGCTGGTTAAGCCAGGCAAGAAAAGTGATTTCACCACATTTTGATGAACGTCCTGATGTAGAGGATATTTCATTACTCGTCATTCATTACATCAGTTTGCCGCCAGAACAATTTGGTGGTGGATATGTAGATGATTTTTTCCAAGGTAAACTCGATCCAACCATCCATCCCTATTTTGAGGAAATTTATCAATTTCGCGTGTCTGCCCATTGTTTAATTGAACGGGATGGCAAGGTGACACAGTACGTTAGTTTCAATGATAGAGCATGGCATGCGGGGCTTTCTTGCTTTGAAGGACGGGATAAATGTAATGATTTTGCGATTGGGATTGAGCTAGAGGGCAGTAATGAACAACCTTTTACAGCGGAGCAATACCAAGTGCTTGCTGCATTAACACGAGATATCATGCAAGCTTACCCGAAAATAACGCTCGATCGTATCGTTGGGCATTGCGATATTTCGCCTGGTCGTAAGATCGATCCAGGTCAATATTTTGAATGGGAACGCTATTTAGCGTTAGTCAAAAAAGGCTTGGATGAAAAATAACCACTAAAATTTTTACTTGAATGTGAATAAGATGATTTCTGTGAATAAGCGTTATCTTTATGAAATTAAAGATAAAATTTTTCCTCAAAGCTCTATGGTAAAATGCTAAGAAGAGTTATGCAACAGTCACCATTTGCTCAATCACAATTTTATCCACAGAAATATTGAATAACTCACAGCTGTTATTTCTTCACCAAGCCAGGAATGTTTAAACTAAAAAATGGCTGAATTTTTGACCGCACTTTGATGAGAAAAAGTGCGGTCATTTTTTTTGGAAAATTTTTGATTAAAGGTTATGCAAAAATGAAAAAAATGAAGTGTGAAAAGCGGTTTTTAATTTTTATACACAGTTAAATTTAGACTATCCAAGTGTTACCCACAGAGTTATCCACAATAGGGTAAATATGCCCATTCGGTTGATAAAAAAGCGAATTTATGAAACAATCTGCAAACTATTTTTGTACAAAATTTAAGGTGAACGATAGTGATCGATTTTGATGGCTACCGTCCAAATGTAGGCATTGTCATTTGTAATCGCAAAGGGCAGGTGCTTTGGGCTAAACGATACGGGCAGAATTCGTGGCAATTCCCGCAAGGTGGAATTAACGATAATGAAAGTGCCGAACAAGCCATGTATCGTGAATTATATGAAGAGGTTGGTTTGCAACCCAAAGATGTGAAGGTGCTTTACGCGTCTAAACATTGGTTGCGTTATAAGCTGCCGAAAAGATTGCTGCGTTATGACAGCAAACCCGTGTGTATTGGGCAAAAACAACGTTGGTTTTTGTTGCAATTAGTGGGGGATGAAAAAAATATTAATATGAACACAACAAAATCACCAGAATTTGATGGTTGGCGTTGGGTAAGTTTTTGGTATCCCGTACGTCAGGTTGTGTCCTTTAAGAAAGATGTTTATCGCAAAGCGATGAAAGAGTTTGCCCAAGTGATGTTTGGCAACGAAAAAACATTGCTTGAAAATTCGCAAGAGCATGAGACAAATAAACCTTATCATGCGCCGCGTAAAAATGGTTCTTCTAAATATCAAAAACGTTCGTTTTATAAATCAAGGGGGCAATAATGCTCACTTTTATTTTACTTTGTTTGCTTGTCGGGTCTGTGGTTGGTTTTCTTGCGGGATTATTTGGCATTGGTGGTGGGTTAATTATCGTCCCTACCTTGGTTTATTTATTGCCGATGGTAGGCGTACCTGAACCCTTGCTGATGTCTACCGCATTAGGGACTTCATTTGCAACCATTGTGATTACTGGATTTTCTTCTGCACAGCGTCATCATAAACTAGGTAATATAGTCTGGAGTGCCGTGAAAGTATTGGCACCGATGGTGATGATCTCGGTCTTTATCTCTGGTTTGTTTATTGGCAAACTTGATCGTGATGTATCAGCCAAAATCTTTGCCTGTTTAGTCGTATATTTAGCGGCAAAAATGGTGATTTCTATTAAGAAAAACACAGGGAAAACCAAACCTTTAACAACACAAGCATCTGTTATCGGTGGTATTTTAATTGGGATGGCATCAAGTGCAGCAGGCGTTGGCGGTGGTGGTTTTATCGTGCCATTTTTAAATTCCCGCGGGATTGATATGAAAAAATCTATCGGTTCTTCTGCATTCTGTGGGGCACTTCTTGGTTTATCAGGCATGTTTAGCTTTATGGTGAGTGGTTGGGGTAATCCTTCCATGCCAGATTATTCCCTAGGTTATGTTTATTTGCCTGCCGTGCTTGGTATTACGGGCACTTCATTCTTCACTTCTAAACTAGGGGCAACAGCAACCTCCAAACTCCCTGTCCCAACCTTGAAAAAAGGCTTTGCCTTGCTATTAATTGCGATCGCAGTTGATATGTTTATTAAATAAGGAATGTTATGAATTCAGAATTTTTGATGCTTCCGCATTTTGATCCGACTATTTTCACTTTTGGTAATAGCAATATAGGGTTGCGTTGGTATGGTTTAATGTATTTATTAGGCTTTATCTTTGCTCGTTGGCTAGCGGTTCGTCGTGCCAATCAACCAAATAGTGGTTGGACAGTCGATCAAGTGGATACGTTACTTTTTAATGGCTTTATGGGCGTGTTCTTAGGTGGTCGCATTGGGGATGTTTTCTTCTATAATTTCGATCATTTTGTACAAGATCCGCTGTATTTATTTCGTGTTTGGGAAGGGGGAATGTCATTCCATGGTGGATTAATTGGGGTGATTATCTCAATGATTTGGACCTCTTATTCTCAAAAAAGAAGCTTTTGGCAAACGGCAGATTTTGTGGCGCCCTTGATTCCATTTGGCTTAGGGATGGGACGAATTGGTAATTTCATCAATTTAGAACTTTGGGGACGAGAAACAGATGTCCCTTGGGCCATGATTTTCCCAAATGATCCATTGTTATTACCTCGCCATCCTTCACAGCTTTATGAGGCGTTCTTAGAAGGTTTCGTGCTGTTTATTATTCTGAATGTCTTTATTAAAAAGCCTCGTCCTGTAGGTTCGGTAGCAGGATTATTCCTTGTTGGTTACGGGATTTTCCGTTTTATCGTTGAATATGTCCGTGAGCCTGAAGTGGAATCTTTCTTAGGCATCATGACTCGTGGACAAGCGCTTTGTTTGCCGATGATTATTGGCGGTGGGTTAATTATGGCATGGGCATACAATCGCTCTAAAAGTGCGGTTCATCAGTAAGGAGTTTTTATGAAACAATATTTAGATCTTTGCCGACGTATTGTAAATGAAGGTGAGTGGGTTGCTAATGAGCGTACTGGTAAGCGTTGCCTTACAGTGATTAATGCGGATTTAGAATATGATGTTGCTAATAATCAATTCCCCTTAATTACCACGCGAAAAAGCTATTGGAAAGCGGCAATTGCGGAGTTTTTAGGCTATATCCGTGGTTATGATAATGCGGCAGATTTCCGTAAACTTGGCACCAAAACATGGGATGCCAATGCCAATGAAAATGCCGCTTGGCTTGCCAATCCACACCGTAAAGGCACCGATGATATGGGCCGCGTCTATGGTGTGCAAGGTAGAGCATGGCGTAAACCGAATGGCGAAACCATCGATCAACTTCGTAAAATTGTGAATAATTTAAGTCGAGGTATCGATGACCGCGGTGAGATCCTGACTTTCTTTAATCCGGGTGAATTTGATCTGGGTTGTTTGCGTCCTTGCATGCACACACACACCTTCTCCTTAGTGGGCGATACATTGCACTTAACTAGCTATCAGCGTTCTTGTGATGTGCCACTTGGCTTAAATTTCAATCAAATTCAAGTTTTTACTTTCCTTGCATTAATGGCGCAAATTACTGGCAATAAACCGGGTAAGGCATATCATAAAATTGTAAATGCGCATATTTATGAAGACCAACTTGAGTTAATGCGTGATGTGCAATTAAAACGTGAACCATTCCCGTCACCACAATTAGAAATTAATCCTGATATTAAAACTCTTGAAGATCTTGAGACTTGGGTAACGATGGATGATTTCAAGGTGGTGGGTTATCAATCTCACGAACCAATCAAATATCCTTTCTCTGTTTAGGCATTCAAAGTGCGGTCAGATTTAGATGAGAAATTTATGCAACACGCTCTGATGCTTGCCGATCGTGCAGAAGCGCTCGGTGAGATTCCTGTCGGGGCAGTGTTGGTGGATGATGAAGGAAATATTCTCGGTGAAGGCTGGAATTTATCTATCATTGAAAATGATCCAACCGCTCACGCTGAAATTGTCGCATTGCGTAACGCAGCGCAAAATATTCAAAATTATCGTCTACTCAATACCACACTCTATGTCACACTAGAACCTTGTACGATGTGTGCCGGCGCGATTTTACATAGCCGTATTAAACGATTAGTCTTCGGTGCATCAGATTATAAAACCGGGGCAGTAGGTTCTCGCTTTCATTTCTTTGATGATTATAAAATGAATCATACGTTAGAAATTACGTCTGGCGTGCTCGCAGAAAAGTGCGGTCAGAAATTGAGTGATTTTTTCAAAAAAAGACGAGAGCAGAAAAAAGAAGAAAAGCGGGAAAAGAGTCTCCCGCTTGATGTTGAGTCGCAATCTTAAACTTGCCAATCAATTTCACTTAAACCATTTTGTTTTAAATATTCGTTAGTTTTAGAAAAATGATGACATCCTAGAAAACCACGATGTGCCGAAAGTGGAGAAGGGTGCGGTGCGGTTAAAACATAATGACGATTGCGATCAATAAATTGCCCTTTTTTCTGCGCATGACTTCCCCAAAGTAAAAATACGACTTTTTCACGATGTTCATTAAGTGCTGCAATCACTTGATCTGTAAAAACTTCCCAACCAAATTTAGCATGTGAATGTGCCATGCCACGTTCTACGGTCAGCACGGTGTTAAGCAGCAGTACACCTTGCTCCGCCCATTTCACTAAGTAGCCATGATTTGGCATGTGAAAACCTGGAATGTCGTTAGCCAATTCTTTGTACATATTCAGTAGAGAAGGGGGAATTGCAACCTCAGGTTTCACCGAAAAAGCTAAACCGTGCGCTTGATTTGGGCCATGATAGGGATCCTGTCCTAAAATGACGACTTTCACCTCATCAAATGCCGTATATTTAAAGGCATTAAACACTTCGTCTTGCGGTGGATAAATGGTTTTCCCCGCGAGTCGCTCTTGATGGACTTGTTGTAAAATGTGTTTAAAGTAAGGTTTTTCTTTCTCTTGACCGATAACATCTGTCCAGGTTTTCATTCTGTATTTCCTTATTGGATAAGCTTGAGCACATTATAAATGAAATTGCTTAGAAAGGCTTTATCTTAGAATTATGTTAATACTTTGTTAAAAGTCGGAGTGTGTTGAAGCCTTGCTGTGGCTGAAACTTTAATCTAGATCAATTTTTAAAAATTAGTCAGAAAAAAGAACCTGTTTTAGGTCAAAATTAATTGAATTCTTCAAATAGTTTGATAAAATTTGCACAGTTTAATAAATATACAACCGCCAAATTAGGAGGCACTTTATGATCAAAGGTATTCAAATTACTCAAGCAGCAAATGACAATCTTTTAAACTCATTCTGGTTATTAGACAGCGAAAAAAATGAAGCTCGTTGTTTATGTGCAAAAGCTGAATTTGCAGAAGACCAAGTAGTAGCAGTGAGCGAATTAGGCCAAATCGAATACCGTGAATTACCGGTAAACGTAGCACCAACTGTTAAAGTTGAAGGTGGTCAACACTTAAACGTGAACGTATTACGTCGTGAAACGTTAGAAGATGCAGTAAACAACCCGGATAAATACCCTCAATTAACTATCCGTGTTTCTGGTTACGCAGTACGTTTCAACTCTTTAACACCAGAACAACAACGCGACGTTATTACTCGTACTTTCACGGAAAGCCTATAATTTCAGTTTGAATGAAAAAAGAAACCCCGAAGTAATTCGGGGTTTTGTTTTATCTAAAAGGTTTGAAAATTTGACCGCACTTTTCCCTTTCATCCCTAGCGATTTCCACGCTTTTCAGGTACAATCCGCCAGTTAAATTTAATGATTTTTGAGAAAACTAATCTATTTATGAAGAATATTCGCAACTTTTCTATTATTGCCCATATTGACCACGGTAAATCGACCCTTTCTGACCGATTAATTCAGACCTGTGGGGGGCTTTCGGATCGTGAAATGGAAGCGCAGGTATTGGATTCCATGGATCTTGAGCGTGAGCGCGGCATTACCATTAAAGCGCAAAGTGTAACCTTAAATTATCAAGCCAAAGACGGTGAAACTTACCAATTAAACTTTATCGATACACCAGGGCACGTGGACTTCTCTTATGAAGTATCGCGCTCTCTTGCAGCTTGTGAAGGGGCATTGTTAGTTGTGGATGCAGGACAGGGCGTAGAAGCACAAACCTTGGCAAACTGCTATACCGCCATTGAAATGGATTTAGAAGTCGTGCCGATTTTAAATAAAATCGACTTACCGGCAGCGGATCCTGAACGTGTTGCAGAAGAAATTGAAGACATCGTGGGTATTGATGCGATGGAAGCGGTACGTTGTTCAGCGAAAACCGGTGTGGGTATTGAAGATGTATTAGAAGAAATTGTTGCGAAAATTCCCGCGCCAGAAGGTGATCCTGATGCACCGTTACAAGCATTGATTATTGACTCTTGGTTCGATAACTATTTAGGCGTGGTGTCATTAGTTCGTATTAAAAATGGCGTATTGCGTAAAGGTGATAAAATCAAAGTAATGTCTACAGGACAGGCTTACAACGTTGATCGTTTAGGGATTTTTACGCCAAAACAAGTGGATACGACCGTATTAAATACCGGCGAAGTAGGTTGGGTTGTTTGTGCGATTAAAGATATTTTAGGGGCACCAGTAGGGGATACCTTAACGAATCAACACAATCCGGCAAGTCATGTATTGCCAGGTTTTAAGAAAGTAAAACCGCAGGTTTATGCTGGTTTATTCCCAGTTAGCTCTGACGATTATGAGGCTTTCCGTGATGCGTTAGGTAAATTAAGCCTAAACGATGCATCGCTGTTCTATGAGCCAGAAAACTCAACGGCTTTAGGTTTTGGTTTCCGTTGTGGCTTCTTGGGGCTTTTACACATGGAGATCATTCAAGAGCGTTTAGAACGTGAATACGATCTTGATTTGATTACCACAGCACCAACTGTAATTTATGAAGTTGAAATGACCAATGGTGAAGTGGTTTATGTGGATAGTCCATCAAAACTGCCACCATTAAATAATATTGCGGAAATTCGTGAGCCAATTGCAGAGTGTAATATGCTCGTGCCACAGGAATTCTTAGGTAACGTGATTACCCTTTGTGTGGAAAAACGTGGTGTACAAACTAATATGGTATATCACGGTAACCAAATTGCGTTAACTTATGAAATCCCAATGGGCGAAGTAGTCTTAGATTTCTTCGATCGCTTGAAATCAACATCGCGTGGTTATGCGTCTTTGGATTATGGTTTCAAACGTTTCCAAGCAGCGGACATGGTGCGCGTGGATATCATGATCAACGGTGATCGTGTTGATGCGTTAGCATTAATTGTTCATAAAGATAATGCACCTTACCGTGGCCGTGAATTAGTTGAAAAAATGCGTGAACTGATTCCACGTCAACAATTTGATATCGCGATCCAAGCCGCGATTGGCAACCACATTATTGCGCGTTCAACGGTAAAACAATTGCGTAAAAACGTATTAGCAAAATGTTATGGTGGTGACGTGAGCCGTAAGAAAAAACTCTTACAGAAACAGAAAGAAGGTAAAAAACGAATGAAATCTTTAGGTAACGTGGAAGTACCGCAAGAAGCGTTTTTAGCGATCTTACATGTTGGTAAAGATAAATAGGAAAGTAGAGCAATGTCGAATGTATTTTTTATTCTGTTGTTAGCCGTAGGCTTTGCTGGTTGGAAAGCGTTAGATTATTTCCAACTGCCTAACACATTCAGTATTTTATTGCTGATTTTAACCGCACTTTCCGGCATTTTATGGTGTTATCACCGCTTTGCCGTGATGCCAAGACGTCGTCGTCAAATCGCACGCGCAGAACAACGCTCAGGCAAAGCATTAACGGATGAAGAAAAAGCGAAAATTGAGCCTATTTCAGAAGGCTCAGAATTTATTTCTTCGCTTTTCCCTGTGTTATCCGTGGTATTCCTTGTGCGTTCATTTATTTTTGAGCCATTTCAAATTCCATCTGGATCAATGGAAGCGACCTTGCGCGTAGGGGATTTCCTCGTCGTGAACAAATATACTTATGGCATTAAAGATCCTATTTTCCAAAATACGATTATTGAAGGTAATAAACCAGAACGTGGTGATGTGATCGTGTTTAAAGCACCGGAGCAAGCGTTACTTCGTACAAGCTTAGGCGCAACGCGAGCAGCATATGCGGAAAACCTTGCATTAACGTCTAAAGATAATATGTCTGGTGTGGATTACATTAAACGTATTGTCGGGAAAGGCGGTGACCGCATTATCCTTGATGTTGAAAAAAGTGCTTTAACATTGGTTTATGGCAAAGATGGCAAACCTTGCGAAGTAGATTGCCAAACTAAAGCGTTTGAATATAAACAAGAACCCACAAATCCAGCCTTCCCAACGCAAGTTGAATATTTGGAAATCGGTGATGTGACACACAGTATTTTAGTGGAGCCAATGCGCCGTTATTCGGGGATTGAATTCTATCCACAAGAAGGTTTACCTACTGCAGAATGGATTGTGCCTGAAGGGCAATATTTTGTGATGGGTGATAACCGTGATCATAGTGATGACAGCCGTTTTTGGGGATTTGTACCAGAAAAAAATATCGTGGGTAAAGCCACTTATATTTGGATGAGTTTAGAAAAAGAACCAAATGAGTGGCCTACAGGCTTCCGTTTTGACCGTTTCTTTACAAAAATTAATTAATATGAATCATTTAGATCGTCTAGAACGAAAAATTGGTTATCAATTTTCCGATCTAAAAAATTTAAAATTGGCACTGACACACCGCAGTGCCTCCAATCAACATAATGAGCGCCTAGAATTTCTAGGTGATTCGATTCTCAATTATGTCATCGCGGATGCGCTTTATCATCAATTCCCTCGTTGTAATGAAGGTGAACTTAGCAGAATGCGTGCCACATTAGTTCGTGAGCCAACCCTGGCGATGATTGCCCGCAATTTTGAGCTTGGGGATTATATGTCCTTAGGTTCTGGTGAATTGAAAAGTGGTGGCTTTCGTCGTGAATCTATTTTGGCGGATTGTGTTGAAGCGGTAATTGGCGCAATGGCATTAGATTCAAGCTTTGATAAAGCAGCAGATATTGTGCGTAGCTGGTATAAAACTTTACTCGCCGAAATTAAACCGGGTGATAACCAAAAAGATGCCAAAACACGCTTGCAAGAGTATTTACAAGGTAAGCATTTTGCCTTACCAACCTATGAAGTAATCAAAATTGAAGGCGAAGCACATTGCCAAACCTTCACCGTAGAATGTACAGTAAAAAATGTACCCAATATTGACCACACTTTTATTGCGAAAGGTTCTAGCCGCCGTAAAGCAGAACAAGCGGCCGCAGAACAAATCTTAAAAACATTGGAAATTAAATGACCGAATTAAATCAAGAACAAGAGACCTATTGTGGCTTTATCGCTATCGTAGGTCGCCCAAATGTAGGGAAATCTACCCTGTTAAATAAAATTTTGGGACAAAAAATCTCGATTACATCTCGCAAGGCGCAAACTACGCGTCACCGTATTGTGGGAATTAAAACGGAAGGCATCTACCAAGAAATTTATGTAGATACACCGGGGCTTCATATCGAAGAAAAACGAGCGATTAACCGTTTAATGAACCGTGCAGCAAGCTCGGCAATCGGGGATGTTGATCTCATTATTTTCGTCGTGGATGGTACACATTGGAATGCCGATGATGAAATGGTGTTAAACAAATTACGTAATGCGAAAGCACCTGTCGTACTCGCCATCAACAAAGTTGATAATATTAAGAATAAAGATGATTTATTGCCATTTATTACAGATTTAGGCAACAAGTTTAACTTTGCTCACATTGTGCCGATTTCTGCACAACGTGGTAATAATGTCCATCAATTAGAGAAAATTGTTCGTCAATCATTACGTAAAGGCGTTCATCACTTTCCTGAAGATTATGTAACGGATCGTTCACAGCGTTTTATGGCGTCAGAAATTATTCGTGAAAAATTAATGCGTTTCACAGGGGAAGAGCTACCTTATTCGGTAACGGTTGAAATTGAACAATTTAAAGTAAATGAGCGTGGTACCTATGAAATCAATGGCTTGATTTTAGTTGAACGTGAAGGTCAAAAGAAAATGGTGATCGGTGCTCAAGGACAAAAAATTAAAACCATTGGTATGGAAGCGCGCGCTGACATGGAACGCTTATTTGATAATAAAGTACACCTTGAACTTTGGGTAAAAGTGAAGTCCGGTTGGGCGGATGATGAACGTGCCTTAAGAAGTTTAGGTTATATGGATGAATAAAAAACTTGAGTAATACTCTATACCGTCCTATTATTGGAAACATATTTATGTTTTTTAATAAAAACAAGGAGATGGTAGATGAGTATCTATGCCTTAAAACCCAAATTTCAGAATTTACTTCGGCCTTTAGTTAGGCAATTAGCGGCAAAAGGCGTAACGGCAAATCAAGTTACGCTAATTGCCTGCTTACTTTCTATTTTACTCGGTGTGGTTCTTGCACTATTTCCGACATTTTCTTCTCTTTTCTTCCTTATCCCTATTTGGTTGTTTTTGCGTATGGCGTTGAATGCCATTGATGGCATGCTCGCACGTGAATTTAATCAAAAAAGTCGATTAGGGGGCTATCTTAATGAGATTACTGATGTCGTTTCAGATGCGGCTCTTTATCTTCCTTTTGCTTTTGTCGCGCCTTTTGATGGTATTCAAATCTCAAGTATTATTTGGCTTGCCGCATTGAGTGAGTTATGTGGCATTTTAGGGCAAGTTCAAGGCAAAACTCGTCGTTATGATGGCCCAATGGGTAAAAGTGATCGTGCGTTTGTGTTTGGTGTGCTTGGTTTACTCTATGCGGTGAATGGTAGTTTGCATTCACTTTTCTGGTGGGTAACCAATATCGTCATTATCTTGCTCATTGTGACTTGTATTAAGCGAGTAAAAAATGGTTTAGCCGAAGTGACGGAGTAATAGGAGTAAATATGATCGCGAGATTAATCGATTTTTTATTGTGTCGTTTTGCTTCTTTTATTACAGGCGTTCGACCACAACCCGCAATTGCGGAACAATCTTCAGAAGGGCATCGAGTCTATTTTGCCAATCATAATAGCCATGGGGATTTTATCTTACTTTGGATTTCATTACCTTATGAAGTAAGAAAACAAACTCGCCCTGTTGCAGGCAAAGATTATTGGACGAAAGGCGCAATTCGTCGCTTTTTAGCCTATAAAGTGTTCAATATGTTACTGATTGAACGTAATAGCCAAGATCCAAAAGAGGCCATACGACAAATGAGTGAAGCATTAGTCAATGACTCCCTGATTATTTTCCCTGAAGGAACTCGTAAGATGGATGATGATTTACCACTTCAGCCGTTTAAAAGTGGATTGTTTTATTTAGCAAAAGAAAATCCTGATTGTGAATTTGTGCCCGTTTGGATTAGCAATATGAATAATGTTTTACCAAAAGGCTTTATTTTACCGATACCATTGTTATGTGATCTTTATGTGGGCGAGCCATTAAAGATTGGGACTGATGAAACTAAAGAGGTGTTTCTGACACGTGCTCAATCGGCATTATTAAGTTTAAACGTCAGTGAAAAAGGCAAATCTTAGGAGCAAATGATGACAGAAATATGGCAACTCTTCGGTGGTTTATTTATCGCCTTAATTTTTGCTTCCTCAGTGGGATATATTTTAAAACGCAGATCGGGTGTAGATACACCGAATAGCGTTATTGATAACCTGAATGCACGCATCAATGCTTGGTGGGTGATGATTGGGATTATCTTTATTGCGAGTTTATTAGGCTTTTATGGCGTGATTGGGCTATTTTTGATTATTTCATTTATGGGATTGCGTGAGTTTCTTTCTCTATTGAATATTCGTCGAGGCGATCATCTTGCGCTAGCCGCTTGTTTTTATGTGATCTTACCATTGCAATATTTTTTAGTCGCCATTGATTGGTTTAGCATGTTCACAATTTTCATTCCCGTATATGGCTTCTTATTTTTACCTATTCTGTCGGCATTACTCGGCGATCCGGCGCATTTCTTAGATCGTTCAACGAAAATTCAGTGGGCATTGATGATTAGTGTATTCTGTATTTCACATATCCCCGCTTTATTGGCTCTTGATATCTTAGGTTATGAAGGAAAAAATCTTTTATTAATGATCTTCTTAATCTTGGTAGTACAGTCAAGTGATGTGTTGCAATACGTTTGGGGTAAACTTTTTGGTAAGCATAAAATTGCACCAACCTTATCGCCATCTAAAACGGTAGAAGGTTTTGTTGGTGGGGTATTAAGCGCAAGTTTATTAGGGATGTTGCTTCATTGGCTGACACCATTTAATGCATGGCAAGCCTTTTTAATGAGTCTGTTAATTTGCTTAATGGGATTCTTAGGGGGGCTCGTGATGTCAGCCATGAAACGCAGTATGGGCGTGAAAGATTGGGGTAATATGATCAGTGGCCATGGTGGTATTTTAGACCGTATGGATTCGCTTTGTTTCTCCGCACCAATTTTCTTCCATATGGTGCGCTATTTCTGGGCATAGTTATAAATCATGAAATAAAAAAAGAGCGGTTAATTAACCGCTCTTTT
>NZ_KV838038.1:122424-211128 GCF_001838635.1 Haemophilus sp. HMSC71H05
AAAAGAGCGGTTAATTAACCGCTCTTTTTTTATTATTGACGATAGGTTTCTAAGAAACGAGCCAATTTGCCAATGGCTTCTTCTAATTGACCGGTATAAGGAAGTGTTACCACACGGAAGTGATCCGGTGAATGCCAGTTAAAGCCTTTACCATGAACAAGAAGCACTTTCTCTTTACGTAATAAATCGAGCACAAATTTTTCATCACTATGAATGTTGAATTTTTGGATATCGAGTTTCGGGAACATATACATTGCCCCCATTGGTTTTACGCAACTAATACCCGGGATTTGAGTAATTAAATCATAGGCTTTATTGCGTTGTTCCAGTAAACGACCACCCGGTTGAACAAATTCATTAATACTTTGATAGCCACCTAATGCGGTTTGAATGGCGTGTTGCATTGGTACATTTGCGCATAAACGCATAGACGCCAGCATATCCAAGCCTTCAATATAGCCTTTAGCATGTTGTTTTGGCCCATTTAAAATCATCCAACCTTGACGGAAGCCCGCAACACGATACGCTTTTGATAAGCCATTGAATGTAATGGTTAATACATCTGGTGCAAGGGCAGCAATATGATGGTGGATAGCACCATCGTAGAGAATTTTGTCATAAATTTCATCAGCAAAAATAATCAGATTATTTTCACGTGCAACTTGGATAATTTCTTCGAGTAACTCTTTGCTATAAACCGCACCTGTCGGGTTGTTCGGGTTGATCACGACGATAGCTTTGGTTTTGGCATTGACTTTCGCGCGAATATCATCAATAGCAGGGAACCAACCCGCTTCTTCATCACATAAATAATGTACTGCATTTCCGCCCGCTAATGTCACAGCCGCTGTCCATAATGGATAGTCTGGCATTGGAACTAAGACTTCATCACCATCATTGAGAAGAGCTTGCATGGACATGGTAATTAATTCAGATACACCATTCCCGATGTATACATCGTTTACTGTCGCATCATGAATACCTTTAGATTGATAGTATTGCACGATAGCTTTACGTGCCGAATATAACCCTTTGGAATCACAATAACCTTGTGCAGATGGTAGGTTGCGGATAACATCAACTAAAATTTCATCAGGCGCTTCAAAACCAAATGGGGCAGGGTTGCCGATATTAAGTTTTAAGATTTTGTTGCCTTCTTCTTCTAGGCGTAAAGCTTCTTTGTGAACCGGTCCACGAATATCGTAGCAAACGTGTTCTAATTTGTCTGATTTAGGAAAAGATCTCATTAGTAACATCCTATGATAATTAGATTTTCATTCAAAAATTACGTCTAATTTACGCTTAAATTCTTATCTTGAAAAGATTTAATAAAAAAATTTTTTGAATGTATTAAAGTGCGGTAGAATATGGGCTAATTTTTTGTGTGTTTTATTATTTTTCATGGGCCCTTTAGAACAAGCTAAATCTGAGCTAATTCGCCAGTTTGAAACCTTGGTGACAACTGATCAGCAACCCGCTATTGCACGTCTTCAGACGAAGATGAAATTGGGTGTTGATCTTTTGGCATGGATGAAGGGGCAACTTGTTTATCCACAATTTTATTTACGTTTTCGTGATGAAGCTAAAACCGTCGCAGCGGTGGGGAAAGTGCGGTCATTTTCAGATGTGAATTTGGCACAGCAATTTATTCAAGAGTACGATTTCCCGTTAGTGGGCGGTTTACAGTTTCAAGGTGAAAGCCAGTTTATTTTGCCTCAAGTTTTAATTGAACAACAACATGGTGAGACAGTAGTTTCTGTGTTTGTTGAAACAAATGAGCTTGATTCAGCAAAAGCGGTGTTGAATTCATTCGAAAAAACAACCGCACTTTTACCACTTAATCAATTAACCATCGAAAGCATGGTGCCAAAAGCAAACCAAGAAACGTGGTGTGACTGGGTCAATCAAGCACTCGCTCGTATTCGACAAGGGGAATTAACCAAGCTTGTTTTGGCAAATGAAACCGTGTTTGGTCTTCATAGTAAGTTAAACGGAAAAGATTTTCTTGCAGCAAGCCAAGCCAAAAATAGTGGTTGTTACCATTTTTTATGGGCAGATAATGCTGAACACTGTTTTGTAGGTTCGACGCCTGAACGCTTATTTGCACGAGATGATCGTCAGTTATTTACGGAGGCGCTTGCGGGTACTGCACCTGTTAGTGATAATCCGAGTGAAAATGATGAACGTGCGAATTGGCTGTTAAATGATGAAAAAAACCTCAATGAAAACTGGTTGGTGGTTGAAGATATTTCACAAAATATCAGTCACTTAGTGGAACAAATTACCGTTGATGATGTCGCATTAAAGTCATTACGCAAAGTGCAGCATTTGATTCGAAAAATGCACGCAAAATTGACCGCACTTTGTACGGATGCCGATTTACTGAAGGCAATTCATCCAACGGCAGCGGTATCAGGTTTACCACAGCAACAAGCGAAGAAAGCTTTAGCTGAAATAGAAACCTTTGATCGTCGTTGGTATGCCGGAACATTAGGCGTGATGAGCCAAAATCTCTCAGAATTTTGTGTTACTATTCGTTCGGCTTTTATTGAAGAAAACCAAGTGCGTGTATTTGCTGGTGCCGGTATTGTGGAAGGCTCACAACCCCTAGAAGAGTGGTTAGAAATTGAACGTAAAGCGGCAGGGCTGATTTCCCTGTTTGCAGAGAATAACGGAGAATAAGAAGAATGTCTGTAAGCGTATTTAATCGTTGTTGGTCAAAGGTGATCTTAGAAACCTTGGTTCGCCAAGGCGTGAGTCACTTTTGTATTGCGCCTGGTTCACGCTCAACACCTTTAACGCTAGAAGCTGTGCGTTTACAAAATGCTTCTCGTGCAACGTGCCATAGTCACTTTGATGAACGTGGTTTAGGCTTTTTTGCGTTAGGGATTGCAAAATCTACTCAAGCACCTGTTGCCGTGATTGTCACCTCGGGCACCGCAGCAGCAAATTTATATCCAGCAATTATCGAAGCTCGTCAAACAGGCGTGAATTTAATTATTCTTACCGCTGATCGCCCACCTGAATTATGGGAATGTGGGGCGAATCAAGCTATCGTGCAACAAAATATGTTTGCCGATTACCCTGTGGCAAGTGTCAATCTACCGAAACCTCAAGCCGATTATGCGGCAAAATGGTTAATTTCTACGTTGGAACAAGCGTGCTATAAACAAAAACAACAACCAGGTGTGGTACATATCAATGTGCCTTTTGCAGAGCCACTTTATAATGCCCAAGAGCAAGAAATTGACGGTCATCCATGGTTAATGCCAATTCAACGTTGGTTAAGCCAGCCTAAAAATTGGGTTGATCATCAACCATTACAGCAAGAAGTGTTAATGCACGAGAATTGGGATACTTGGCGTACAAAACGTGGTGTGATTGTGGCAGGACAATTAACGCCTGAACAAGCAATGGGTATTAACTCATGGGCAAATACCATGGGGTGGATTTTGCTTACGGATATTCAATCAGGTGTTGAGCCTCTCATGCCTTATGCGGATATTTGGCTAGCAAACCAAACGGTAAAACAAAAACTACTTCAAGCTGATATCGTGATTCAATTTGGTTCTCGTTTTATCAGTAAACGTATTAACCAATTCTTAGCGGAATTTCAAGGTGAATTTTGGGTGGTGGAGCAAAGTCAAAATGCAGTTGATCCAAACCACCATACGCAAACTCGCTTTAACGCCAAAGCGCATCATTGGTTGCGTGCACACCCGCCATTGCGTCAAAAGCCTTGGTTGCTCGAACCTCTGGCACTTTCAAAATTCTGTGCAACCTTTATCGAACAACAAGTCGGTGGCAATCTTAATGAAGCCTCATTAGCACATCATATTGAGCGTGTTTTACCTTACAACGGTATTTTGTTCTTAGGAAACAGTCTTTTTGTGCGTTTGGTTGATGCGTTAACCAAATTACCTGAAGGGTATCCGATTTATACTAACCGTGGTGCAAGCGGAATTGATGGCTTATTAGCAACGGCTGCAGGTATTGGTATCGGTGCCGATCAACCTGTGGTGGCCATGATTGGTGATACGTCCACGCTTTATGATTTAAACTCTTTAGCCTTATTTAAGAATGTCACTCAACCGACTATTATTTTTGTTATTAACAATAATGGTGGCGCAATCTTTGATATGTTGCCAGTGGAAGAAGAGGTGAAAGAGCAGTTCTATCGCTTGCCACATAATGGTGATTTCTCTCAAGTCGCGGCAATGTTTGGCTTAAAATATGCCTTGCCTTACACCTGGGCAGATTTAAGCTCCGTGTTAAAACAAGCTTATACTCGCCGCCGTGCGACATTAATTGAAATCAAAACAAACCCAAGTGATGGCAGCGCAACCTATAAGCGCTTGATTGAACAAATCAGCCACGCGGTGATTGGTGAATAATTTTTCCCCTCTTATATAGAGGGGATTTCTTTATATGGCATTATTATGATGAATCTTGTTTTTCTTCATGGCTTATTAGGTACGAAATCAGATTGGCAAAAAGTCATCGAAAATCTACCGCACTTTCGTTGTTTCTCTCTCGATTTACCGTTTCATGGTGAGAATAAAGCTGTTGCCGTTGAAGATTTTGAGCAAACCGCTCAGTGCCTTGAAGAACAAATTCAACATCTCATAAAAAATGAGCCTTATATCTTAATCGGTTATTCACTTGGTGGACGAATCGCACAATATTATGCACTGCAAGCTAGAGTGAAAATAGGGCATTTAAAGGCAGTCATTTTAGAAGGAGCGAATTTAGGTTTACAGTCTGAGCAAGAAAAGCAAAGTCGTTTGGTCAATGACAAAATGTGGGCTGAGCGTTTTTTCCATGAAAAGCCTGAAATCGTGCTCGAAGATTGGTATCAACAACCTGTTTTTTCTCATTTAAATGAACAGCAACGTAAGGCATTAATTGAAAAGCGAAAAGCCAATTGTGGTGCAAATATTGGTCATATATTGTTAGCCACTAGTCTTGCCAAACAGCCTGATTTTCGAGAGAAAGTGCGGTCAAGTTTGCTGCCATTTTTTTATTTTTGTGGTGAACGAGATCAGAAGTTTCGCCAAATGGCAGAGGATAATCAACTTGATTTAACGATTATTCCTGATGCAGGTCATAATGCACATTTAGAAAACCCGACATATTTTGCTGAAAAAATCAAAAATATCGTATTAAAAATTGCTCAACCTTAAGGGAAATGCTAGGATTTAGCCCTTTCATTTTATTTGACTCTTAAGGAAGCAAAATGTCCTCACAACTTCGTAATGATCCACTGAAGGTTGCTTTAGCCTCTATGGTGGGTACCGCAATTGAATTCTTCGATTATTATATCTATGCCGCTGCGGCAGTATTAGTTTTTAACACGCAATTCTTCCATAGTGGTGATCCGCTTTCAGATGATTTGCTTTCTCTTTCAACATTAGCCTTAGCGTTCTTTGCTCGTCCAATTGGCTCAGCTTTATTTGGGCACTTTGGTGATAAGATTGGTCGTAAGAAAACCTTGGTCGCCTCTTTGGTTTTAATGGGCGGATCTACGGTCGTTATCGGTTTATTGCCGACTTATTCTCAAATTGGTATTTGGGCACCGATTTTGTTATGTATTTGCCGTGTCGGTCAAGGTATTGGTCTTGGTGGTGAATGGGGTGGTGCCGCTTTAGTGGCAACAGAAAATGCGCCAGAAGGAAAACGTGCTTGGTATGGCACATTCCCTCAATTAGGTGCACCAATTGGTTTATTTGTGGCTAATGCAACCTTCTTCTTAGTGAGCTATTTCTGGGGGCAACAAGCCCTTGTTGAGTGGGCATGGCGTATCCCGTTTGTTTCTTCTTTAGCCTTAGTTTTAGTTGGGTTGTATGTTCGTTTAACTTTACATGAGAGCCATGTCTTCGTTGAAGCGGAAGAAAAAGGGAAAAAATTAAAAGCACCGGTGAGTGTGGTATTTACTAAACACTTTAAACCGATGGTGATTGGTACCTTTATTATGGTGGCGACTTATTCCTTGTTCTATATTATGACTGCCTTTGCTCAAGCGTATTCTCGTACACCGGCAACCCTTTCAGAAGCGGGCTATCCTATGGGGTTAGGCATTCCTGCCAATACCTTCACGGGATTACTTTTAATGAGTGCGATCGTTTTTGCGATTTTTATCAGTATTTCAGGTCTTTATGCAGATAAAATTGGTCGTCGCAAATGGTTAATTTGGACAACGGTCAGCATTTTAATTTTTGCATTATGTATGCCATTATTCCTTGGAAATGGTACACCGGCTTCTGTATTTGCTTTCTTAGTAATTGGTATGGCATTAATGGGCATGACATTTGGCCCAATGGCGGCGTTATTACCTGAATTATTCCCAACGGAAGTACGTTATTCTGGCGCTTCTTTAGCCTACAATATTGCATCCATTATCGGGGCAACCATTGCGGCAATGATTTCATTAAAAATCAATGCACTTTATGGCTTAATGGGCGTAGGGATTTATTTAGCCATTAATGCATTCTTAACCTTGTTAGCGTTATTAGCCTCAAAAGAAACGAAAAACGTCGATTTAACACAGATCTAGTGACAAATTGATAATGAAAAAGCTGATGTAAATAACATCAGCTTTTTTTATTTGTTGAAAGGAAGCAGTAAAAAAGAGCGTATTGCTACGTTCTCAGTCTATAAAAGTGCGGTTAAAAACAGCGTATTTTTATGAAAAGAATTAATCTTCACCCCATACTTCTTTAGCAATTTCTTCAACGTAACGAACTTTTGCCCATTGCTGTGCTTCCGTCATGATATTCCCTTCTTCTGTTGACGCAAAACCACATTGTGGGCTTAAGCAAAGCTGTTCAAGTGGAACATATTGCGTCGCTTCTTTAATGCGAGCTTTAATAGCTGCTTTATCTTCTAATTCAGGGAATTTTGAACTGATTAAGCCTAATACAACACGGCCTTTGTGTGGATTATTGGCAAAGTGTTTTAATGGCTCAAACCCACCAGAACGTTCGTCATCATATTCAAGGAAATAGCCATCGTATTGGGTTTGACCGAATAACGCATCCGCAATAGGATCGTATGCGCCGGTTAATAAATAGGTTGAACGGAAATTGCCACGGCAAACGTGTGTTGTGATAACCATATCTGCTGGTTTAGCGGCTAATACAACTTGAATATTTTCAAGCGCTTGTGCTTTATCTGCTTCAAATTCTGGTTTTAGGTGATTGTTACAGAGCGACCCCCAATACACGTCATCAAATTGTAAATAACGGCAACCTGCATCATAGAAGGCTTTGATTGCATCTTTATAAGCTTGTTGAACATCTTTGGCAAATTCTGCACGTGTCGTATAAACGCCCGTATCCCATTGAATTGGATACATTAATTGATTTGGGCTTGGAATGGTATATTTTACGACGCCACGATCCCCAACAATATCTTTTAATTTTTTGAAATGTTCGATAAATGGATGGTTTGGATTCCAAGATACTTTACCGCAGCAGCGAGTATTGTAAGGTTTGGTTTCCACACCATTAAATTTATAACCGTGTTCAGGGTGATAACCTTCGATGCCATTAAGGTTTTCTAAGAAATCGATGTGCCAAAACGCACGGCGATATTCCCCATCTGTGATGACTTGAATACCAGCATCTAACTGAGCTTGTACTAATTTTGCAATTTCTTGATCTTCAACTTCCGTTAATTGTTCACGAGAAAGTTCGCCTGCTGCAAATTTTGCACGGGCTTCTTTTAAAGGTTGAGAACGTAAGTATGAACCGACTGTATCAGCGTGGAAGGGAAGTGTTTTTGATGTCATGTTTATATCCTTCTTTTTATTTTCGTATGCTGATTTTAACGTAAGGATATTTCACGATCAAAGTAATGATTTTTTCATTTATGATGAAAATAATTAATGCAGAGAAAGATTAGCTTTCAGCAATTCCCATTGCACAAACGGCAGCCGAACTCCATGCCCATTGAAAATTGTAGCCGCCTAACCAGCCGACAACATCGAGCACTTCACCGATAAAATAGAGACCTTTAATCTTTGTCGCTTCCATGGTTTTGGATGAAATCTCATGGGTATCAACTCCGCCCATCGTGACTTCAGCCGTTCGGTAGCCCTCAGTGCCATTAGGTATAAATTGCCAGTTGTGGATTAAATTCTCTAGATTTTCTAACCGCACTTTACTTAAATTTGCAATCACTTCGTCTTGAATCAAGCCTTGTTCTAACCAAAGTTCGACTAATTTTTTTGGTAATAATCGACTTAATACGGTCTTTAATTGTAATTTAGGTGAAGATTGACGCATTTCATCCAAATGATGACGAATGTTGTTATAGGGCAATAAATCTAAATGAATGCTTTCACCCGGTTGCCAATAATTGGAGATCTGTAAAATAGCAGGGCCTGATAAACCACGATGGGTAAATAGCATTTGGTGAGTAAAGGTTTTGTTTTGATTTGTTGCCGCTACGTCTAATGAAATGCCGGATAGTGCCGCGTAGAATTTTTCACTTTCTCGCCACGTGAATGGCACAAGACTTGCTCGCGGAGGAATCACATTTAATCCAAATTGTTCTGCAATTTGATAGCCAAAAGGCGAAGCGCCCAAGCCTGGCATAGATAGCCCACCTGTGGCAATAATCAAATTTCGACATTGCCATTCAACTGCATTTACCTTTAATTTGAACCGCACTTTAGGATTGTTTTCAACGACTTCAACATCACTGACTTCGCTACGTAATTGAATGCTAACACCATATTTGTTACATTCCGTTCCGAGCATCTTCACGATATCTTCTGCGCCGTTATCACAAAATAACTGACCTAATTCTTTTTCGTGGTAAGGAATGCCGTATTCAGCGACTAAAGCAATAAAATCCCATTGTGTATAACGTTTTAAGGCAGATTTGACGAAGTGTTTGTTTTGACTGATATAACGGCCAGATGTGATTTCCATATTGGTAAAATTACAGAATCCACCGCCAGACATTAAAATTTTTCGGCCAATTTTCTTACCATTATCAAAAATGGTGGCTTGTTTGCCCAGCTTTCCTAACTGTGCGGCACAAAATAAGCCGGCAGCACCGGCTCCAATGATGATATTTTCTGAATAGCGACTCATAATTTATTGTGATACTTGCCCTTTTTCAAAATAGTCTATCATTTTGATTCGTTGGATGACAGTACGGCGATCCACGGCAGCATTACCTGAATCTAATAATTGTTGCCAATAAGCTTTGGCTTTTTCAGCTTCATGATTTTTAAAGGCTTCAGTCGCCAATAATGTGATTACCGAGATTTCATGTTTATCTTGTTTTAACGCCTCATCCATTATTTGCTGGATTTGTGGTGTGATATTTTGACCTGCTTGATAATAAAGTGCGGTTGCTTTGAGACCTAAAATAGCCGGTGTTGTGCCTGAAATTTTTTCTGCATTGCTATAGGCGATGAGTGCATGATCAAATTCATCATTTTGCATATAAGCATCACCTAGCTGAGCCCAAAGCTCAGGGTTATTCACATCTTCTCGAATTTTATTTTGAATTTTGAGCACCATATCTTCTTTTTGATGCACCATTGATGTATCGGCTTTTTTATTAGTAAGCTCAACCATCTCTTTTTCACCTTGCTGAACACGCTCAAAACGATCAAGGGAGAAGTAATAACTTAAAGGAAGAACCAACAAAATAGCAAAGACCCAAATGGCGGATTTGGTTTCAAATTTGACCGCACTTTTTTCTTCTTTAGGCGCTGTATGAGGTTGATTTTCAAGTGGCTTAGGGGCCTCTTCTGATTTTTTAGTGGAAAACAAAATCAATGCAAAAGCACCAATTAATAGCAAAATAGGCAATAGCCAGAGTAGTGCGGTATTCCATTGGAAAGGGGGCTTATAGTTCACGAAATTACCGAAACGAGCAGTCATCGTATCGATAATTTGCTGATTCGTTTTTCCTTCATCCACCATTTTATAGACTTCAATACGTAAGTCATAAGCGATAGGGGAGTTGGACTCAACTAAGTTCTGATTCTGACATTGTGGGCAACGTAAGGATTTTGCCAGTTCAACAGCACGAGTACGATCGGCTTGGTTTTTAAACGCATAGGTGTCCACCATTTCTGCGTGAGCAAAAAGGGCAAACGTCAGTAAAAGTGCGGTCAGAAATCGGGTTAATTTTTTCATTTTACTTTTTTGTTAATTCATCAAGTTTTGGTTTGATTTCGGTAAGCCACGTTTCACGATCCATATAGCCAGAATGACGATAACGGATCATGCCGTGTTCATCGACAATATAGGTCTCTGGTGCACCATCTACGCCTAATTGCATCGCAAATTCACCACGGCTATCGTCAATAGTGAGTATAAATGGGTTGCCCATGCGTTCGAGCATCGCAATACCGTTTTGTGGTTTGTCACGATAGTCGATGCCCACAATGGGCACGTCTTTTGAAATTTCCATCAAGAGAGGGTGTTCTTGTTGGCAATAGCCACACCAACTTCCCCAAACATTAAGCAGGAAAGGTTTCTTTGGGAAATCTCTTGGGCTGACGATTTGACTCGGTTCAAGTAGATTTGCTTGATAGAATTCCGGCACAGGCTTATTAATGAGTGCAGAGGCAATTTGTTTTGGATCTTTATGCAAACCAACAAAAAGCAGTAAGCAAACGCTCAATAATAAAATCAGTGGTAAAAACAAAATAAACTTTTTATTCATCGCGTTTTCTCTTCAAATTGATGGCAGAACATAATGCGCCAAGTGCCATTAAAATGCCTCCGAGCCATAACCAGCGAATAAGTGGTTTGTAATGCAAGCGGAACGTGAATTCACCTTTGCCCAAGTTATCACCCATCACAATATATAAATCGCCCCAAAGACCAGCATCTAAACCCACTTCACTCATGGTCATGGTACGAACGTCGTAATAGCGGCGTTCAGGTACAATTTCAGCATAAGGTTTGTCTTGTTTTGATACGCTAAAGAAAGCAACTTCAGCGGTAAAGTTTGGTCCAATTTCATTGGAAAAACGATCGTAGTGGAATTCAAATTGACCTAATTGCTGGCTTTGTTGTGGTGCAAGTCTAATACCTAATTCACTGCCAAAGTAACTACTCATCACGGCGCCCATTGTGGCAATAGCCACTCCACAGTGTGCGAGAATCATCCCGAAATAGGCAAGTCTGACTTTTGCCCAATTTTGCCATAAGGTGACGAATAATACCCAAATAGCGAGGGTGAGCAACACATAAGCGAAGAAATGGAAACGTAACGCACTGTCATTTTGCAACGCATTCCAAATCATGCCATAAGCCATCACTGCTGCAGGAATGAGTAATAACAAGCGTTTGAAAAAGTGTTTCTTATCGGCTTTAAACCAGCCTAAGCAAAGAGTGCCCGCCATGGCAAAAAGCACTAACGTAAGCAAGGGTAAGAAAATACTATTAAAGTAAGGGGCTCCTACGGAAATACTGCCCCAATTCATGGCTTGGAATAGCATTGGATAGAAAGTGCCTAAGAATGTGCTGACGGTGGCCACGGTCAATACGATGTTTAAACCTAAAATCGCCCCAGTTTTAGAAATGAGTGGAAATTTGACCGCACTTTCGTTGGTATTTGTGCGTAGCGCAAATAAGCTGAGCGAGCCGACAGTCAGTAAGAAGAAAATGAGCAATAACACATAACCACGGGAACTATCTAAAGCAAAGGCGTGCACGGAAGTTAATGCGCCTGAACGGACAATAAATGTGCCTAATACACTGAATGCAAAAGCGAGTAGGGAAAAGAGTGTTGTCCAGTAGCTAAACATGCCTTGCTTTTCAGTCACCATCAAACTGTGTAAAAGTGCGAGTCCCAATAACCATGGCATAAGTGAAGCATTTTCTACTGGGTCCCAGAACCACCAGCCGCCCCAGCCTAATTCGTAATATGCCCACCATGCACCGAGCACGATCCCTAATGTTAAGAATAACCAAGAAACGAGAACCCAAGCTCGCATTGCACGCGCAATTGCTTGTGCAGAACGATTAAAGATTAAAGCTGAAATGGACATGGCAAAGTTAACGGCAAAGCCCACATAACCCACATATAAAAGCGGCGGGTGGAAAATTAAGCCGATATCTTGCAGCATTGGGTTGAGATCTCGCCCTTCTGCTGGGGCAGGGAATGCACGTCCAAATGGATTGGAGTAGAACAAAATGAAAATAGCAAACCCAAGACAAATTAAGCCGAGTAAAGAGAGGGTTTGAGCAGAAAAAGAGCGGTCATTTTTGCGAGAGAAAAAAGCAAAAGCCACCAACCAAAGACTTAATGTGAAAAGCCAAAATAAAATGGAGCCTTCATGCCCGCCCCAAGTGGCGGCCACTTTGAAAAATGTCGGTAGTTGAGAATTAGAATGCGCCGCGACGTATTCCAATGTGAAATCATCTGTCGCAAAAGAGTAGGCGAGAATGCCGATGGAAACGCTTGTAAAAATACTGAAGCAATAACTTAATCCCCAAGCTGTATTGGTGAGAGTGGGTTTATTTCGCCAAATACCAATTTGTGGCACGATGGAAAGTAAGAGCGCCGCGGTGGTGGCAAAGAGTAATGAGAGAAATCCGAGTTCGGGAAGCATAGTATTCTTCAGTATTAAAGGTTGTATTTTACAAAATAAGGTTGATTTTAAGCATGAAAAACATACGTAAAATTAACCGCACTTTAGTCTTCTAAATAAACAAAAGGCGTATTGTATACGCCTTTTGATTAAATAAGAAATTTATCCTTACGCAACGGTAAGTTGTCCTGCATACAAGATGAAGTAACGTAAGCAGAGAACCCCGATTAAGTCGAAGATTGACACAAGGATAATAAAGTTCTTGTTGTATTTTAAGTTGTCTTTTACGGCAAGGTTGGCAAATAGTGGAATTAAGATACCAATTAAGAATACCCCAATCCAGAACACTGCACCCCAGAAGCCGGAAAGAGCATTGTGTAACGCAACCACTTTCTGACCACCACCGAAGTGTAGACCAACAAAGAAACAGATTAATAAACCAAGTTCAGTCACCATAATTGGCACTTCAAATTTGTGAATGAAGTGTGATTCATGGCTATCACCTTTTAATTTACCTGCAATGAGGATAAATAAGAAGGTTGCAGCGATACCTGAAGAGGTACCTGAAGCCAAGAATAACGCTGGTAGAACAGGGTTATTTAACATTGGGTAACTGATCAATGCTGATAGTAAGAAACCGGTATAAGCCCCTAGCACAGCGGCTAAGATGAAGAGAATGACTTCTACAGGACCAGTTAAACGTTCTAATACATTGATAATTTTACCGACAAAGCCAAGTTTTGGCATAAAACGTTGGATAAACGCCATGATATCTTCTTTGAAGATAACCGCACACCAACATACCAAGAACAGCATATAAACTTGGAATAACATTACCCCCATAGACATTACAGAGTTGAATTGATAGTTAAACATCAATTTCCAGAATGTCCAAGGACGTGCCAAGTGGAAAATTAATAGGGTTAAACCAATTAATGTTGGCACAGAACCTAAAACGGCGGCTGCTCGGATAATCCAGTTTTTGCTTGGATTTTCTAATTTGTTACTGCGTTTATAAGCAATCGCTAATTGTACCGCACCGGAAGAAATACCAAGTAAGAACAAATAGATAGCGATTGTTGAATCCCACACCAGGTTAGGTGTGTGAAACGGAACAGGATAATCTAATGTCATCTTCTTGGCTCCCCGTGTTGGAATGGAATATGGTAGAGATTTGGTTGAGTACCTAATTCCACTTTCGTGCGATAAACCGGTTTTTCTTTCACTTTGCGGGACACTTCGCTGCTTGGGTCATTCATATCACCAAAGGTTAATGCTTTGGTTGGACAAGCTTCTACACAAGCAGGTTGTTTGCCAGCTGCTAAGTTTGTATCGCGACAGAAGTTACATTTATCCGCAGTACGGTGTACTGGGTGAATGAAACGTACGCGGTAAGGACAAACTGCAACACAGTATTGGCAACCTACACAAAGATCTTTATGCACATCTACGATACCTGTTTCAGGATCAATAAATGATGCACCGGTCGGACAAACTGCCACGCAAGGGGCGTTTGTACAGTGTTGGCAAGATTGACGGAAAAACTCGTATTCTTGATTTGGGAATTCGCCGTAAGGTTCACTACGGAGAATTTCCAAACGTGAAACGCCTTCAGGAACGTGGTTTGTTTCACGACAAGCATCCATACAAGCGGTACAGCCGATACAAGCTGTTTCGTCGTGTACCATTGCATAGCGTTTCGGTTTATCCGCCTTTTCCTCTTTCGCTAAAGAGGTAACTGATGTCCCCGTCATAAGGATTAATGCCCCCATGCCGGAAACAAAGTTTCGGCGTGAACAAGCTGTCATTATTTATCCTTTTGTTCGGTTGATTGCGTTTGTGATTGTGTGTCTTTTGCCGCTTTGCGTTTTTGTTGTTCGCCGTGGCAATCTACACAAAGTTTCACACGATTTTTCGGTTGAATGCCTTTCATCGCATCATCTTTCGGGTGTAATGTGTGGCAGCTTGCACAAGGCAATTTCATTGCGTGAACATCGTGCGCCCAAAGTTTTTCACGAAGTTTTGCAGGTTGGTGACAAGCAAAACAAACTTGGTTTTGTTCTTGCGCGGTATACATTGGTTTTTTATCACCAAAGATATCGCCATCAAAACGCATCACATCTTTTGCACCACGACGGTGATCTTCCGAAATATTACCGTGACAGTTTACACAGTTAATCGGTTTACCTGTGTTAGGGCTTTTTTGATTTAAGTGTGCGCCGTGGAATTTACCAAAGTGTAATTCACCACCAGATTGATCTAAAGTTTGGTTTTTATCAACTTGGTCAAATTTGTGACATTTCGCACAATATTGGTTTGGGTCACGTTGGTTATCCAATTGTGGCTCATAAGTGAGTTGAGAGGCAGGTGTTTTTGCCATCTCTTCCGCACTTGCAGCCATTGGCATTGCCGCAAGCATTGCAAGCAATGCGAGGGATTTTGCCGATTTGCTGATTAAAGAAGTTAAATTCATTCTGATTACCTCAAATATATGGTTAAAAATGACCGCACTTCGACACTTTAGTTACAAAGTGCGGTTCTTTTTTTATTGTTTTGTTGCGGTATCTTCAGCTAATTTGCCATTGGCTTTCGCTTCTTTTACCCATTGAGGTACAACAGTTTCTAAGAATTCTTTTTTCGCTTGACGTTCTTTCTCGATATCAATACCCATTACTTTCCATGCTTTATCAGCTGTAGAAATATCTGGTACTTCAACCGGAGTTTTCACGCCATGTTTAGTTAAGATTGCTGCAAGTTTAGCACGTGCATCCGCTGCTTTGTCGATACCAGAACCTAATACACGAAGCATTACATCAGGTGCGTGCATGTGACCACCGTGACTTGCTGCTGCGTAGTCCCAACGCCATTGAGCGTGACGGATATCCATTAAAGCAGGTTCCATTTCTTCTTTAGTTGCACCAGCATCCCATGCTGCTTTCGCTTCAAAGTGAGCACGAACAACTTGATCTTCTAAACGACCCATTACATCTTTCACTTCTTTTTTACGTGAAGCAACGATGTCTTTAAGTTTTTCTTTGCTTTGATCGTGACAGTTTGCACATGTGGTATCAAATGCATCGAATGGGTTTTGGATTTGGTGGTCGGTGTAAACTTTACCGTCTTTACCTTGTACTTTAGGCATGTGACAGTCGATACAAGTTACGCCGTTTTTACCGTGCATACCTAAAGACCAAATTTCAAAGTCAGGGTGTTGCGCTTTTAACATTGGTGCTTTAGAAAGCGAGTGAGTCCAGTCACTGAAGCCGATATCATCGTAGTATTTTTCGATGTCATCAACAGTTTGACCGTTGTTCCACGGGAAGGTTACTTGTTTTAAGTCGCCTGCGAAGTAGTATTCAACGTGACAGTTTGCACAGATTTCAGCACGTTTTTCAGTGCGAGCAGCTGTGTTAAAGCTTAAGTTAGCTTGTTCTTTACCTTCAGCTTTTGCTTTTGCTTGAAGTGCATTATTTAAGTGATCTAATGCACGAAGAACGTGTGGACGAGCAATACGTAATGCAGGTTTGCCTTCAGCAAAGTCTTTAGAGGTCGTATCGTGACAGTCAGCACAACCGATCGAGTTGACAATTTCTGGTCCACCTTTAGCCCATTTGGCACCAAAGTAACCATCTTCACCCCATTCTGCAATTAAACGAGGAACGTCTGGACCTTTACAAGTCCAACATGCCATTGGTTGTGGGCCATCATTTGCATTTTTGGGCGCACCAGTACGTAAAATATTACGTACATCTTCTACTGCATAAACGTGACCACGAGGTGCGTTATATTCTTTTGCAAAAGAATAGCCGCCCCATAACACGATTAAACGAGGATCTTGTTCATCTGCATAGATGATTTTGTCGCCTTTTTCAGTCGCTTTCCACGAATTGAATTGGCTAGGATATTTCTCAGCGAATTTTTCATTCACTGCGTCAATTTTTAAATTAGGGTTTGGTGCTTCCACAGGTTGTTCAACAGGCTTGTATACCATTTCAGCCATCGCTGAATTATATACACCTAAAGCTGCGAAAGAAGTCGCCAGGATAAGGCTTTTTCTCAATGCGTTCACGATAATCACTCCATTAGGAAAGAATAAAAAAACAATTTTAAATGCGAACAATTCCTATTAAGCTTTTGAATTCACTCATAAAAATAGCTCAACGCAAGCATAAGATACCAAAAAGCAGTAGTTTTCCTAAGGTTTTTTTTCAAAACTTTGAGGTTGATCAAACTTTAAAATCAAAATACTCATAAAGGGGTATATCAGGTATAGGAAAGTGGTAAGAGGAGAATACCTTGAAAGAGGAAAAAGTGCGGTTGAGTTTTATCGTGTTTTTTTACTTGTTTGAGAGAGATTAAACCCTTGTGATTAGCCACTCTAGATGGCTTTTTCTAATACCATTGTTACGCAAACGTTAAAATGTAAATTTTTTGTAAAAATCAGTGTAAAAAGCAAACATTTCCTTGATCTTATACTTGGGTCAGTTATACTCCCGAAACTTAATGATTTATTCGCTTAGTTTGTATTATTTGAGCGTGTTAGAAACTTGACCTATTTGTTTGGGAGAACCTTTTTATGAACAAAGTATTTAAGATTATTTGGAATAAAACGACACAATCTTTCGTCGTGACATCAGAATTAGCGAAAGGAGCCGTAAAAGCTTCTTCTAACTCCGAACAACGTGTATCAAGCGAAACACGTTTATCTTCTCTTTTCAAACTTTCTGCATTTGCACTTTCTTTATCTGCAGTGATGATGCCGGCGCAAGCGAACGTGATTGTGGGGGATGGAAGCAATGCGCCTACAAATGTACATCCTTTTAGTATTGCGGTTGGGAACAGTGCCACATCAGCAAGCGGTGGAAGTACTACCGCTATTGGTTATGGCGTAAATGGTCGTTATGACAATAGTGTGCTGATTGGTGATGGCACAGGAAATTATGGTGGAACAACGGGTAGTCGTAATATTCTCATCGGTCAAAATGCTCAAGTTGGCGATAGCACTTCTGTTGTACGAGTAAACCAGTCTATTGCTATTGGAGCTGGCATTAGAGCTGATAAAGCGGCTACATTTGGTGGTAATTCTATTACTGAGGGTGCATGGGCTCGAGGCGATCAATCAATTGCGATTGGCGGTAATGTTATTTCTTATGGTAATGCATCGGTTGCGATTGGCGGGGATGATACTGATAAAGCAGCGGCTACACAAACGACTTATATCAATACTAATGGCCAAGATAAAACGGGAACGGTTCAACAAGCATTTAAAGATTTAACTGGAGGGGATCTTCAAACTCCCCGTTGGATGAATACGATTGCTGGTGAGGCTGCTGTATCATTAGGAACAAAAACAAAATCTGGGGATCTTTCATTAGCATTAGGTTCATTGGCTGCAGCTCAAAAAACGAATGCTGTCGCTGTTGGTACAGGAGCTAATGCAACTTTTGCAAACTCTGTTGCGATTGGTGGCGGTTCTGCGACGGATAAAGCGGGGGTTGCCTATACTACTCGTACTATTTTAGGGACAACTTATACTTGGGCTGGTGGTGCTGATACTATCGCGGGGGACGTTGTTTCCATTGGTAAAAAAGGCTATGAACGTCAACTCATCAACTTATCACCAGGTGATATTTCTGCAAACTCGACTGATGCAATCAATGGTTCTCAGCTTTATGCTGCGATGGCAGAAATTGAAAAAATTCGTTATTTCTCGGTTAATTCGACTGTTGAGGGAAATAAAAATAATAATGGTGCAACGGCAGTTAATTCTATTGCAATTGGCCCAGATGCGAAATCAAGTGCAGTTAATGGCGTTTCATTAGGTAATAATGCAACCAGTAATTTTTCAAATTCTACAGCGATTGGTTTTGCGACCCATGCTAATGGTGGTAATGCTACAGCAGTGGGTACAAATGCTAAAGCCGTTACTAACTCGACAGCACTAGGTTCTAATACAGATGCTAAAGAGTTAGGCGTGGCCATTGGCCATACTGCCTCTTCTGCTTATGCAGGCGTTGCTACGGGGGCAAATGCAAATGTTAGTGGCATTTATGGTATCGCAATAGGTAATAATGCTAATGCTTCAGAACAAGCATCTATTGCTATCGGTAAAGGTGCTATGGGTACAGCAGCTGATGCTGTAGCGATTGGTTCATCAGCTAATGCAACGGTGCAAAATTCGGTTGCATTAGGTAAAGACAGTGTTGCAGGTGGCAATGTTTTCGGTGGAACTGCCTATGAAGCCGCTTTCAAAAATGATAATGGCGTGAGTGAAAATAAACAGTTTAAAGCAGGTCTAGCTAATAATTCGCTTGGTGCTGTTTCTGTTGGCAAAGAGGGTTTTGAACGTCAAATTCAAAATGTTGGTGCGGGCCGTGTTACTGCAGACTCTACTGATGCAATTAACGGTTCACAGCTTTATACCGTATTAACTTATAGTGGCTTTAACGTACAACAAAATGGTACTTCTAAATCACGTATCAATAACAATGGTTTTGTGAACTTTAAAGATGGTAATTTAACCACAGTAAATGTAACTGATGCTGAAAATGGCACTATTGTGAAATTTGATGTGAATACAACAAATATCACGACTAATACGACAACTGGTAATGCAACAGCTACAAATCCTAATAATATTGCTACGGCAGGTGATGTCACTGACGCCATTAATAATGTTCGTAACATGCCAATTACTTTCACGGGTAATACCGGAAGTGCGGTCAAAAAATTAGGTGAATCTTTAGGCATTGTAGGTGATGGTACCGATATTACAAGTACAGCTGATGCAAACAATGTGACATTTACGTTAAATAAATCAACTGCTGTTACAGCAGGGGACAATAAGGCTGTAACCAGTGGTGCAGTTGATACCGCCATTAAAGCCATCAACTTGACTACAGCAGGTAATACAGGGGCTGGTTCGGTTAATCTAGCAGCACAATCTTTAAATATCACAGGTTCAAATGGTTTAACGACAGTCGCAACTGGCAATGGTATTGAAGTTAAAATTGATGATGCAACTCGTCAGAAAATTGATAGAGAAGTTTCGGCCTCTGTTTCAAATGGTTCAGCTGCAGTTTCTGTTACAGCTAACGGCACGACTAAAAATGCTGATGGCGTAGACGTAACAGATTATGCTGTCGATCTTTCTCAAACAACAAAAGATGATATTCAAAAAGGTGTTGATGCGAATACTACCGTTAACACTAAAGGTTTAACGTTTACAGGTGATACTAAAGAGTCTGATGTTAAGAAATTAGGTGATAAAGTCGCAATTACTGGTGATGATAATATTACCACTGAAGCGAATCCTAATGGTGTTCAAGTTAAGTTAAACAAAGATCTTAAAGTTGATAGCGTCAAGGCAGGTGATACAACCATTAATAACGATGGTTTAACTGTTAACGGTGGACCAAGTGTAACCAAATCAGGTATTAATGCAGGTGACAAAAAAATCACAGGTGTTGCAGCAGGTACCGATGACACTGATGCAGTGAATGTTTCGCAATTGAAAGAAGTGAAAGAGATTGCTAACAAAGGTTGGAATCTATCAGTAAATACCGGTGAAAATAAATCTAATATCGCACCAGATGCGACAGTCGATTTAAGAAGTGCCAATGACAACATTCAAATCACTAAAGATGGCAATAATGTAACATTTAAGTTAAATGACACGATTAATGTGACTAATGTTAATGCTACAGGTAATGTAACAGCAGGTGATACAACCATTAATAACGATGGTTTGACGATTACTGGTGGCCCAAGTGTGACTAAATCAGGTATTGATGCTGCAGGTAACAAAATTAGCAACGTGGCAGACGGTAATGTAGCACCGGATAGCAAAGAAGCTGTGAACGGTAGTCAATTATATTCATTAGGCGATACAATCAATAAGAAAATTGATGGTATGGGCTTCAATTTAACAACGAATGGTACTGAGACACCGGCTCTTTCTGACGCAGATAAACGTATTACGAGCAATGAAACATTTGCAATTAATCAAGGTAAAAATATTAAGGTTACCCAAATTACAAATGGTTATGAAATTGCGACATCAGATAATATGACACTAGGCGAAAAAGCAGAAGATGGAAAACCAGGTACTGATGGATCGTTAGATGTTAAAGGTAAAGATGGTTCTGCTGTTTCAATTAACGGAAAAGATGGTTCAATCGGTTTAGCGGGTAAAGATGGTGCAAATCCACTTACAATTAAGACCGCAGAGGGCCCTGCTGGTGTAGATGGTGATGATACAACTAAGAAACCTCGCCTAGATATAAACGGTGAAAGTGTTGCAACTTTAAATGATGGCTTGAAGTTTACAGGTAATAATGAAAGTACGGTAAACAAACATAAACTGAATACCTTAGTGAAAATTAAAGGTGAAGGTGTAGCTGAAGCAGAGTCAACAAACTTTAAATCAGCAGCAGGTAATATCAATGTTAAAGCAGATGGCACTGATACATTAGAAGTTCAGTTAGCTAAAGACTTAAAAGGGTTAAATAGTGCTGAATTTAAAGATGCATCAGGTGATGTGACAAAAATCACTCCAGCAGGTGTTGCAGTTAATAAAGCGGATAATTTGAATGCAGATGGTTCAGTTAAAGATCCAAATAAAACTGTATCAATCTCTAATACTGGCGTGAATGCAGGTGGAAACAAAGTCACTAATGTTGCAGATGGTGATGTGAATGCAGATAGCAAAGATGCAATAAACGGTAGCCAACTTTATAATGCTGTAGCGACTACTAATTTAACACCTAATACAACAGGAAAAATTGATACACCTGTAGACGGCTCTAAATTGGTGAATGCAACTACTGTTGCAAATGCAATCAATAATTCTGGTTGGAATGTCACTGTGAATAAAGATGGTGGTGAAGCTGAGGGTGAAACTGTTCAAAAGGTAAGTCCAGGTAGTACCGTGACTTATATCGCAGGACAAAATATCAAAATTAAGCAAGATGGTATGAATTTTACCATTTCAACCACAAAAGACTTGAAAGCTGAAAATGTTACTGCAACAACGGTTAACACTACTACCATCAATCTTGGCGAAGGTGATAACTCAACCCCAATTACAGTAGTAAGTGGTAAAGATGCAGCACCAAATCTTGATGGTAAAACACCAAATCGTATGAACTTTGGTGGTGAAACTATCGCAACATTAAGTGATGGCTTAAAATTTGGCGCAAACGTAGGCGATGTTTACGGTGCGAAATTAAATAGTCAAATCAATGTGAAAGGCGCTGATAGCAACACAAACTGGAGTGAGTTTGATGGTGGCGATAATGTGATGACAAACATTGATAAGAGCGGTAATGTTCGTGTAGGTATCAAGAAAAACCTTAAAGTGGAAAGTGTAACGGCAAACAAATTCACTGCGGGTGATACTGTGATTGATAATAATGGTGTAACCATTAAAAATGGTCCAAGTATGACTAAAAATGGTATTGATGCAGGTAATAAACAAATTACCAATGTTGCCCCAGGACGCATTGCAGCAGACAGTACTGATGCGGTAAACGGTAGCCAATTACACGAAGTAAAAGCTGACATGAATAACAAGATCAACCACTTAAATGGTCAAGTGAACAAGTTAGGTAAACGTGTAAATGCAGGTACTGCAAGCGCGTTAGCGGCTTCTCAATTACCACAGGCTTACATTCCAGGTAAGAGCATGGTATCTGTGGCAGCGGGTAATTACCAAGGTCAAAATGCAGTGGCATTAGGTATGTCACGTATTTCAGACAACGGTAAAATCATTATTCGTTTAGCGGGTACTAGCGATACACAAGGTAAAGTGGGTGTAGCAGTTGGTGCAGGTTACCACTGGTAATTTATCGTTAATAAACAAAAGGCATGGGGAACCATGCCTTTTTTGTTGCTAAAAGTGCGGTCGATTTTCATCGCGTTTTTCGTATAATAGGATGTGTTAACTCGGAGAAGAATATGATTATCGGACCTTATATTAATGCTCTGGCGATTATTAGTGGCGCAGTCATTGGCTCGGCGCTCGGTGGACGCATTCCAGAACGTTTACGCACTAATTTAACCTTAATTTTTGGTTTGTGTTCTATGGGCATGGGCATTGTGATGGTCGCGAAAACCACCAATATGCCCGCAATGATTTTATCGGTGTTATTGGGTACGATTATTGGCGAGTTGCTTTTATTAGAACACGGAATTAATAAGCTTGCCTCATCAGCGAAAGGTCTTGTTGAAAAGATGTTCCCTGATACACCAAGTAGCATGCATAGCCAAGAAGAGTTCTTATCTAAATTTGTTGCGATTGTGGTTTTATTTTCATTTAGTGGAACGGGTATTTTTGGGGCGATGAATGAAGGGATGACAGGTGATTTTGATATTCTTATTGTGAAATCCTTTCTAGATTTTTTCACCGCGATGATTTTTGCTACATCGCTTGGCATTTCTGTAGCAAGTATTTTTGTACCACAAACATTGGTTCAAGTGATTTTAGCTTATTCTGCAGTGTTTATTATTCCTTTCGTAACACCTGAAATGCGGGGGGATTTTGCGGCAGTAGGCGGTATGTTAATGATTGCGGCAGGCTTTCGCATTTGTAATATCCAAATGTTCCATGTAGCGAATATGTTGCCGGCTCTTTTTCTCGCCATGCCGATTTCTCATTTCTGGAGCACCTTTTTCTAAAAAATAGGCGTGTATAGCGCCTATTTCTTTTTCTGACAATGTGGGCAATAAAAGCTATTGCGTTGCCCAATAATCATACTTTCAATCTTAGTGCCACATTTTGGACAAGGTTTGTCTTTGTTTCCGTAAACTAACAATTCTTGCGCAAAATAACCGGGGCGACCATCAGGTTGTAAGAAATCTTTTAATGTTGTTCCACCTTGTGTAATGGCTTTCGCTAATACGTTTTTAATTGTTTCAACGAGTAAGGTACATTGGTTTCGAGTAAGATTTTCGGCTAATTTCATTGGGTGCAAACCACATAAAAAGAGCGTTTCATTGGCATAAATATTTCCTACACCCACGACGACAGCATTATCCATTAAAAAGGATTTAAGTGCGGTCGATTTTTTACGTGATTTTTTAAAAAGGTATTCTGCGTTAAATTCATCAGAAAGCGGTTCAGGGCCAAGTTTTAGGAAAAGATGAAAGTCGTCTAAGTTTTCCGTCCATAGCCATGCACCAAAGCGTCTAGGGTCGTTATAACGCAGTAATTTGCCATTATTCATCACAATATCAAGGTGATCGTGTTTATCAATAGGACTGTTATGAGGCACAATTCGAACGGAGCCAGACATCCCTAAATGGCCAATGATGTAACCTTTTTCTGTGTGAATAATTAGATATTTCGCACGACGAGAAGTATCCAAAATTTTGACGTTTTTGAGCGTTGTTAATTCTGGAGAAACAACCCAGCGTAATTGTGGTTGGCGCACTACAATTTTTTCAATGGTAAAACCTTTCAAATAGGGACTGACACCGCGTAGGGCAGTTTCGACTTCAGGAAGTTCAGGCATAGATAATCTCAGTAATGAATTTATGGTATAAAAAAACCCGAACAATGTCGGGCTTTTTTTAAAATCAGCAAAATTATTTGATTTTTGCTTCTTTATAGATAACGTGTTTACGCACTACTGGATCAAATTTTTTGATTTCCATTTTTTCAGGCATATTACGTTTGTTTTTATCAGTTGTGTAGAAGTGACCAGTCTCTGCTGTAGAAACTAAACGGATTTTCTCACGAGCGCCTTTAGCTGCCATGTTTTAGCTCCTTAGATTTTTTCGCCACGAGCACGGATTTCAGCTAACACTGCATCAATGCCTTTTTTATCGATAATACGCATACCTTTCGCAGTTAAACGTAAGGTTACGAAACGGTTTTCACTTTCAACCCAGAAACGGTGAGTGTGAAGGTTTGGAAGAAAACGACGACGTGTCGCATTCAACGCGTGTGAGCGGTTGTTACCCACAGCTGGACGCTTGCCTGTTACTTGACAAACTCTAGACATAATAATCTCCAATAATTTAAATATAAGCTCGAGCTTATGGTTCGGATAATGAAGCTTAAAACTAAGCTTGCTTCCTCGTCAGGTCGCAGTATCCGACCCACTTACTATATTAAAGGTCGCAAATTATACTGACTTTATTTTCATTTCTCAAGTCCAAAAGCGATTTTTCCGTCTTTAAATGGAAATGAACGATAAAAAAATCATCAAATTCCCTAAAACTATAGCAGATTATGTTCTGCAAAAGAATAACAAGTCCCTTTGCCGACAATAAAATGATCCAAAATACGAATATCCATTAACTCAGCTGCTTCAATAATTTTTTGTGTAATCAGTTTGTCGGAATAACTAGGTTCAGCGATACCCGAAGGATGATTATGAGCCAGAATTAAGGCGGCAGCATTGCAGTAAAGGCTTTCTTTAATGATTTCACGTGGATAAACATTCGTCACATTAATTGTGCCTAAAAATAACCGCTCTTTTTTAATCAAACGATGTTGATTATCTAAAAATAACACCATAAAAATTTCACGTTCTTCGTGATGAAGCTCTGCTTGAAGATAAAGTTTTACCGTGGATGTGTCGCTAAATACATGCTCTATCAGTAATTCTTGCTTGAGATAGCGTTTGGTCATTTCTGTGGTGGCTTGTAGTTGGATAAACTGCGTAATGCCTAATCCTTTTACTTTGCAAAAGGCTTCTTTATCAGCACTTAATAAGGCTCGAAGAGAGCCAAAATGTTGAAGCACGCTATGTGATAATTCCATGACAGGGCAACCTTTAATACCTGTTCGTAGAAAAATAGCAAGTAATTCGTGATCTTCGAGGGCTTCAACGCCATATTTCAACAATTTTTCGCGAGGCATTAAAGGAGAGTTTGTTTGCATATTAATTAATGAAAAGAAAAAAGTGCGGTCAATTTTCATGATGTTTTCAATCTTTGCGAGAAATCAGTTTTGTCTTTGGTATAGCGATCGCAAAAATAAAATTTTTTATTGGTGAAATTTGAAGTAAAATAGGCGACCTTAAGTTGTTAAGTACTAACACACAAAACATATCCATTCTATTAAGTCGTAGCGGAGTAGCAAATGAGCTTGAGCGGAAAGCGTATTGTTGTCGGGATTACAGGGGGCATAGCCGCCTATAAAACCATTGAGTTTATTCGTTTATTACGCAAATCTAACGCAGAAGTTCGAGTAGCTTTAACGCCTGCTGCCGCTGAATTTGTTACCCCTTTAACGTTACAAGCCATTTCAGGCAATGCGGTTTCTCAATCTTTACTTGATCCTCAAGCCGAATTAGCCATGGGGCATATTGAGCTAGCCAAATGGGCTGATGCGATTGTGATTGCGCCAGCCAGTGCCGATTTTATTGCGCGTTTAACCGTTGGAATGGCAAATGATTTACTAAGTACGATTTGTCTTGCGACAAGTGCGCCTATTTTGCTCGCACCGGCTATGAATCAACAGATGTACCATCAGGCGATTACACAACAAAATTTAACCGCCCTTTCTGCGCGAGGTATTTACTTTGTGGGGCCAAATAGTGGCTTTCAAGCTTGTGGCGATGTGGGGGCAGGCAGAATGTCAGAACCCGCTGAAATTTTTGAGTCGCTTCAATCACTGTTTGCTGTTCAACAAGATTTAGCTGATTTAAGTGTCACTATTACAGCAGGTCCGACTCGTGAGGCTATCGATCCTGTTCGTTATATTTCTAATCACAGCTCAGGCAAAATGGGCTTTGCGATTGCCGAGGCCTTTGCTAAACGTGGGGCTAATGTCACTTTAATTGCGGGGCCTGTTAATCTTGCTACGCCAAAGAATGTTCATCGTATTGATGTGACAACTGCCCATGAAATGTGGCAAGCCTCTCTTGAAAGTGCGGTCAAAAATCGTATCTTTATTGGCTGTGCCGCAGTGGCCGATTATCGAGTCGCGGAAGTCGCCGATCAAAAAATTAAGAAAACCAATGATAACGATGAGCTTTCTCTTAAATTGGTGAAAAATCCAGACATTATCGCAAGTGTGGCAAGTTTAGAAAAAGATCGTCCGTTTGTTGTAGGCTTTGCAGCTGAAACGCAAAATGTCGCTGAATATGCGAAGAGCAAACTTCAACGAAAAAATTTAGATATGATTTGTGCCAATGATGTATCGGGTGGACAAGTATTCGGACAAGATCAAAATGCCTTGCAGATCTTTTGGAAAACAGGCGAAAAATCGTTGCCGTTGGCTGACAAAAATAAATTGGCAGAAGTGTTAGTCACAGAAATTGTTGAGCATTATCACAAATAAAATAGGCTCAAAATTCGTTAGATTTTGTGACCGCACTTTTGTATGACAGATTTCTTTTAAAGGATAAATAAGCATGAAAAAAATTGATGTAAAAATTTTAGATAGCCGTATTGGCAATGAATTTCCTTTACCAACCTATGCAACCGAAGGTTCAGCAGGTTTGGATTTACGTGCATTGCTTGAAGAGGGCATTGAAATTCAACCAGGCGAAACCAAACTTATCCCAACTGGCCTTTCAATTTATATTGCCGATCCGAACCTTGCAGCGGTAATTCTGCCTCGTTCTGGTTTAGGTCATAAACACGGTATCGTATTAGGTAACTTAGTGGGCTTAATTGATTCAGATTACCAAGGTCCATTAATGGTATCTGTATGGAATCGTGGTCATGAACCGTTCAAAATTGAAGTTGGTGATCGTATTGCGCAATTAGTGTTTGTGCCAGTAGTACAAGCTGAATTCAATATTGTTAGTGAATTTACCGAAACTGAACGCGGTGAGGGCGGTTTTGGTCATTCAGGTAAAAAATAAACTATGGTAGAACAATTATCTCTCGTTGAAGTTGATGAGATTGGCGCGGAAATCAAACCGCCAAAAATCGAAAAACGCACGGTGAAAGAACGTCGTCAACAAGTGTTGACGGTGCTTACCCATATGCTGCATTCTGAACGGGGAATGGAGCGGATGACGACGGCGCGTTTGGCGGAAGAAGTAGGGGTGTCAGAAGCGGCACTTTATCGTTACTTCCCTAGTAAAACCAAAATGTTTGAAGCGTTGATCGATAATATCGAAGCGAATTTATTTAGCCGTATTACCACATCGATTCGTAATGAAACAAACACCATGAATCGTGTGCGTGACATTATGCAGATGATCCTTGACTTTGCGCGTAAAAACCCTGGTTTGACACGTATTTTGACCGGACATGCATTGATGTTTGAAGAGCCGCTTTTACAGGCTCGTGTCGCTCAATTTTTCGATCGTCTTGAAATGCAATTTGTGAATATTTTACAAATGCGGAAATTACGCGAAGGGCGTGGTTTTAACGTCGATGAACGCATTATTGCAGGGCATTTAGTAACCCTTTGTGAAGGGCAGTTTATGCGTTATGTCCGCACAAACTTCCGTTTAGGTGCAAATCAAAGTTTTGAACAGCAGTGGCGTTTTCTTGAACCGCTTTTTGCTTAATTGACTTTAGTTGATAAATATATGATTATTCCGTGGCAAGAATTGCCAACCGAAACATTAGAAAATATTGTGGAAAGTGTGGTACTTAGAGAAGGTACTGATTATGGTTCACACGAATTTTCTTTAGAACAAAAAAAACAACACCTACTGAACAAGATTCACAATGGAAGTGCAGTGATTGTTTGGTCTGAGTTACATGAATCCATTGATATAAAAGATAAAATGGAATTTCTAAAATAAATCAATAGGAGCTTATATGTCAGAAAATGTAGAATTATTAGAAGAACAAAAGCCGCAGGACGATGATCAGCAACGTGATCCTGCTCTGGATTGGTTCCTTACTCACTGTCATTTACATAAATATCCGGCAAAATCGACCTTAATCCATGCAGGGGAAGATGCCAATATTTTATATTTCTTAATTAAAGGAACGGTGATGGTTTCATCGAAAGATGATGAAGGCAAAGAGATGATTTTATCTTATTTAGGCGCCGGACAATTTTTTGGTGAAGCGGGTTTATTTGATGAAGGCTCGAAACGTTCTGCTTGGGTGAAAACGAAAACGCCTTGTGAAATTGCGGAAATTTCCTATAAAAAATATCGTCAGCTGATTCAAATTAATCCTGAGATTTTAATGTTCCTTACTGCTCAGTTATCAAAACGTTTGCAAAATACATCTCGACAAGTGACAAACTTGGCCTTTTTAGATGTGGCAGGCCGTATTGCTCAGGCGCTTATGCATTTAGCAAAACAACCTGAAGCGATGACGCATCCAGATGGTATGCAGATTAAAATTACACGTCAGGAAATCGGTCAAATGGTAGGCTGTTCGCGTGAAACCGTAGGGCGAATCATTAAGATGCTGGAAGATCAAAATCTCATTCATGCACACGGCAAAACCATTGTAGTTTATGGCACAAGATAGCAAAAATAACCGTCTCTAATCAGACGGTTATTTTGTTTTTGTTACATTGATGTGATAGTTGAAATGTCTTTGTTAATTTTTATACGAAAAGCGAAAAAATACTTCTTTTAGTGCAATATCTTAATTGACAAAATTGCGGAAGACTTCTATCATAACACTGCCTTCCAACGTGGTTTGTTTGGAAGTCAGGATTGGTCTCCTGAATATAATAAGTGGCTTTTAAAAGATACTTAATCTTTTAATTTTATATCGCAGACTGGAACCCCAGAGATGCTTTAAATCTATGGTGGGCTAGGTAGAAATCCCGCAGGGATGCGATGCAGTAAGCCACTTGCTGTTAAGACCAATTCTGCTTAGTTCCACCACCCTTTCAAAACAATCTTCATTTTCAAACATTCATTTAACTCTCTCCAGACAAGAAATTCTTAGCTAAAGTGCGGTCATTTTTTACTTTATTTTTGGCAAAAAAATACCGACACATTTCTGAGTCGGTATTTCATTTAGTGTGTGTTATTTTACTTTTTGTTTCATGGCTTCTGCCACAAGTTCAGCTTCAGGGCCGAGAACCACTTGTAAGCCATCGTTACCAATTTTCACGATACCTTTTGCACCAAGAGACTTAAGCTGTTCTTCATTAATTTTGTGTTGATCGACTAAGCTTAAACGTAAGCGAGTGATACAAGCATCAATATTTTTGAGGTTATCTGCACCACCTAAAGCATCAATAAATTTGACCGCTCTTTCTTCGCGAGATTGGCTCGCTGCTGGTTGTGCTGCAGTCGTTTCTTCCGTTTCTTCTGTGCGACCTAATGTTTTTAAGTTGAACGCTTTAATTGCAAAACGGAATACGGCATAGTAAATCACGAAGAATACTAAGCCTTGTACGATTAGCATATACCATTCAACTGCTAACGGGTTGCGTGATGAAAGCACCATATCCACGAGACCTGCACTGAAACCGAAGCCTGCGATCCAATGCATTGTCGCCGCGATAAAGACGGAAATACCGGTTAATACCGCGTGGATGAAGTAAAGCACTGGCGCAACAAACATGAAAGAGAATTCTAACGGTTCAGTGATACCCGTAAAGAATGAGGCAAATGCACCCGCAAGCATAATGGATGCAACTTTTGTTTTTTGGTTTGGTTTAGCACTGAGATAAATCGCTAATGCCGCACCCGGTAAACCGAACATCATGACAGCGAAGAAACCGGCTTGATACATACCCGTTACACCAACTGTTGCCGTACCTTCAGCAAGTGATTTAGCACCACCTAAGAAGTTTGGAATATCGTTGATACCGGCCACGTCAAACCAGAATACAGAGTTTAATGCGTGGTGTAAGCCAACCGGAATGAGTAAACGGTTGAAGAAACCATAAAGACCCGCACCAACTGCACCTAAATCTTTAATGCTTTCACCGAATGATACTAAACCGCCGAAAATATATGGCCAGATGTAAAGTAATACGAAGCTGAGAAGCATCATGACAAAAGACACAACAATCGGCACGAGACGTTTTCCGCTAAAGAAGGAAAGCGCTTTTGGCAATTCTACTTGATAGAAGCGGTTATAAAGTTCAGCCGAAATCACCCCGATTAAAATCCCAATAAATTGGTTATTGATTTTCCCGAAAGCGGCGGGCACTTCACTTACATCGATATGTTGTAGTTGAGCCACACTGCCAGGTGAAAGTAGAGTGGTTACCACATAGTAACCTACTAAACCTGAAAGCGCAGCGGAACCATGTTTGTCCTTAGATAAACCGAAAGTAACGCCAACGGCAAAAAGCAGGCCCATGTTATCGATGATAGCACCGCCTGATTTAATTAAAAATGCAGCAAGTTGACTGTTTGCACCCCAGCCATCAGGGTCAAGCCAATAACCGATACCCATCAGTACAGCAGCTGCTGGTAAGACAGCGACAGGTACCATCAAGGCCTGCCCAATTTTTTGCGCATAACCTAACACATTCATTTTTTTCTCCTATTTATAAGTAATGAAGTATTACTTCATATTTTAAAGTAAAAAAAAATATTTTGTATAGATGTTGTCACTTTATCTTAAATTTGAGAAGCCGATCACAAATTTTGAAATTAAACTTCAAAAAATATTTTTTTATGGTGTGAGTTTTACTATAATGACAAAAGAGCCAAAAGGACACCAAGTGTAACTGTCTAATATAGGAGTTTATATGTCGAAATTATCACATAATGAAGTCTTAGATAAAATCAAATTTGGTCTTATTGCTTCTTGTCAGCCTGTCGATGACGGCCCGATGGATAAACCAGAAATCGTGGCGGCGATGGCACAGGCTTCTGTTATTGGTGGCGCAGCAGGATTGCGTATTGAGGGCGTAGAAAATCTCAAAGCAACACGCCCTACCGTGAATGTGCCGATTATTGGTATTGTGAAACGAGATTTACCTGACAGCCCAGTGCGAATTACCCCATTTTTGCATGATATTGAAGATTTAGCGAAAGCGGGTGCAGATATTATTGCCGTGGATGGGACAAATCGTCCTAGATCGGTAGATATTGAAAGTGCGGTCAAAAAAATCCACGAATTAGGCTGTTTAGCCATGGCAGATTGTTCGAATTTAGAAGAAGGTTTGTATTGTCAAAAACTCGGTTTTGATATCGTGGGTAGTACGATGTCTGGCTACACAGGTGGTGCTGTACCTGAAGAGCCTGATTATCAATTAGTCAAAGATTTGAAAGCCGCAGGCTGTCGTGTCATGGCGGAAGGACGTTATAACACCCCTGAGTTGGCGAAAACAGCAATTGAAATTGGTGCTTATTGCGTGACAGTTGGTTCTGCATTAACGCGTTTAGAGCATATTGTAAGCTGGTTTGCTAAAGCCATTCATTCAGCAAAAAAATAAAGGAAGAAGAGATGTCATTAACAGTGGATAGTGGTCAAGCATTACAGCGTTGTTTGGCATTAGATATTGGTGGCACGAAAATTGCTTCTGCTATTGTGAAAAATGGCGAAATTGAGCAACGAAAACAGATTTCCACGCCACAAGATGATGCCGCGCAAGCCATGCATCAAACTCTTGCTCAGTTGCTAAAAGAATATGAAGGACAGTTTGATTATGTTGCCGTTGCTTCAACGGGCATTATTAATCAAGGCATTCTGACTGCACTTAACCCTAAAAACTTGGGTGGATTAGCCCAATTTCCGCTAAAAGACAGCATTGCGCAGCATACTGATAAACCGATTGGGTTGCTTAATGACGTGCAAGCTGCAGCCTATGCAGAGTATCAACTACAAAATCCTGATGATGTGCAAAACTTTACCTTTATTACGGTTTCCACAGGTGTGGGTGGCGGTTTAATTTTAAATCATCGTTTGCTCACTGAGCCAAACGGCATTGCAGGGCATATAGGTCATACTTTGGCCGATCCTAATGGGCCAATTTGTGGTTGTGGTCGCCGTGGTTGTGTTGAAGCCATTGCATCAGGTCGTGCCATTGAAGCGGTTTCTTCTCAATGGGATGATCCTTGTGATCCGAAAGAAGTTTTTGCACGTTTTCGTCAAAATGATGAAAAAGCGACCGCACTTGTGACTCGTTCAGCCCAAGCCATTGCGAATTTGATTGCGGATTTGAAGATTGGATTAGACATGCAAAAGGTCGTGGTGGGCGGTAGCGTAGGGTTGGCAGACGGTTATTTACCGTTGGTTCAATCTTTATTAAGTGAACTTCCTGCTGTTTATCATTGTGAATTAGAAAGTGCTAAATTCGGGCAAGATGCAGGCTTGATTGGTGCGGCGTACTGGGTAAAAGATTGCTTATTACAAGCAAAAAATACAGGGGTGGTTTATGGCTAAAAACGGCAATATTTTAAATACCATCAGCTCGTTATATCGTAGTTTAACGAAAACTGAAAAGAAAATTGCGGATGCAATTTTATTGAATCCTGATCTTGCAGTGCAAGCTCCTTTAGCTGAAATTGCCGCCCATTTAGAAGTGGGAGAGGCGACCTTTGTGCGTTTTTGTCGTACTCTAGGCTTTAAAGGATTCAGCGATTTTAAATTGGAATTATCCATTGAGCTTGCGACAAAAGATGGCAAAGATAATACCGTATTAGATTCAGATATTACCGATTCTGACAACTCATTGAATATTGCGCATAAGCTCAAATCTGCCATTAATAACGTGATGGATGAAACCATTAATTTATTAGATTTTGAGCAGTTGGAAGACGCCGTAAAAGCCATTCAGCAAGCGAATCGTGTCTTTTTATTTGGTGTGGGCACATCGGGTATTACAGCAGAGGATGCCAAAAATAAATTGATGCGTATCGGTGTGCAAGTGGATGCGACAGGTAACAACCATTTTATGTATATGCAGGCATCTTTATTGACGAAAAAAGATGTGGCAATTGGTTTGAGCCATTCCGGTTATTCTCAAGAAACCACTCATACCATGAAAATCGCCAAAGAAAATGGCGCCAAAACCATTGCGATTACACACAGCTTGCGTTCTCCAATCACTGAATATGCCGATCTGGTTTTAGTGAATGGCAATAAGCAAGGCAAGTTACAAGGCGACTCTATCGGCACGAAGATTGCTCAATTATTTGTATTAGATTTAATTTACGCTTTATTGGTACAGGCATCACAGGAAAGTGCGGTCAAAATAAAGCAAAAAACATTAAATGTCATTTTAGAACAACGTATCAAATAGGAGAGAAAAATGCGTAACTTAAAAGGTATTTTTAGTGCGTTATTAGTATCATTCAATGAAGATGGCTCTATCAATGAAAAAGGTTTGCGTGAAATTATTCGCTATAACATTGATAAGATGAAAATTGATGGTTTATATGTAGGCGGCTCAACAGGTGAAAACTTTATGCTTTCTACGGAAGAGAAAAAACAAATTTTCCGTATTGCGAAAGATGAAGCAAAAGACCAAGTCGCGTTAATCGCACAAGTGGGTAGCGTGAACTTACATGAAGCAGTGGAATTAGGTAAATATGCAACCGAATTAGGCTATGACAGCCTTTCTGCGGTAACGCCTTTCTACTATAAATTCAGCTTCCCTGAAATCAAACATTACTACGACACCATTATTGCGGAAACAGGCAATAACATGATCGTGTACTCAATTCCGTTCTTAACAGGTGTGAACATGGGTATTGAGCAATTCGGCGAACTTTATAAGAACCCGAAAGTGCTTGGTGTGAAATTTACCGCTGGGGATTTCTATCTATTAGAACGCTTGAAAAAAGCTTATCCAAATCACCTCATTTGGGCTGGTTTTGATGAAATGATGGTACCTGCAGTCTCTCTAGGTGTAGATGGTGCAATTGGTAGTACATTCAACGTAAACGGTGTACGCGCAAGACAAATCTTTGAATTAACCAAACAAGGTAAATTGGCTGATGCACTTCAAGTTCAACACGTGACCAATGACCTCATCGAAGGCATTTTAGCGAATGGCTTATATCTCACTATCAAAGAGTTATTGAAACTAGATGGCGTGGATGCAGGTTATTGCCGTGAGCCAATGACAGCGAAAGCAACACCAGAGCAATTAGCGAAAGCGAAAGAGTTAAAAGCAAAATATTTATAAATTAATGGAAAAGTGACCGCACTTACTTCTTTCCTCTCTATAGCGGGGAGGAAAGAATGTCGGTGTGGTACTGATAAGGAAGGTTATTATGCGTCTCATTCCTCTGAACAATGAACAACAAGTCAGCCGTTGGGCGGCGCGTCATATTGCTGATCGAATTAATCATTTTAAACCTACTGCAGAACGTCCTTTTGTATTAGGTTTACCAACAGGTGGTACGCCACTTAAGACCTATCAAGAATTGATTAAATTAAATCAAGCGGGAGAAGTGAGTTTTAAACATGTGGTGACCTTTAATATGGATGAATATGTGGGTTTACCAAAAGAACATCCAGAAAGCTATCACAGTTTTATGCATAATAATTTCTTCAACCATATTGATATTCAACCGCAAAATATCAATATTTTAAATGGTAATACCAATGACCATGATGAAGAATGCCGACGTTATGAAGAAAAAATTAAATCTTATGGCAAAATTCATTTATTTATGGGCGGAGTAGGTGTTGACGGACATATTGCCTTTAATGAACCTGCGTCTTCTTTAAGTTCTCGTACCCGTATTAAAACGTTAACGCCAGATACTATTATCGCGAATTCTCGTTTCTTTAATAATGACGTAAATCAAGTACCCAAATATGCCTTAACAATCGGTGTAGGGACATTACTTGATGCAGAAGAAGTGATGATTTTAGCAACGGGTCATAATAAGGCCTTAGCTGTACAAGCAGCCGTAGAGGGCAGTATTAATCACCTTTGGACAGTGAGTGCTTTACAGCTTCATCGTCATTTCGTTTTGGTCTGTGATGAGCCAGCATTACAAGAATTGAAAGTCAAAACAGTGAAATATTTTACTGAATTGGAAGGACGCGCGATTCATAGTGTATTATAAGTGTGGTTAATTTTAATTGGATTTTAGGAAGGTATGATGAAGTATGCATTAATTAACAGCGTAATCTACACGAAAAATGAAGTGTTAAGAGATTATACAGTGGTTATTGAAGGGGAATATATTCAATCTGTTATTCCACAAAGTGAATTAGAAAGCGGGATTAAAACCATTGATTTAAAAGGTCATAATCTCACTGCAGGTTTTATTGATTTGCAATTAAATGGTTGTGGCGGCGTGATGTTTAACGATCAAACAAGCGTGGAAACATTAGAAATTATGCAAGCCACGAACTTAAAATCAGGCTGTACCAGTTTCTTGCCAACGTTTATTACTGCACCAGATGAAGATATTAAACGCGCAGTAAGTATCATGCGTGAATATTTGAATAAGCATAAAAACCAAGCGCTTGGATTACATATCGAAGGACCTTATTTAAGTCTTGAGAAAAAAGGCGTACACCGCCCGGAATATATCCGTGAAGCGACGCCAGAGATGAAAGATTTCTTATGTGATAACGCGGATGTTATCACCAAACTGACCATTGCCGCTGAAAACCCAACGGTGCAATATATTCCTGACTTTGTAAAAGCGGGTATTATCGTGTCTATTGGTCATTCTAATGCGACTTATGAAGTAGCAAAAGCCGCCTTTCATAAAGGGGCAACCTTTGCGACACACTTGCATAATGCGATGTCACCGATCAGTTCAGGACGTGCGATGGGCGTAGTTGGCGCAGTGTTAGATTCCGATGCTTACACGGGGATTATTGTAGATGGCGTGCATGTGAATTTTGGTAACGTTCGCTTAGATAAAAAAGTGAAAGGTGACAAACTTTGTATCGTGACAGATTCTCTTGCTGCTGCAGGTGCACCACCTGAATTGGAAACTTTCACTTTTGTAGGAAAACCGATTTATGTGAAAGAGGGTCGTTGCTACGATGCAAATGGTACGATTGCGGGTGCATCGATTACCATGATGGAATCGATTAAGAATGCTGTAGAGTATGTAGAAATTCCATTAGCGGAAGCAATTCGCATGAGTAACCTTTACCCAGCAAGAGCGATTGGCGTAGATGATCGTTTAGGTTCTGTTGAAGCAGGTAAAGTCGCAAACTTAGCGGTATTCACAAAAGATTATGATGTGATAGGTACCGTATTGAATGGTGAATGGAAACCAAACTAAAGTGCGGTCAAAAATAGCATTGTTTTAAACGTAATCCGCTCCTTAAACCGATCGGATTATTTTTTATGGTTGTAATTCGGTGATCTTACCGGTATCCACTTGGAACAATTTTCCTTTTCCTACTTGCATCTCTTTGAGTTGACCTTGAGTGATGGCAGTAACAAAGACTTGAGATCCACTTTGTTGCAAGCGTTCAGCTAGAAGAGCACGTTTATGTTGATCCAACTCTGAGGCAAAGTCATCAATCAGAAAGATACAATGACGCTGTTTTTGAATCATTAAATGCTCACCTTGGGCTAAACGTAGCGCACACATCAATAATTTTAATTGACCACGAGAGAGCACATCTTCCACGGGGAGTCCATTGGCTTTAAAGCGGAAATCGGCTTTTTGTGGACCTGAAACCGTATAGCCAATGGCTTTATCTCTCTCAAAGTTTTGCGCCAATAATTCACCATATTCAGTCTCTTTTTCCCACCCTTGATGAAAACTCACAGTAATCTCTAATTCGGGTAAAAATAACTGGCAGGTTTTTTCGATCTCAGGACGTAAGGCTTCTGCATATTCAGCGCGCCAATCACTCACTTGATGGGCTAATTTAGCTAATTCAATGTCCCATATTTTTATTGCAGAATAAGGCTGATTTTGACAGAGAGCGGCATTTCGTTGTTTTAATAAACGGTTTAAGGCAACCCAAGAGGAATGAAAGCTATTATGGTGGTGGAATAAACCCCAATCTAAAAATGCACGTCGAAAACTTGGCCCACCGTTTAATAGGGTAAGTCCTTCAGGCGTAATTAATTGCATGGGTAAAAGGTGAGCGAGATCGGCAATTTTATTGCCGTCTTCACCATTTATTTTCGCAATGGTATTACCTTGACGAAGTTTTTGTAATCCAACAGACCATTGATGCTGACTTTCTTGAATTTGGCCAAAAAGCGTGAAATGAGGTTCGTCGTAAGAAATAATGCGATTTGCGACCGCACTTTTGAAAGAGCGCCCATGCCCGAGATAAAAAATTGCTTCTAATAAGCTCGTTTTTCCGCTGCCGTTATTGCCGACTAAAAAGTTAAAGCCGTGATCAAATTCAAGATCCACGGCATTTAAATTTCTAAATTTTTCAACAATTAAGCGGGAAATGGCCATTATTTCTAGAGGCGCATTGGCATAATGACGTATTCTGCGCTTGCGTCTTCGCTGTTTTCAATTAAGCAGCTTGATGATGCATCTGTGAGGCGGATACGTACTTGTTGGCATTTTAAGGCGTTTAATACATCTAAAATGTAAGTCACATTAAAGCCCACTTCCATTTCTTCACCTTGATAATTCACATCCACGATTTCTTCTGCCACCTCGTGTTCTGGGTTAGATGCGGTAATTTTAAGTTGGTTTTCACTTAAGTTTAAACGCACGCTACGTACACGTTCATTTGAAAGAATCGAAGCGCGTACAAAAGCTTGTTTTAAGGTTTCCCAGTTTCCTTCTACGATACGCGTTGCATTACGTGGTAATACACGACGGTAATCAGGGAAACGACCATCAATGAGTTTTGAGGTAAACACAATGTGGTTTAAGTGAATACGAAGATTATTAGTACCAATTTGCAAACGAGCAAGTTCATCACTGCTTTCTAATAGGCGATTCAGTTCTAATACGCCTTTGCGTGGCAGAATAACCGAATGAGTTTGCAGATCTTGATCTAATTCGATCGTACAAACCGCAAGACGATGACCGTCAGTTGCAACAGTACGTAATAAATTACCTTCCGTTTCAAATTTCATGCCATTTAAGAAATAGCGGGCATCCTGGTTTGCCATTGAAAATTGGGTGGCTTCAATTAAGCGACGCAAGGTGCTTTGCGGTAAGGCAAAATCCACTTCAGATTGCCAATCCGTCAGATTTGGGTATTCTTCAGCAGGCAGAGTAGTGAGATTAAACTTACTGCGACCTGATTCTACAATGGCGCGATCTTCTTCAAAGGTAACTGTAATTTCAAATTCATCTGATAGCGTGCGGCAAATATCCAAGAATTTTTTAGCCGGAATGGTGAACGCGCCATCAGCGGTTGAAGAGGAAAGTTGAGTATAACTAGAAAGCTCAACTTCAAGGTCTGTACCTGTAATCGTTAAACGGTTATCTTCAATTTGTAATAACACGTTATTTAATACAGGAATATTCGGACGATTGCTTAATACGCCACAAACTTGCTGTAAGGGTTTTAATAGATTTTCTCTTGAAATGCTAAATTGCATCATTGGCTCCTTATGCAGATAATGTGCGAATTAAATTCGCCCAATCTTCTTGAATACTGCTGTCTTTTTCACGGAATTTTGGCACTTCACGGCAGGCATTTAAGACTGTCGTGTGATCGCGTTCAAAGGCACGGCCAATTTCCGGTAAGCTTTTATTGGTTAATTCTTTTGCTAACGCCATCGCAACTTGGCGTGGGCGAGTGACTGATCTTGCTCTGCTTTTTGATTTTAAATCAGCCACTTTAATTCGATAGTATTCTGCCACGACTTTCTGAATATTTTCAATGGTTACCAAACGTTCTTGTAAGGCAAGAATATCTTTTAATGTGTCACGAACAAAATCAATATCAATGTGACCACCTTTGAAGTCTTGCATCGCTTTCACACGGTTTAATGCGCCTTCTAATTCACGAACATTGGTGCGTAAACGTTGTGCAATAAAGAATGCTACTTCTTCTGACAGTTCCATATTATGTTCTTCTGCTTTTTTCAGCAAAATCGCAACACGGGTTTCTAAATCTGGTGGTTCAATCGCAGTCGTTAAACCCCAACCGAAACGAGATTTTAGGCGTTCTTCAATTTTTTCAATTTCTTTTGGATAGCGGTCAGAAGTCAAAATGATTTGACGGCCAGTTTCAAATAAACTATTGAAAATATGGAAAAATTCTTCTTGTGTTTTTTCTTTTTCTGCGAAGAATTGAATATCATCCACTAACAATGCATCAAGAGAACGATAGAATTTTTTGAATTGCTCCATTTTATTATCACGCATCGCTTTTACCATGTGCTGCATAAAATTATTAGCATGGATATAAAGCACTCTGGCATTCGGTTTATTCGCTAAAATGCCATTACCGATTGCGTGTAATAAGTGAGTTTTACCTAAACCTGTACCACCATATAAAAAGAATGGGTTTGCTGTTGGTTCACCAGGCGCAAGAGCGAGTTTTTGACCTACTGCACGGGCGAGTTGGTTTGATTTACCTTCAACAAAGTTTTCAAATAAATGTTTACGATTTAGGTGTGATTCAAATTTAGTCGGCGCATCAGATTCTTGCTGAAAATTTACCGCACTTTCTTGATGATTAGTTGTTTGAGTTGAGGATGATTCAACAGCTTTGGGAGCTGGTTTTACCCCTTCTTTTACGATAATTTGTAAATTTGGATTTTTAGCAAGGGCTTGGCAAATTTGATGAATTTGAGCCAAGTAGTGATTTTCCACCCAGCTTTTCACAAACATATTGGACGCATATAACACCACTTGATCTTGCGAGATTACATCCGCTTGTAGTGGGCGTAACCAAGTACTGAGATCCATCGGGGAAACCTGATCTTGTAGTTGAGATAAGCAATCTTGCCATAGGGTAGAAAGGCTCACGATAAATTATCCTTATGTTATATGCGTATAAAATAAAAGCCGCAAAAGTGCGGTTAAAAATCGAAGAGAATTTTACAATAATTTAGGCAAAAGATCTTCTGTTGGTCGTCAAAAAAAGACAAAAAGGTTGCTTGAGATTTTGTGCAAAATCCGTATAATCCCCACGATTTTAGAAGAAACGGAAGATTATTTCGGAATTTTCTCTTTTCTTATTTGACGAAAGCCCAATTTATGATTAAAATTGCGGTCTATTTTTTATAACCCTTGTTGTGTTTTGAATATCAAAACAGTAAACCATTTTGATTTAGGTAGATTACAATGAAACGTACATTTCAACCTTCTGTATTAAAACGTAGCCGTACTCACGGTTTCCGTGCTCGTATGGCAACTAAAAACGGCCGTCAAGTTTTAGCTCGTCGTCGTGCTAAAGGTCGTAAGAGTTTATCTGCATAATCACCGTTTTTAGTGATTAAGCTAAACTTCTCTCGGGAGTTACGATTGCTAACTCCCACTCAATTCAAAAATGTCTTCGAACAACCGTTTCGAGCAAGCACCCCTGAAATTACCATTCTCGCACGCAAAAATAATCTTGAGCATCCACGCTTAGGTTTAACTGTGGCTAAAAAACATCTTAAACGAGCACATGATCGTAATCGTATTAAACGTTTAGTTCGTGAAAGTTTTCGTTTATCTCAACATAATTTGCCTTCTTGTGACTTTGTCTTTGTGGCGAAACGTGGCATTGGTCAGCTTGATAATAAAACGTTTTTACAAACTTTGGATAAATTATGGGCACGTCACATTCGTTTGGCACAAAAATCCTCATCGCTTTAATTAAGTTTTATCAAGTAGCGATTAGCCCTTTAATCGGGCCCCGTTGTCGTTTTGTGCCAACTTGTTCTTGCTATGGTATTGAGGCGTTAAAAACACATGGATTGTTAAAAGGTAGTTGGCTTACGCTAAAACGTGTATTAAAATGTCACCCCTTAAGCGCCGGTGGATTCGATCCTGTTCCGCCGAAAAAGATTAATAATAACGATGAGAAAAAATAATGGACTCAAGACGTAGCCTATTAGTGCTTGCACTACTCTTTATTTCTTTCCTTGTTTATCAGCAATGGCAACTTGATAAAAATCCACCTGTTCAACAACAGACCACGGAACAAACAACAGCCGCCTCTTCTGATGTCCCGGCAAGTTCTTCTTCATCTGCTGAAGTAGTGGCAGATTCACAAACAAAAGGTCAAATTATCACATTAGAAAATGATGTACTCCGTTTGAAAGTGGATACATTAGGTGGTGATGTAATCAGTTCTGAACTATTAAAATATGATGCAGAATTAGGTTCAAAAGAACCTTTCGTCTTGTTAAAAGATACAAAGGAGCATGTTTACATTGCACAAAGCGGTTTAATTGGTAAAAACGGGATCGATACAAAAGCAGGTCGCGCGCAATATCAAGTTACTGGCGACAATTTCAAATTAGCAGAAGGTCAAAATGAACTTTCAGTGCCATTAACATTTGAAAAAGATGGTGTGACTTATCGTAAAACCTTTGTGTTAAAACGTGATAGTTACGATGTAGGTGTTAACTTTGAAATTGTGAACCAAAGTGGTAGTGCAATTGAAGTTGAACCTTACGGCCAATTAAAACACACATTAGTTGAAAGCAGCGGTAACGTGGCAATGCCTACTTATACCGGTGGTGCGTATTCTTCTTCAGAAACCAATTACAAAAAATACAGCTTCAGCGATATGAAAGATAAAAATCTTTCTATCGATACCAAAGCAGGTTGGGTTGCTATTTTACAACACTATTTCGTATCAGCTTGGATCCCAAATCAAGATGTAAATAACCAACTTTATAGTATTACAGACAGCAAAAATAACGTTGCGTCTATTGGTTATCGTGGTCCAGTGGTATCTGTTCCAGCGGGTGCAACAGAAACAATTACCAGCTCATTATGGACTGGTCCAAAATTACAAAACAAAATGGCTGAAGTGGCTAACCACTTAGACTTAACCGTTGATTACGGTTGGGCATGGTTCATCGCAAAACCATTATTCTGGTTATTAACGTTCATTCAAAGTATTGTATCTAACTGGGGTGTGGCAATTATTTGTGTAACCTTAGTGGTGAAAGCGATTTTATATCCGCTTACAAAAGCACAATACACTTCTATGGCGAAAATGCGTATGTTGCAACCAAAAATGCAAGAAATGCGGGAACGTTTTGGTGATGATCGCCAACGTATGAGCCAAGAAATGATGAAACTTTACAAAGAAGAAAAAGTAAATCCACTTGGCGGTTGCTTACCATTAATCCTTCAAATGCCAATTTTCATCGCATTATACTGGACGTTTATGGAAGCGGTTGAACTTCGCCATGCGCCATTCTTTGGTTGGATTCAAGATTTATCGGCACAAGACCCTTACTACATTCTCCCAATCTTAATGGGTGGATCAATGTTCTTGTTACAAAAAATGTCACCGACACCAGTTGCCGATCCAATGCAACAAAAAGTGATGAATTTCATGCCGTTGATCTTCATGTTCTTCTTCCTCTGGTTCCCGGCAGGTCTAGTACTTTACTGGTTAGTATCTAACTTAATCACTATCGTACAACAACAAATGATCTACCGTGGTTTAGAGAAAAAAGGGTTACATACCCGTAAAAAATAACAAATAGAAGGCATCGAAAGATGCCTTTTTTCTATCATTGATTGATATATAATCACATGGGCGTATTAATGCGCCCTCTCATTTTTTTATCGCAGATAAAAGTGCGGTCAATTTTTAGTGAGTTTTTATGAAAGAAACAATCGTCGCACAAGCGACAGCACCAGGACGTGGCGGTATTGGTATTTTGCGTGTATCCGGCCCAAAAGCGGTTGAAGTGGCACAAGCGGTACTAGGTAAATGTCCTAAACCAAGAATGGCAGATTATTTACCTTTTAAAGATGCTGATGGCTCAGTTTTAGATCAAGGCATTGCGCTTTATTTTAAATCACCTAATTCCTTTACTGGTGAAGACGTACTGGAATTACAAGGCCATGGTGGACAGGTGGTATTAGATTTGTTGCTAAAACGAATTTTACAACTTGATGGTATTCGTCTTGCGCGTCCAGGTGAGTTTTCTGAACAAGCTTTTTTAAATGATAAATTAGATTTAGCTCAAGCAGAAGCCATTGCAGATTTGATTGATGCGACTTCGGAGCAAGCCGCTCGTTCAGCATTAAAATCATTGCAAGGTGAATTTTCCAATAAAGTGAATCAGTTGGTGGATTCCGTCATTTATCTTCGTACTTATGTGGAAGCCTCGATTGATTTTCCCGATGAAGAAATTGACTTTTTGGCAGACGGTAAAATCGAAGCAAAATTACGAGAAATTATCAATCAACTTGATTTAGTCCGTAGCGAAGCGAAACAAGGCTCGATTTTACGTGAAGGGATGAAAGTGGTGATTGCCGGTCGTCCGAATGCAGGTAAATCAAGCTTACTGAATGCTTTAGCGGGCAGAGAAGCGGCTATTGTGACAGATATTGCGGGAACGACGCGTGATGTGTTGCGTGAGCATATTCATATTGATGGCATGCCTTTACATATTATTGATACCGCAGGGCTTCGTGAAGCGACAGATGAAGTTGAACGTATCGGAATCTCGCGTGCGTGGACTGAAATTGAGCAAGCCGATCGTATTATCTTAATGTTAGACAGCAGCGATCCTGACAGCCAAAATATTGAAAAAGTGCGGTCAGAATTTTTATCAAAATTGCCGAATAACATGCCGGTAACCATTGTTCGTAATAAAGTAGATTTAAGCGGTGAGGCAGTTGGGATAAAAGAAGAAAATGGAACAACGACCATTTGTTTATCGGCTCAAACGCATCAAGGCGTAGATTTATTACGTGAGCATTTAAAACAGGCGATGGGTTTCCAAACCGGCATGGAAGGTGGCTTCTTAGCACGTCGTCGTCATCTCGATGCTTTAGAAAAAGCGGCCGAACATTTACAAATTGGGTTAGTCCAGTTAACCGAGTTTCATGCGGGTGAATTGTTAGCAGAGGAACTTCGTTTAGTACAAGCTAATCTCAGTGAAATTACGGGGCAATTTACCTCGGATGATTTACTCGGTAATATTTTCAGCTCTTTTTGTATCGGAAAATAGGTTTTAGGTTATGACTTTTCATATGTTGTGGGTCATTGCGCTTGGTCTTTCGATGGATGCGTTTGCAGTATCCATTTCCAAAGGTTTGGCAATGCGCGCTTTTCGGTGGAAACAAGCGCTTGCCATTGCATGCTGTTTTGGACTATTTCAAGGCATTATGCCGGCAATCGGCTATGTTGTCGGGCTACAATTTAGTCAGATGATTCAAAATTGGGATCATTGGATTGCCTTTGCTTTACTTGCGATTATCGGTGTGAATATGATTCGAGAAGGGCTGAGCTCAGATGATGAACCTGCTCCCTCATTGATTAGTTTAAAACACTTACTAACACTTGGTGTGGCAACGGGTATTGATGCGTTAGCTGTTGGTGTCTCTTTTGCTTTTCTTTCTGTGGACATTTTGTTGGCTGTCTTCATCATTGGTTTAATCACCTTTGTCATCTCTTTTATTGGTGTAAAGAGCGGTCATTTTTTAGGGAAAAAATTCAAAAGCAAAGCAGAGATTTTTGGCGGTTTAGTGTTATTAGTCATGGCTGTGAAAATCCTACACGAACATGGTGTTTTTTAAGTGCGAATTTTCGCCTTTTAGATTATAATCTTACGAACTTTGTCTTTTTTAAAAGGGTAATAATTGAATGTTAATTGAAAAAATGCATGGCATCGCCCATAGCTTTATCGGAAAAGCGATCTTTGCTTTAATTCCAGTTTCATTTTTGATTGGTGGGATGTCAGGTTATCTGTATAGCAGCAATGATAGTTTTGCGGCAAAAGTAAATGGCGAGACTATCTCTCAACAAGATTTCTTAAATCGTTATAACCAAGAGTTTGAGGCTAGAGCTCAACAAGAAGGCGAGAGCTTCCTAGCGAAAACTGACTCAGTGGAATTTGTAACTGCACTTCGTCAAAATTTAATTCAACGTTTGGTGGATCAAGAATTAATCCGTCAATATGCCAAAGAATTAAAATTAGGTGTAAGTGATGAGATGATCAAACGTGCGATTGTGAGCGATCCTAACTTACAATCTAACGGTAAATTTGATAACGCGCGTTATCAACAATTATTGACTCAAAATGGTTTAACATCCGATACTTATGCGGCTATTTTACGTAATGCATTAACACTTGAACAAATGCAAAATGGTTTGGCTGACAGTGAGTTTGTTGTACCAGCCCAAGTAAAAGATAACGCACAAGTCTTTTTCCAAAAACGTATCGCTCGTCTTGCAACTCTTCCATTAGCCGATGAAATTGCAAAACAAAAAGTAACGGACGAAGAAATTAAAGCGTATTACGATGCGAATGCGAAGTCACTTGTTCAACCTGAACAAGCGAAAGTGCAATATATTAGTGTTTCGGCAAATGCATTAGGTAAATTACAACCTGTCACTGAAACACAAATTGCACAATATTATCAAGAAAATAAAGCACAATTCATTAGCCAAAAATTAGCACATATTCAATTATCAACTGAGAAAGAAGCAGATGCTGTTTATCAAGAACTGCAAAAAGGTGCTGATTTTGCTGAGTTAGCAAAAACAAAATCCCTAGATAAACTTTCTGGTGCTCAAGGCGGTGAATTAGGTTGGGTAAAAGACAACGAATTACCGAAAAACTTTGAAGATGCAGCATTATTGTTAAATGTTGGTCAATACAGTACACCGGTTAATGTGGATGGGGCTTACCATATTATTTTAGTGCAAGATCGTAAAGAACGTACTTTAGAAGAAGTGAAAGAACAAATCGCAGAGACTGTACGTAAGAACTTAGCAGAAAGCCGTTTCCAAGCAGTAGAAAAAGCGGTTCGTGAAAAAGCAGCAGAAAGTAGTGATTCATTAGCTGCGGTAGCTGAAGCGGCAGGCGTGAAAGTGGAAGAAACGGATTACTTTGGTAAAAATAACGTCCCTGCGGCATTAAATTTCCCAAATGTGACTTCTGCTATTTTTGAATCTGATATTGCAAACGGCGGTGCAAATTCTGAGCCATTAACTGTAGGTGAAAATGAATTTGTAGTGGTACGTGTCGTGGATCACAAAGATGAAGGTTTACAAAGCCTTGATGAAGCAAAATCAACGATTGAGCAATTCTTAAAACGTGAAAAAGCCGATAAAGTATTAGCTGAAAAAGCAGAGCAAGCGGTTAAAGCACTATCTACTGATCCTACAAAATTACCAGCAGGCATTAGTTTTAGTGAACCACAAACCTTTACGTTAATGGATAATAAAGATCCAATGCTTTATGAGGGGGTATTTGCTATTGCTAAACCACAAGATGGTAAAGTAGCTTATCAAGTTGCTCGCAACAGCAAAGGTGATGTAGTTGTGGTTGCTCTTGAACGTGTAGAAGAACCTACTTTAAGTGAGCAAGAATTAGCGAAATTTAGCACTCAACTTGTTCTTGCTCGTCAAGGTGAATTGCAAGGACAGTTAATGCAAGCATTACGTGAAAAAGCACAAATTGAGATTAATAACACCTTTATTAATCAAGATGATTCAGAAGAAGGTGCATCTCACTAAGTTGATTGAAATGTCATTCATCATCAATTTCTGATGGAAAATAAAAGCAAAGTGCGGTAAATTTTGACCGCACTTTTTTATATAAAACAAGGAGAAGACCATGGCTCAAGAAACCATTTTCAGTAAAATTATTCGCAAAGAAATTCCTGCCAATATTGTTTATCAAGATGAATTAGTGACCGCATTCCGTGATATTTCACCACAAGCGAAAACCCATATTTTGATTATCCCCAATAAAGTGATTCCAACGGTTAATGATGTGACGGAACAAGATGAAGTTTCCTTAGGTCGCTTGTTTACTGTCGCGGCTAAAATTGCTAAAGAAGAAGGCATTGCCGAAGACGGTTACCGTTTAATTGTGAACTGTAATAAACATGGTGGACAAGAAGTATTCCATATTCATATGCATCTTGTTGGTGGTGAACCTTTAGGTAGAATGTTGGCGAAATAATGAAAAAGATCCTCATTACAGCGACGGTATTATTTTTAACGGCTTGTTCATCTGCGCCAAATATTGTGGGAACTAATAAACCCATTTTAAATATGGCGGCAAATTTAGCACCGGCTTTAGACGTCGATTTGTCGGATAATACCGCAGCCTTAAAAAATAAAACTACACAACAACTCAATGTGCTTTACCACCTTTATTGGTATAACACACAAGGTGTAACGCAAGTTTGGCCGAATCAGCAAGAAAGCCAATCAGGCAATATTTTATTGCAACCTCAAGAAAAGAAAGTGTTTGAACTACCAAAACCAAGCACAGAAAGTAGCAATTATCGTCTTTACTTACAATAGGGTTATGTCCACATTATTAATTGACCTTGAAGGTCATGAGCTCAAACAAGAAGAAGTTGAATTACTGGAACATCCTTTAGTTGCCGGTTTGATTTTATTTACCCGCAATTTTTATGATCGTCAGCAAGTTCAAGCGCTAATTAAATCCATTCGTCAACGAGTGAAAAAGCCTTTATTGATCACGGTCGATCAAGAAGGTGGTCGCGTACAACGTTTCCGTGAAGGTTTCACTCAGCTCCCCGCGATGCAAGCTTTTGCGGCATTAGTTAAGGATTCAACTCAGCAACAACAAATAGCAAAAGAAGCGGGTTGGCAAATGGCGGCTGAAATGGTGGCGCTAGATATTGATTTGAGTTTTGCTCCGGTGTTGGATTTGGGGCATGAATGTCGTGCGATTGGCGATCGTAGTTTTGGCTGTGATGTAAAAAGTGCGGTCAATTTGGCAGCTGCTTTTATAGATGGTATGCACCAAGCGGGCATGGCAACAACAGGAAAACACTTCCCGGGACACGGCCATGTTTTAGCCGATTCTCATCTTGAAACCCCTTATGATGAGCGTGCAAAAGAGACGATTTTTAATCATGATATTTTGCCATTCCAGCAATTAATTCAACAGAGTAAGCTTGATGCGATTATGCCGGCTCACGTGATTTATACGCAATGTGATAGCCAGCCAGCAAGCGGCTCGACTTATTGGTTAAAAGAGATTTTGCGTAAAGAGTTAGGCTTCCAAGGGGCGATTTTCTCTGATGATTTAGGCATGAAAGGCGCAGGCTTTATGGGCGATTTTGTGGCTCGCAGTGAAAAAGCCTTGAAGGCTGGTTGTGACTTATTATTGCTTTGTAATGAACGAGAAGGTGTCATTCAAGTGCTTGATAATCTGAAGTTAGAGGAGACCACAGAGCATTTTGTAGCACGCCAAGAACGTTTGAAATCACTCTTTAAACAAAAATCCTTTGATTGGTCAGAACTCACCAAAACTTCACGTTGGATTGAAAATCATCAAAAACTGACCGCACTTCAACAAGAGTGGCTTGCTTCTAAATGATTGATTGCCATCATTATCAAAAAGGCAATTGCCGTTCTTGTCAATGGCTTGAAATGCCTTATGCGCAGCAACTTGCTAAGAAAGAAGAGCATCTTAAACAACAACTTGCCAAATTAGATTGTGATGATTTAATTTGGCATCCGCCTTTTTATTCCTCCGAGTCAGCTTTTCGTAATAAAGCGAAAATGGTTATAAGTGGCGCGGTGGAACGTCCCATTCTAGGTATTTTTCAAGACCCGAATGATCCACAAAGTGCGGTGGATTTATGTGATTGCTCGCTTTATCCGCAACGCTTTGCTGAACTCTTTCCGATTCTAAAAGATTTTATTGGACGCGCGGGTTTAGTCCCTTATAACGTAGCTAAGCAAAAAGGTGAGCTGAAATATATTCTGCTTACAGAAAGCCAACATACAAAAAAATTGATGCTGCGTTTTGTATTGCGTTCAGAAACTAAATTGCCGTTAATTCAACGTGAATTTGCAGGCTTATTGGAAAAATTACCACAACTTGAAGTGGTGAGTGTGAATATCCAACCTCAACACGCTGCGATCTTAGAAGGTGAGAAAGAAATCTTTTTGACGGATCAACATACTTTATCGGAAAGTTTTAATGGTATTCCGTTGTTTATTCGTCCTCAAGGTTTCTTCCAAACAAATCCACTTGTAGCGCAAGGATTATATGCAACAGCACAAGATTGGGTACAAGATTTGCCGATTACTAAACTTTGGGATCTCTTTTGTGGCGTTGGAGGCTTTGGACTTCATTGTGCTAAAGCTTTGCAGGATAAACATCAACAAGAAGTAGAATTAACGGGAATTGAAATTTCGCTATCCGCTATCCAAGCGGCGGCTCAATCCGCTCAGGTATTAGGGCTAAGTAACGTTAAATTTCAATCTTTGGATGCCGCTAATTTTGCTTTAGCACAAGATGAAAATAAACCGGATTTGGTGATCGTCAACCCGCCTCGTCGAGGCATCGGAAAGGAACTCGCTGAATTTCTCAATGAAATGCAACCGCACTTTATTCTTTATTCTAGTTGCAACGCGATTTCCATGGGAAAAGATTTGCAGCATCTAACCAATTATAAACTTACTCAAATTCAATTATTTGATATGTTCCCGCATACAGCGCATTATGAAACTCTAACACTTTTATCTGTTAAAATTTGATTTTTTATGAGCGAGGTGACCTTCATTTGAATGAATATATTGAAAGCCTAGAAAGAGAATTTTCTTCAATAGAAAACGGTTTCAAAGAGGAAGAAAAAAGAGCGTTTACTGATTATAAATCTAATGATAGTGAATTCATCAAAAAATTGGCATTTTTGTCATATCAGTCTGAAGTGTATCAAGTAAGAATGTATAGTGTATTTCTTTTTGGATACTTATCCGAGGATAAAAACATCTTAATGTTTTTAAGAGATGAGGTATCTAAAGACAGCAACTGGCGAGTTCAAGAAGTATTGGCAAAATCATTTGATGAGTTTTGTAAAATAATTGGATACGAAAAAGCTCTTCCTGTTATAGATGATTGGTTAAAGAATAGTAATCATAATACAAGAAGAGCAGTTACTGAGGGCTTGAGAATATGGACTGGGAGACCATATTTCAAGGCAAATCCAAATGAAGCTATTAGAAGATTAGCTGCGTTAAGAGATGATCCTAGTGAATATGTTAGAAAATCGGTTGGTAATGCTTTACGAGATATAAGTAAGAAATATCCAGAATTAATCAGAGTTGAGCTTAGTACTTGGAGTCTAGAAACCAAAGGGATTAAACAGGTTTATCAACTTGCAAATAAACTTTTAATAAAAAGCTAACAGAAATGTTAGCTTTTTTATTTAGAAATTTAACCGTACTTTTATTTTGCTATAAACCAGGGCAATTAAGAAAAATAAAGCTTGTAACAAAATAATGCATGCACCAGTGGACGCATCAAAATGATAGCTAAGTAGCACGCCTAGTAGGCTTGCAGTTACAGCACTGGTGATAGCGATAATAAGCATCTTATCGAAGCGATTTGTTAGGGTTAGTGCGGTGATGCCCGGTGCAATTAGCATGGCTACAACCAAAATCACCCCAACGACTTGCATCGTACTCACAATGGTGAGCGCAAGCAGGGTGAGTAGTCCATAATGCAATAATTTAGGCGAAAGACCTGCAACACGGGCATGGCTAGGGTCAAAGCAGTAAAGAAGGAAATCACGACGCTTTAATCCAAGCAAAATAAAAATGATCAAGGCGATGATAGCCGTTTGAATCACCTCTTGTCGGCTTACACCTAATACGTTACCGAATAAGATGTGTGTGAGATGTTGTGAAGTTTGGATTTTAGTGAACAGCACCAAACCAATGGCAAACATCCCCGAAAATACAATCCCCATCGCGGTATCTTCTTTGATACGGCTGTTCTCTTTTAAATAACCCACTCCTAAGGCACAGGCAATACCTGAGACAAAGGCACCAATCACTAATGGAATACCAGCTAAAAAAGCTAAAACAATACCTGGGAGGACGGCATGGGAAATAGCGTCTCCCATCAATGACCATCCTTTCAATACCAAATAGCAAGAGAGTAGCGCACAGATAACGGCAACCACTAATGCGGTGAGTAGCGCATTTTGCATAAAGTCAAACTGAAATGGCTCAGCGAAAATAGTGAATATTTCAGTCATGAACCACCGCCTTACGTCGTTTTTGACTCATTAATCCGTATTTTGGCGAGAATAGAAAAGCTAATAAAAATAACAAAGTTTGTAATGTTACGATGACACCACCTGTGGCTCCATCGAGATAATAGCTTAAATAGACACCGACAAAACCAGTGATTGCGCCTAATGCTACGGCAATTTTGATAAGAGTTTTGAACTTGTCAGTAAGTAAATAGGCGGTTGCGCCTGGTGTGATTACCATCGCAATCACTAAAATCGCCCCGACAGTTTGTAATGCCGCAACGACACAAGCACTCAAGAGTGTAAAAAAGAGAACTTTGTAAAACAGTGGTGAAAGTCCAACTGTAATTGCTTGCGTTTCATCAAAGAAAATCAGTAACAGATCCTTCCAAAAAATAAGCAATAAGACCAAGCAAATCAACATAATGATGGCTACTTGATAAATATCTTCATCGGCAATCCCGAGGATATTACCGAGAATAATATTTTGCACGTTTATTGAGGTCGGATTAAGGGAAATAATCAGCAATCCCAAGGCAAAAAAGGTACTGAAAATAAAGCCGATAACGGCATCTTCTTTGAGTTTAGAAATGGATTTGATCCACAAAATGGAAAGTGCGGCCAAAATACCTGCAAAAAAAGCACCTAAAGCATAGGGGAGTGAAAAGGCATAAGCAATCGCTACACCAGGTACCACGGAATGAGAAAGCGCATCGCCAATTAATGACCAACCTTTCAACATTAAATAGGCAGAAAGAAAGGCACAAATGCCGCCGACTGCGGCACTTATCCACATAGCTTTTTGCATATATTCATAGGAGAAAGGTTCCAGTAAATATTCAAGCATGACTTATTCCTTGTCAGACGGAGGCAGACGACAGGATTTTACAGCCGTTGCGGGCGGATCATTTTTGGTTTCACCATAGAAGACAACGGGACGTTCATCATCCGTAAGCACGGTGACAGCACGTTTATCTTCATCATTATGCAGATCTTCACCTAATAATTTGACGTGTCGTAATACACCACCAAAGACTTTTTCCAAATTATGCTGATTGAATGTATCTTCTGTTTTACCGGCAGCAATCACAGTACGGTTAATCATCACCACTTGATCACAGAAATCGGGTACAGAACCCAAGTTGTGGGTAGAAACTAAAATTAAATGGCCTTCAGCACGTAATTGGCGAAGGAGTTCCACAATAGCATTTTCAGTTTTAACATCCACACCTGTAAAAGGCTCATCGAGTAAGATAATCTTACTTTGTTGTGCTAACGCGCGAGCTAAAAATACGCGTTTTTTCTGTCCACCAGAAAGCTCGCCGATTTGTCGTTCTGCCAAATGTTCGATGTTTACTCGTTGCATGGCTTCGAGCACTTTTTGTTTGTCTTCAGCCTTTGGAATGCGTAGGAAATTCATGTAGCCGTAGCGTCCCATCATGACAACATCATAAACGGAGACTGGAAATTGCCAATCGACTTCTTCCGCTTGCGGCACATAGGCAACCAAATTTTGTTTCAAAGCTCGATTAATTGGCAAACCACAAAGCGAAATATTGCCTTGTTGTGGTTTAATTAAGCCCATGATGCTTTTGAATAGCGTTGATTTTCCGCTCCCATTTACGCCGACAAGAGCACAGATGGTTCCCCCTTGTAATGCAAAGGTAACATCATAAATTGCAGTGTGCCCGTTGTTGTAACGCACGGTTACGTCATTAACGGAAATAGAAGCGGACAGTTCAGTCATTATTTTTCAAATCCTTTGACTATGGTGGATACAGTGACATTCAGTAAGTCAATATAAGTTGGTACAGGGCCATCAGCAGCAGAAAGGGAATCGACATAAAGTACGCCGCCGTACTTAGCACCGCTTTCTTTCGCTACCTGTTGAGCAGGTTTGGCTGACACGGTACTTTCACTAAATACCACTGGAATGTGATTTTTTTTCACTAAATCGATCAGTTTACGTACTTGTTGAGGTGTACCTTGTTGTTCAGCGTTAATTGGCCATAAATAGCCTTCTTTGAGATCGTAATCTTTCGCTAAATAACTAAAGGCGCCTTCACTGGTCACTAACCAACGTTGGTCGGCAGGAATCTGTGAGAGTTTTTCACGTAAAGGTTTATCGAGCTGTTTGATTTTTTCTGCATACGCCGCTGCATTTTTTTGATAAGTATCAGCATTTTGCGGATCGTATTTAACTAATGCATTTTTGATATTTTCGACATAAATCAACGCATTAGATGGCGACATCCAAGCGTGTGGGTTAGGGGCATCTTTATAAGGGCCTTCATAAATAGAAAGTGGCGTGACGCCTTCGGTTACCACAACGGCTGGTTTATCTTTGATATTTTGGAAGAAACGCTCAAACCAACGCTCTAAATTTAATCCGTTCCATAAAATTAAATCAGCAGATTGAGCTTTTACAATATCTTTAGGGGTCGGTTCATACTCGTGAATTTCTGCACCAGGTTTGGTGATAGATTCCACCGTCGCGGCATCGCCCGCAACATTTTGTGCGATATCCTGAATAACCGTAAATGTGGTCACCACTTTAAATTTCGCTTCGGCTTGTAAAGCTGCTAAACCTAGAGCGATAACAGATAGGCTTTTAAATAAATGCTTCATGAGATCTCCTTAAAAATAATGATGAATTAGCATTCTGCATAATAATATCATTTTTTACAAGCTTTTTAAATGAAAATAATTATCAAATCGATAGGTGATTAAACTTAAAAAGCGGAAAATTTTGTGCAAAATTGACCGCTCTTTTTTGAAACAATTAACCACCAACTTGTTGGATTAGACGATCCATACCTGCTTCATCATAGCCTTCTTCATATTGGGCTTCATCAACGGTAAAGTTGTGCATGCTACGCCCTGCGATACAACCGTATTGTTCTAATTTTCCTTTGGTAAAGTTAGTACGAAACGCAGATGAATGGTTATTTAAACTGATCACACCGATGGTAGAGTGATTACATGGATTTTTATTCACGAAAACTAAATTATAGCCAGATTCGCGAATATAGCCGGTTTTATTAATTGCTGCATCAAACACTTCTTCACGCACTAATTTATTGGTGTTTTTAACAAAAACGCTGCGTCCGCCAGCTTGAATGAAGGCACTTGGCATATTAGAAAGATTTTTGATTTGTGCTTTATTGAGCGAGTATTTGGCTAGCTTAACTAAATCCATTGCACTTGAAATGTTGCTATCAGATAAACCTGAACTGTCTGAAAAGCGAGTAGAGCGCATGCCTAATTCTCGTGCTTTCTCATTCATTTTTTGGATAAATTGCAAACGACTCATGCCCGCAGAGCGAGAAAGTGCATGGGCAGCATAGTTATCAGAATGAACAAGCATTGCTTTTAATAATTCATTACAAGAAATTGGCGTGTATTTTGGTAATTTTGTATGTGTGCCTTTAATGTAATCATAATCATCGTCAGTAATCGATGCAGTACAATTTGCGTTTCGATTATTTTCAAGAAACACATTCGCTGTCATTAACTTGGTGACGGATGCGATAGGTTGCACATGATTAGGTGAGCTACTTTCGAGCACTCTATCATGGGTGAAATCATATACGATATAAGATTGTGCCGTTGCGACTGCGGGTACTAAACACAATACAGAAAGAACTTTTTTTAACATATCTTCAATATAGCTAACTCAGAGAATAAAACGAAGTGCACATTCTATCAGTTTTTGTAGGGGTTTGGGATGTATGAAAGATAAAAAATTCGAAGTTTTTTTAACCGCACTTTTCCCTTTCATTTTTTTGATTTTTGCGATGCGGATCGCAAATAAGTGCGGTCAAAATTTTCGTTGTTTTTTAAATCTGCTAGCTTATCTGTCGGTAAATCTGTAAAATCTCGGCTCATTTTTAATATGCGAATTTTTTGTTGCTCAATTATGAGTAACATCATCGCCGTAATGTGTAATAACGAGGCTTTATGTTAGAACAACCCCTTTCATCCGAAACGAATACAAAAAAGATTAACTTAATGGATTTAACGCGTCAGCAGATGCGTGAGTTTTTTGCTGAATTAGGCGAGAAACCATTTCGTGCGGATCAATTAGTGAAATGGATTTATCATTTTGGCGAAGATAACTTCGACAATATGACCAATATTAATAAAAAATTACGAGAAAAATTAAAAGCGGTCTCGGAAATTAAAGCGCCAGAAGTGGCGGTTGAGCAACGCTCTGCGGATGGTACCATTAAATGGGCGATGCAGGTAGGTGAACAGCAAGTTGAAACGGTCTATATTCCTGAAGCAGATCGTGCGACGCTTTGCGTCTCTTCTCAAGTGGGTTGTGCGTTAGCTTGTACCTTCTGTTCAACAGCACAGCAAGGCTTTAACCGTAATTTAACAGTGTCTGAAATTATCGGTCAGGTTTGGCGTGCATCAAAAATTATCGGTAATTTTGGTGTGACGGGTGTACGTCCTATTACCAATGTGGTAATGATGGGTATGGGTGAACCATTGTTAAATGTAGCCAATGTTGTACCCGCGATGGAAATTATGCTAGATGATTTCGCGTATGGATTATCTAAACGACGCGTGACGTTATCCACTTCAGGAGTCGTGCCTGCACTCGATATGTTACGCGAAAAGATTGATGTAGCATTAGCCATTTCACTTCACGCACCGAACGATGAATTGCGTGATGAAATTATGCCGATCAATAAAAAATATAACATCAAAATGTTGATGGATTCGGTGCACAGATACTTAGAAGTATCAAATGCTAACCATGGTAAAGTGACTATTGAATATGTGTTATTAGATCATGTGAATGATGGTACAGAGCATGCGCATCAATTAGCTCAAGTGTTAAAAAATACCCCGTGTAAAATTAACTTGATCCCATGGAATCCGTTCCCAGAAGCGCCTTATGGTAAAAGCTCAAATAGCCGTGTCGATCGTTTCCAAAAAACATTAATGGAATACGGTTTTACGGTAATTGTGCGCAAAACTCGTGGTGATGATATTGATGCCGCTTGTGGTCAGTTGGCGGGGGATGTGATCGACCGAACCAAACGTACAGCAATGAAGCGTAAGTTTGGCGAAGGTATTGACATAAAAGCTGTTAACTAAGCTAAATATAACAATACTTGTAAAGGAAAAATGGCCTGGATAAGAGTGATAAGATAGAGGAGTGATAAGATGAAATTAATCCCAATTAACATTCTAAGTGCGCTCATTTTTCCTTTTGTTTTTTCTGCTTGCGTCTCTCAGTCTTCTGTTGATTTTAATAAACAACAAGCAGCAAAAGCGCGCGTTGAATTGGCATTAGGCTATCTGCAACAAGAGGATTTTGTTCAAGCAAAACTGAATTTAGATAAAGCTTTTGAACATGATGAACGCTATTATCTTGTGCACTCGGCACTTGCGCATTTTTATCAATTACAAGGCGATACGGAAAAAGCGAAGCAAGCTTATTTACAGGCGATTAAGTTAGATGATAAGCAAGGTGATGTGTATAACAACTTCGGTGCTTTTTTATGTGGGCAAGGTGAGTTTGAACAAGCTTATTCACAATTTAATGCTGCACTCGCTGCACCGAATTATTATCATCAAGCCGATACTTACGAAAATATGGCACTTTGTGCTTTTGCCGGAAAACAAACCGATGTTTATCACCAAGCATTGGAGAAATTGCGCCAAGTTGATCCTTCCAGAGCGGAAAAGCTCCGTGCGCTCAAATAATCATTGCCAAAAGCCCCTTTCGACTTTAAAATTTGGTATTTAGTTTTTTATTTCTATTTCTCTATTTTTATTCCTATGAATACAATCGTCGAACAAACTGAAACAACTGAAATCTCCTTTGGGGATAAACTTCGCCAAACACGCGAAGCATTAAATCTTTCTTTAGAAGATGTGGCAAAGGCCATTTCTTTACGTCCAGGCATTTTGGCAAAATTAGAAAATAATGAATTTGTCCAAAAAAATGTCCCTTCAACCTTTTTGAGAGGTTACGTTCGTAGTTATGCGAAATTTTTACGTATTCCTGATGCTGAATGGGCTCATTTAACTTTTGGTGAAGCACACAAAAATGATTTAAGTAAAAATGCACGTGCGACTCTTTCAGTTAACCAATATTCATCTCACAGCCGTTGGGTAGGCACACTCACAACTATTATTTTACTCGCTGCTGTGGGAATGACTGGCTTATGGTGGTGGCAAAATTATCAAAAATCAAACGAAGAACGTGATAATTTAGTCCAAACCTACGTTGAAAAAGAAAAAACAGCAGAGGTGCCAGTTACTCATTCGAATAAAATTCCAGTAACAATAAATAGCCAGCCTGCGGTGTCAAACAATGGAACTACGCCAGTAGCGGAAACAACAAATAATGCCGCTGCTGAACCCGCTGTTTCAACTACTCAAGAAAATCAAGCTCAAACAGTAAACGCAGAAGTTTCAACCGCAGCAACTTCAGCACCTACCGTTGAACAAGCGCAAGCACCTGTTGTGGAACAAACGTTACCTAACACCGAACCAACAACAGAGAAAACCGTGCCTGATACACAAAGTGCGGTTGAAAACCCCGCTATTTCTGAAGCTCCAACCACAGCGAAAGGCGATCTCGTTATTGAGATCACAAAGAATTCAAGCTGGATTAGTGTGAAAGACCAAAACCGTAAAGTATTAGCGCAAAAAGAATATAAACAAGGCGAAGTCTTAACTTTTAATGGTAATGACTATGCATTGATTATCGGTGCGCCGGGTAACGTTCGCATTACTTATAAAGGCGAAGCGTATCCGCTTACCGTTGATGGCCGTGTGGCTAAATTTAAATTACCAAAACCTTAACGAATAATTTACGAAAGAATGTCAGCAGTAAAACCTACTATCAAACGTCGTGAATCGACAAAAATTTATGTGGGCAATGTACCAATCGGTGGTGACGCACCGATTGCCGTACAATCCATGACAAATACTCGCACAACTGATGTTGAAGCGACCGTTGCACAGATTAAATCGTTGGAACGTGTCGGCGCAGATATCGTGCGTGTTTCTGTTCCGACCATGGATGCCGCCGAAGCCTTTAAAATCATTAAACAGCAAGTGAATGTGCCATTAGTGGCGGATATTCATTTTGACTATCGCATTGCATTAAAAGTGGCTGAATATGGGGTGGATTGCTTACGTATTAATCCAGGCAATATCGGTCGTGAAGATCGTATTCGTGCAGTGGTGGATTGCGCGCGTGATAAAAATATCCCGATCCGTATCGGTGTAAATGCTGGCTCATTAGAAAAAGATATCCAAGAGAAATTTGGCGAGCCAACACCTGAAGCTTTATTAGAATCAGCATTACGCCATGTTGAAATTTTAGATCGTTTAAACTTCGATCAATTTAAAGTGAGCGTAAAAGCATCTGATGTTTTCCTTGCGGTGGAAGCTTACCGTTTACTGGCAAAAGCCATTAAACAGCCGTTACATTTAGGCATTACGGAAGCAGGTGGCGCACGTGCAGGTGCGGTAAAATCTGCAATTGGTTTAGGTATGCTGTTGGCAGAAGGTATTGGTGATACCTTACGTGTCTCTTTAGCCGCCGATCCTGTAGAAGAAATCAAAGTTGGTTTTGATATTTTGAAATCGTTACGTATTCGTTCTCGTGGGATTAACTTTATTGCTTGTCCAACTTGTTCTCGTCAAGAGTTTGATGTGATCGGCACGGTGAATGCACTGGAACAACGTTTAGAAGATATTATCACCCCAATGGATGTGTCTATTATTGGTTGTGTGGTAAATGGCCCGGGTGAAGCATTAGTGTCTGACCTTGGCGTGACCGGTGGTAATAAGAAAAGCGGTTATTATTTAGATGGCGAGCGTCAAAAAGAACGTTTTGATAACGACGCGATTATTGACCAATTAGAAGCTAAAATTCGTGCAAAAGTTGCACAACAAGATCCAAAAAATCGAATTATTTAAGGAAAACTCGTGGCAAAAAATATTCAAGCAATTCGTGGGATGAACGACTGCTCTCCAACTGAATCTCCACTTTGGCAATGGATTGAAGGACAGGTTCGCCAAATTTTAAGCAGCTACGGCTATTCAGAAGTGCGTATGCCAATCGTAGAAAGTACGCCATTATTTGCTCGTGCAATCGGTGAAGTAACCGATGTTGTCTCAAAAGAAATGTACACATTCTGGGATAATGATGAGCAATTAACACTTCGTCCTGAAGGTACAGCCGGATGTGTGCGTGCTGCGATTGAACATGGTTGGATTTACAACAATGAACAACGTTTATGGTACATGGGGCCGATGTTCCGCCATGAGCGTCCACAAAAAGGTCGTTATCGTCAATTCCACCAAGCGGGTGTAGAAGTCTTTGGTATCGCAACCCCTGAAATTGATGCCGAGTTAATTATTTTAACGGCGCGTTTGTGGAAAGCGTTAGGGATTGATCAACATGTTTCTCTTCAATTAAATTCGATTGGTTCATTAGAAGCACGTGTAAACTATCGTTCTGCATTAGTGGCTTTCTTAGAAAATCACCAAGATTTAATGAGCGAAGAGGAGAAAGAACGTCTTGTAAAAAATCCATTACGTATTTTGGATACTAAAAATCAAGCATTACAAGATGTATTGGACGGCGCGCCAAAATTATTGGATTATTTAGACGATGAAAGTCGCGAGCATTTTGCGCAGTTATGCGGTTTATTAGATGCGGTTGGCATTCAATATGAAATTAATCCAAAATTGGTTCGTGGCTTAGACTATTATAATAAAACCGTATTTGAATGGGTGACATCTGCATTAGGTGCACAAGGCACCGTATGTGGTGGTGGACGTTATGATGGCTTAGTTGAGCAACTTGGTGGTCACGCAACCAGTGGTGTCGGTTTCGCAATGGGCTTAGAGCGTTTAGTGCTACTTGTTCAAGAAGTGAATAAATCGATTCCGGTAAAAAGTGCGGTAGATATTTACGTTGTTTATCAAGGTGAAGGCACAACATTAGCCGCATTCCAACTCGCTGAAAAACTTCGCTCAGAATTACCGCACTTAAGCACCATGTTGCATTGCAGCGGCGGTAATTTCAAAAAACAATTTAAACGCGCTGATAAATCAGGTGCAACCCTTGCCCTTGTGCTTGGTGAAAGCGAAGTGCAAAATAATCAAGTGGTGGTCAAACACTTACTTGGCGCAGCTGAGCAACAAACCATTGATGTGGCCAATTTAATTGAACACGTAAAAGCCCAATTTTAATTTTAGAAGGATAGGAAAATGGCATATACCATTGAAGAAGAACAAGAACTGAACCAGTTAAAAGAATGGTGGAAAGACAATGGCAAAACCATTATTGCCGCTTTTATTCTTGGTGTAGGCGGGATGTTGGGCTGGCGCTATTGGCAGTCTTATCAAGCCAATCAAATTATGCAAGCGTCTGCTGAATATGATGCCTTAGTTTATACAGCAAACAAAGATGCCGCAGCACAACAAGCTAAAGTGGCTGAATTTGTGAAAGCGCATGATAAAACTAGCTATGCGGTATTTAGCTTACTAGATCAAGCAAAAGGTTTTGTTGCAAAACAAGATTACGTATCTGCTGAAAATAGCTTGAAACAAGCGATTGCTCAATCACAAGATGATATCTTAACGTCTCTTGCAGCGCTTCGTTTATCTGCCGTGCAATTCCAACAAGGTCAATTTGATGCCGCATTAGCAAGTCTAAATCAAGTGAAAAGCCAAGGCTTCAGTGCACGTAAAGATCTTTTAGCGGGCGATATTCAAGTCGCAAAAGGCGATGTGAATGGTGCTAAGGCAAGCTTTGAGAATGCACAAAAAAGCGGTAACCCGTTAGAAAAACAAATGGCGCAGATGAAATTAAATAATCTGTAATATTTTAATTAGCCCGAATTGCTCGGGCTTTTTTATTGGATTTTTGATCTTATGATTCAGAAACCTATTGTGCCACCACCCATCATTTTTATTGGCTGTGCACTTATCATGGCATATTTGCCTAATCCTTATCCGTTAAAAATCAATGCATTAGCAGTTTATTTGATTGTATCGGTTTCTTCTGTCATCGTTTTTTTCAGCCTTTGGCAATTTTATAAAAGTAAAGCGAATATCAATCCAATTCACTTAGAAAAAAGCAACGTGTTTGTGGTAGATGGTATTTATCGTTTTAGCCGCAACCCAATGTATTTAAGTTTAGCGGGCTTGCTAGTGGCGTGGGCAGTTTATTTGCAAAGTGCGGTCAGTTTTTTAGGTGTTTTTCTTTTTGTTTATCTCATCACACAATGGCAAATTAAACCTGAAGAATACTGGCTTGAGAAGAAGTTTGGTGACTCTTATTTGGCTTACAAGAAAAAAGTGAGACGCTGGATTTAACCAATAAAAAAAATCGCCTAAAAATAGGCGATTTTTTATATATTTTTAGAAGCTATTATTTAGCTGCACATCCACAATCTGCTAATTTTTTAGCAAAACGCTCTGCAACGAAATCCCAGTTTACTACGTTCCAGAATTCTTTGATGTAGTCTGGACGACGGTTTTGGAATTTCAAGTAATAAGCGTGTTCCCAAACGTCTAAACCTAAAAGTGGGAAACCTTCACAACCTGCGATCTCTTTACCCATTAATGGAGAATCTTGGTTTGCGGTAGAAACAACAGATAATTTGCCTTGGTTGATCACTAACCATGCCCAACCAGAACCGAAACGAGTCGCCGCTGCTTTTTCAAATTCAGCTTTGAAGTTTTCTACAGAACCGAAATCACGCTCGATAGCTGCTTTTAAATCACCTTGTAAAGTGGTGCCTTTTTTCAATGATTTCCAGAATAAGCTGTGGTTTGCGTGACCACCTGCATTGTTACGTAACGCAGTACGTTTTTCAGCTGGGATTTTGTCTAATTGGCTGATTAATTGACCTGAGCACATTTCAGAAAATTCAGCAGGTAAAGTTTCTAACACCGCATTTGCATTGTTTACATAAGCTTGGTGGTGCTTAGTGTGGTGAATTTCCATTGTTTGTGCATCAAAATGTGGTTCTAACGCATCATAAGCGTAACCTAATTCAGGTAGAGTATAAGACATAATATGTTCCTTTTTTAAATGAAGTTAAGGTAATATTTTTGATAAAACAACATCAAAAAGTAACTAAATAGTAGCAGAAAATTTGATTTAGATCAGTAAATCTTTTAATTATTTGATTATCCGATGAATAGACTAGAAAAGCTTAATTTGTTTTAAATCAATAAACACACCGATCTACTTCTAAATAGTTATGCCTTTTAGCCCTTAAAATCTCGTCAAAATTTCCCCTTGTGGTAGAATACCCGCTGATTTTTAACAAGGTTTTATTTTTAAGGCTGAGACTATGTTTCCTGCTTATCAACTTCAATTAGAACAATTAGCGTGTCAACGTGGCGATCGCGTATTGTTTACTGATCTTTCACTGCACTTTCAAAGCGGTGATTTCGTGCAAATTGAAGGGCACAATGGTATCGGCAAAACAAGTTTATTGCGGATTTTAGCCGGCCTTGCACAGCCTGTAGAAGGTAAAGTGCGGTGGAATTCAGACGAGATTACCAAACAACGCGAAGAATACCATCATCAGCTACTTTATCTCGGCCATCATTCTGGCGTAAAGCCTGAATTAACGGCATGGGAAAATTTAAAATTTTATCAGCAGATTAGTCAAAGCCAGCAAGGCACCGATATTTTATGGGATGTGTTGGAAACAGTGGGCTTACTCGGTCGCGAAGATTTACCGGCAGCTCAACTTTCAGCTGGTCAGCAAAAGCGCATTGCCTTGGCGAGATTATGGATCTCGGAAGCACCACTTTGGATTTTGGATGAACCTTTTACAGCAATAGACAAAAAAGGGGTTGAAGTTTTGACCACACTTTTTGAAAATCATGCTAAAAAAGGTGGAATGGTGATTTTAACGAGTCATCAAGAAGTACCAAGTAGCCTATTAAAGAAAATCAATCTTGCTGATTATAAATATAACCCTTAGATTTTTATGATATTTTTACAGATTATAAAGCGAGAGCTGAAGATTGCGACCCGTAAGCAAGCGGAAATTTTAAATCCGCTTTGGTTCTTTTTGATCGTCATCACGCTATTTCCATTAGTCATTGGGCCGGATCCTAAACTACTTTCTCGCATTGCACCCGGGGTTGCTTGGGTTGCGGCATTGCTTTCTGCGTTGCTGTCTTTTGAACGCTTATTCCGAGATGACTTTATTGATGGCTCTTTAGAACAATTGATGCTTACGGCTCAACCTTTAGCCCTAACGGCACTCGCAAAAGTTGTTGCACACTGGCTATTAACGGGTTTGCCGTTAATTTTACTGTCACCCATCGCGGCTTTATTGCTCTCATTAGAAGTGAATATTTGGTGGGCATTGGTGCTTACACTCTTAGTGGGCACGCCGATTTTAAGCTGCATTGGTGCAATTGGTGTGGCATTAACGGTGGGATTGCGTAAAGGTGGCGTATTGCTGAGTTTACTTGTGGTACCATTATTCATTCCGGTTTTAATTTTTGCTTCAGCAATTTTAGATGCCGCAGCATTAAATCTCCCTTATGGTGGACAGCTTGCTATTTTAGGTGCAATTTTGGCTGGCGCGATAACCTTATCGCCTTTTGCGATTGCCGCTGCACTACGAATTAGTTTAGATAATTAATCATCATGACGGTGAAAGTGCGGTCAGATTTTTAACTGTTTTTTATTTTTTGAATTAAGGATCTTTTATGTGGAAGTGGTTACATCCTTACGCAAAACATGAAACCCAATATCATTTATGTGGCAAATTAAGTCCATTTTTTGGTGTGATTGCGGTTTTATTATTGGCTGTTGGAATCGTTTGGGGTTTAGCTTATGCTCCGGCAGATTATCAGCAAGGCAATAGTTTCCGAATTATGTATGTCCATGTGCCGGCAGCGATTTGGTCAATGGGTGTGTATGGTTCTATGGCTGTGGCTGCCATTATTGCGTTAGTTTGGCAAATTAAAGCCGCTCATCTTTCAATGATAGCCATGGCACCGATCGGTGCAATGTTTACCTTTATTGCCTTGGTAACAGGTGCAATTTGGGGTAAACCAATGTGGGGAACTTGGTGGGTATGGGATGCGCGTTTAACTGCAGAACTCATTCTTTTCTTCTTATATATCGGTGTATTAGCGCTTTATTCGGCATTTTCTGATCGTGCCGTGGGCGCAAAATCAGCGGGTATCTTGTGTATTGTTGGTGTGGTGAATTTACCAATTATTCACTTTTCTGTAGAGTGGTGGAATACCTTACATCAAGGGGCAAGTATCACGAAGTTTGAAAAACCGTCGATTGCAACGCCGATGTTAATTCCACTGATTTTATGTATTTTGGGATTTTTATTTTTATCCATTTGGTTTACGCTTGTGCGTTACCGCGTTGAATTGCTAAAAGAAGACAGTAAACGTCCATGGGTAAAAGAGTTAGCAAGTAAGCTGAAATAGTTTTTTATTTTTATTTTAGGGAGCGGAAAATGTTTTTCCAAAGTTGGAGTGATTTTATCAATATGGGAGGCTACGGTTTTTATGTGTGGCTTTCCTATGGCATTAGCCTCGTGGCAATGATCATTTTGGCGATACAAAGCGTCAAGGGGCGTAAAGCAGTATTAAAAGAAGTGTTACGCGAGCAACAACGTGAAGCCCGTTTAAACCAAGCAAATAAAGGAAATACGCTATGAATCCAAGACGTAAATCAAGACTTTCGATCATCATCTTTGTGATTTTAGGTATTTCAATTGCGACAGGTTTGGTGCTTTATGCACTTCGCCAAAATATTGATTTATTTTATACCCCTTCGGAAGTTGTAGAAGGGAAAGACGGAAATCCTGATCAAAAACCTGAAGTTGGGCAACGTATTCGTGTTGGTGGTATGGTGGTTGAAGGCTCTGTTAGTCGAGATCCGAAAAGTCTCAAAGTTCGCTTTGATGTGAATGATATTGGTCCATCAATTACAGTAGAGTACGAAGGTATTCTGCCAGATCTTTTCCGTGAGGGACAGGGTATTGTTGCGCAAGGTGTGTTAAAAGAACCAACCTTGTTAGAAGCAACAGAAGTGCTTGCTAAACATGATGAAAATTATGTGCCGCCAGAATTGGGTGAGAAAATGCAGAAAATGCATAAACCAATGGGGGCAGAACTAAAAGGCGAGAGTGAAGCCGATCGTCGTTATAAAGAAACCCAGCAAAAATCGCAAGAAGGTCGCTAATGATTGCTGAATTAGGAAATTATGCGCTTGCTTTAAGCCTTGCCGTTTCATTCTTTTTAGCCATTCTCCCATTATGGGGAGCTGAAAAAGGTCATCCTCAACTTATGTCATTGGCTCGTCCAATGACTTATGGTTTATTTTTTACTTTAACCATTGCGTTTGCAGCATTGTTCTATCTGTTTGCTGTCAATGATTTCAGTGTGCAATATGTGGTGAATAACTCTAACAGAAGCTTGCCGATTTATTATCGTTTATCTGCAGTTTGGGGTTCACATGAGGGCTCATTATTACTTTGGATTTGGTTATTAACACTTTGGGGTGCAGCTGTAGCCTTATTTAGCAAACACTTGCCACAAGAAGCAGTAGCTCGTGTATTAGGTATTATGGGGATTATTAGCATCGGCTTTTTACTCTTCGTATTATTTACCTCGAATCCATTTACCCGTACATTCCCTGATTTCCCAGTAGATGGCAGAGAACTCAACCCAATGTTGCAAGATGTGGGCTTAATTTTCCACCCTCCATTACTTTATATGGGATATGTTGGTTTTTCTGTTGCCTTTGCCTTTGCGATTGCCTCATTAATGACGGGTAAATTAGACTCAGCTTGGGCTAGATGGTCACGCCCTTGGACGATTGCTGCTTGGGTGTTTTTAACACTCGGGATTGTGCTCGGTTCTTGGTGGGCATATTATGAGCTCGGCTGGGGCGGCTGGTGGTTCTGGGACCCAGTAGAAAACTCTTCTTTAATGCCTTGGCTTGCGGGAACCGCATTAATCCACTCTTTAGCGGTGACTGAAAAACGTGGCTCTTTTAAAGCTTGGACTGTGCTTTTAGCGATTTTGGCGTTCTCCCTTTGCTTACTGGGTACATTCTTAGTTCGTTCCGGTATCTTAGTGTCAGTACACGCCTTTGCTTCAGATCCAACACGTGGTTTGTATATTCTTGCTTATTTGGTTGTAGTGATAGGTGGCTCGTTAACCTTGTATGCTTATAAAGGCAACCAAATTCGTTCACGTGATAATGCGGAACGTTATTCTCGTGAAACCTTATTATTATTAAATAACATCCTATTAATGACCGCACTTTGTGTGGTGTTCTTAGGAACATTATTACCGTTAGTTCACAAACAATTAGGTTTGGGATCTATTTCGATCGGTGCGCCGTTCTTTGATCAAATGTTCCTGATTATTATGACCCCATTTGCCTTATTACTAGGTATTGGGCCATTAGTAAAATGGCGTCGAGATCAGTTCTCTGAAATTCGTACACCGGTTGTTGTGAGTGTCATTGTGATGGCGATTGCAGGTTTTGCTTTACCGTATTTCTTACAAAATAAACTCACCGTCAGTGCTGTGCTTGGTACCATGATGTCCGTCATTATTGTGTTACTGAGTCTCTATGAAATGAAACAACGTGCAACACACCGCGAATCTTTCTTTAAAGGTATTACCAAACTTTCTCGTTCCCATTGGGGGATGATTTTGGCTCACCTTGGTGTGGCGATGACCGTTTGGGGAATTGCCTTTAGCCAAAACTTCAGTGTAGAACGTGATGTGCGAATGGCTGTGGGTGATACGGTACAGATTGCTAACTATGACTTCAAATTTGCAGGCGTGAGTGATGCAAATGGTCCTAACTATATGGGCGGTAAAGCACAAATCGACATTTCAAAAGCAGGTAAACCGGAAGCAACATTATTTGCTGAAAAACGTTTTTATACCGTCAGTAAAATGCCAATGACGGAAGCAGCAATTAATTGGGGCTTTACTCGTGATCTTTATGTCGCTTTAGGTGAAAAAATAGATGATAACTCATGGGCACTACGTCTTTACTATAAACCATTTATCCGTTGGATTTGGATTGGCGGATTGTTTATGGCATTAGGTGGCTTGCTCTGTATGTTTGACCGTCGTTATCGTTTTAGTCGATTAGTTAAACAGTCTTAATTGTAATAAGGGGCGTATGCCCCTAGAAATAGATGTGAAATTGATAGTGTTATGAATAAAAAACTACTTATCCCACTTATTATTTTTCTTGCCGTGGCTGCAGCTTTTTTAGTTCAGTTAGGACGTAACGCGCAAGGTGATGATCCAAAAGCGTTAGAATCTGCGCTTGTGGGAAAACCTGTGCCACAGAAAACATTAACGGATTTATTGGAAAATAAAACCTACGGTAATGAAATTTTCCAACAAGGCAAACCGATTCTCTTGAATGTGTGGGCAACTTGGTGTCCAACTTGTTATGCCGAGCATCAATACTTGAATCAATTGGCTAAACAAGGTGTAACAATCATTGGTATCGACTATAAAGATGAATCACCAAAAGCTATAAAATGGCTGAAAGATTTAGGCAATCCTTATAGTCTTGTGCTTAAAGATGAAAAAGGTTCTTTTGCATTAGATTTGGGGGTTTACGGCGCACCAGAAACATTTATCGTGGATGGCAAAGGTGTGATTCATTATCGCTTAGCGGGTGATGTGAATGAACGCGTTTGGAATGAGACCTTAAAACCGATTTATGACAAACTCGCGGAGAAACCATAATGAAAAAATCATGGCTTTTTTTAACCGCACTTTTTGTGAGTATCTCGGCGACAGCTTCTATTGATGCATTGAATTTTGCATCACCAGAGCAAGAAAAGGACTATCATCAATTAACACAAGAATTGCGTTGTCCTCAATGTCAAAATAATAATATTGCTGATTCGAATGCAACTATTGCGGTAGATATGCGTGGCAAAGTGTTTGAGTTGTTACAAGAAGGTAAAAAAAGAAGTGAAGTTGTCGATTATATGATTCAACGTTATGGCAATTTTGTGACTTATGATCCACCAATGACGACGTCAACAATCGTATTATGGATTGCCCCAATTTTGTTAGTTTTGATTGGCATTTTATTTATATTTAAACGTAAATCAAAAAGCCCAAGTGCGGTCAATTCTGACGCGATTTTAGATGATGAAGAGAATGCACGTTTATCGGCTTTACTCAAAGAAAAGGATAAATAATGAATTTTGCATTAAGTATTATTGTGCTCACTTTAGTTGTGGCATTGATTTGTTTTTATCCCTTGTTGCGTTCTGTTAAAGCAAAAGAAGATAAAAAGCGTGATGAGTTAAATAAAGCCCTGTATTTTTCTCGCTTAAAAGAGATAGATCAAGACAATCAGCAAGGCTTAGTAGAGAACGTTGAACAACTTAAACAAGAGCTACAAAAAACATTATTGGAAGATATTCCTCAACAAGAAACACAAACGATCGATAAAAATGCCAAAAATTACGGTAAGTTGTGGTTTGTTTCTGGTTTATTAGGTTTGGCCATTATTGCTGGCGGGGCTTATTTCCCTTTGGGATCTTGGAAAGCCGAAGATATGATGGAAAAAACATTGGCAAAATTACCTTATTTCTTTGAACGAATCAAAGAAGAAGACACAAACCCAATGACGGATGCAGAAATGCAGCAATTTTCGACCGCACTTCGTTTGGATTTACAAAAAACACCAAAGGATGCTAAAAAATGGTGGTTGTTAGGTCAGGTAGGGATGAATTTAGGTAATGGAAAATTAGCCTTTGATAGTTACCAACAAGCGAATAAGCTTGAGCCGGATAATTTAGATTATAAGCTTTCTTATGCGCGTATGTTGATGTCTTCTGAAGATCAAACGGATAAACTGAAAGGTAACCAGCTTTTACGTGAGATTATTCGTCAAGATCATTCTAATCCTGAAGCATTAAGTTTACTTGCTTTCAGTTATTTTGAAGGTGAGGATTATAAAATGGCAGCCGTCACCTGGGCGATGATGTTACGTTTATTAGAACCAGATGATCCTCGCGTGCCAATGCTTGAGAAGAGTATTCGTGCTGCACGTGATGCCCTTGCTTTACAGGAAGAAGAAAAAGCAAAAAGCGTCACACCGGAGAAATAATGAAACCTCAATTATTAGGTTTTCACCATATTGCGATTATTGCTTCGAACTATGCACGTTCGAAGCATTTTTATATGGATATTTTAGGGGCAAAACAGCTGAATGAAACTTATCGGGCAGAACGAGATAGTTATAAATTAGATTTAAGTTTTCCTGATGGGAGTCAAATAGAGCTATTTTCTTTCCCAAATTCTCCTCAAAGAGTAACCAGCCCTGAAGCCTGTGGTTTACGGCATTTGGCATTCAAAGTAGAAAATATTGATGAGTACGTAGCTTATCTTTTAGAGAACGGAGTTTCTTGTGAACCAATTCGGCTTGATGAATTAACCAGAATGAAGTACACTTTCTTCCGAGACCCGGATTATTTACCAATTGAATTATACGAGAACAATTATTAGCTTAGGGAATCACATTAGTATTATGAGTCATATTAAGAAAAAAATTGGGATTTACTCATTTTGTATTTTGGCATCATCAGCTGTTTTAGCCGAAGGTAGTAGTGTTGTATATGCAACAAAAGTAAAATCACCTGAAAATAATCTTTCAGTCAATGTTTCTGAAAGTAATGTTTCTGAAACCGTGAAATATATTGATGGAAAAGGACAGCGAAGTTTAGATCCTAAATCTGAAAAAGATATGGAAGAGTTGGCCAATAGCGTTGAATTTGAAGTATATAAATTTAACGAAACGGCGGCATCAAAAACAACGTTTCTTTCACCCGCAGGGATTTGTAGTGGTTTTAAAAGTGATGATGGCGTAGATGTTACGAACACCAGTAATTATTACATTAAACCTAATGATGCCAGCGAATATTATGGTAGTGTGTTAGGTGCAACGATTTATAAAAAAGGCGAGACAAAACATTCACAGTATGTGCCTGTTTATGCAATCAGAAATGCGAATGTAGCAAAATACATTGAGCAAAATGAGGACCCGAACATTAGAAAAAAAGCCAATGCTCGGATTAAAGAAGGCAGAGAAACACTTAATAAAGTGGTTTGTGATAAAAGGTAGCGTTATGAAAAAATTAGTTTCTATTGCAGCTCTATCTGTTTTAACAGCTTGTACAGCTCCCCAAGAGGCATCAACTATTGGAAATGGGGCTGCAGCGTACGATATGAATACCGTGCAGGATTATAATGCTCGAGTAACAAGTGGTAATACGGTAAGCGCTCAAGAAAAAGCGAAAGTTGCACAAAGAGACAGTATTCCAAATGAAATGAATGCGAGTGATCATCGCTCTAAACAGAGAGGGTATTCTCGTGTCCCTGTTGCGATAATGCCTAGTGTCGGTGTTGGCTATTGTCGCCACTGTTGGTAATTAAATTGATACAAAATAACCGCGCTTGAAAAAGTGCGGTTATTTTTTTGCTTGTTTATAAGCCTAAAATTGATTTCACAAAAGGAATAGTCAGATTTCGTTTGGCTTGTAGTGAGGCTTCATCGAGTTTCACTAATGCTTCTTTTAGTGTCGCCATATCACGATCTAAACGCGTGAATATAAAATTGGCAGTATCATCTGAAAGTATGATACCTCGTTGATGGGCATTCTGTTTCAATACTGCAAATTTTTGTTCATCGCTGAGTGGAATCAATTGATAACTTTCTCCCCATTTTAAGCGAGAAGCAAGATCCGGTAATTTAACGGGTAGGGCAGTTGGAGATTGATCTGCACTGACAACTAATAAGGTTTTACCATTAGCCTTAATGCGATTAAAAAGATCAAATAAGGCAATTTCCCATTCTGAATTTCCAATAATTGTTTGCAAATCGTCTAAGCAAACCAGTTCTTGCTGTTCTAAATTTTCAAAAACCGCCGTGGAAAAATATTGTGATTTACTCAGCGGGACATAGATGGCACTTCGTTGTTGCTGAATATATTCATTACAAAGTGCGCGCAAAAGATGGGTTTTCCCAACGCTTTGGCTGCCCCAAAGGTAGAAGAATTGTTGTTGTAAATCAGTCATGTTTTGACGTAAAGAATTAAGCAATAATGCATTATTATCGCTATAAAAATTCTCAAGCGTTTCATCATCAATTTGATGAATAGGTAAAGAAAGTTGCTGATTCACGGATTAACGAGTTGATTTAAAATAAAAAAGAAAGGGCTAAATTTTCATTTAACCCTTTTGTTTGGGAAGTTTTATTCTACTTCATTTTTTGCTTTTGGCAAAATCAAGTTCAGCACAATGGCAACGATGGCACAAAGGCTAATCCCTTTCAGGGAAACAACATCTCCGACGTTGACAAACATATTCCCGATCCCGAACGTCATTACCACGGAAATGATGCAAAGATTACGAGGTTCGGTCACATCTACTTTGCCTTTAATTAAGGTGCTCATCCCAACAACGGCAATCGAACCGAATACCAACATCATAATGCCACCCATTACGATGGTTGGAATTGTAGAAAGGAATGCGCCTACTTTACCACAGAAAGAAATTGCAATTGCCCATACAGCTGCCCAGGTCATAATGTTTGGATTAAAGTTACGAGTTAGCATGACTGCACCGGTTACTTCTGCATAAGTAGTATTCGGTGGACCACCAACTAATGATGCAGCAGCAGTTGCCACACCATCGCCTAATAGGGTGCGATGTAAGCCTGGTTTTTTAAGGAAATCTTTACCTGTTACAGAACTGATTGCCATAATACCACCCACGTGTTCAACGGCTGGTGCGATAGCAATTGGTAGCATATAAAGAATCGCTTCTAAATTAAATTCTGGTTTGGTTAACTCAGGTAATTCAAACCATTTTGCATCTAAAACAGGTTGGAAATTAATTAATCCTAGGAATAAACAAACCACATAGCCAGCAACGATACCAAACATAATTGGAATCAGTTTCATCATTCCTTTAGCAAACACCGCAACAGAAAGGGTGGTGACCAAGGTAATCATCGAAACCAATACAGAGTGCTCATAGCTGTATGCACTGTTTTTACCTAATGCCATATCAACAGCAACAGGTGCAAGCCCCATACCAATAATGATAATTACGGGACCCACAACAACAGGCGGGAAGATGCGTTCGAGCGCAGCACTACCACGTAATTTCACTAAGGTTGATAGCGCGAAATAGACGAAGCCTGCGCAAGCAAGTCCCCCCATTGTGGTTGGAATGCCCCAAGTTTGTACGCCATATTGAATAGGCGCAATAAAGGCAAAAGAGGAGGCTAAGAAAATAGGAACCTGTTTACCGGTACAAAGTTGGAAAAGTAGTGTACCGATACCTGCGGTTAGAAGGGCTGTATTAGAATTTAATCCGGTGATTAAGGGAACTAATACTAAGGCGCCAAAGGCCACAAATAACATCTGTAAACCGACAAACGCTTGTTTGCCCATGCTTTGCACCTCAACAGGTGCGGTTGTAGTTTGATTACTCATTTAGTTTCAACTCTCGGTTTGAATTAACTGAAAGTGCGGTCGGTTTTAATGCTTTTTTAGCTTTTGTGTTTTCACGCACGGAAAAAAGACGGCCATAAATGCCGTCTTATTAAAAGGGAATTATTTCGTCCCAAAAATCTTATCGCCTGCATCACCCAAGCCTGGAATGATGTAGCCTTGTTCATTTAAGTGATCATCAATCGATGCACAATAAAGTTCAATATCCGGATGTGCTTTTTCTAATGCTTTGATTCCTTCTGGTGCCGCCACTAATACTAATACTTTGATATGTTGGCAACCTTTTGCTTTTAATAAATCAATTGTGGAGATCATTGAACCACCGGTTGCAAGCATTGGGTCTACAACGATAGCTAAACGTTCTTCTAAATCACTCGCGAGTTTTTGGAAATAAGGGACGGGTTCAAGGGTTTCTTCATTACGATAAATCCCAACCACACTGATACGAGCACTTGGAACGTGTTCTAATACACCATCCATCATACCAAGGCCAGCACGTAAAATTGGCACAACGGTGACTTTTTTACCTTTAATACGTTCAATTTCAACTGGGCCATTCCAACCTTCGATAATCACTTTTTCTGTTTCAAGATCGGCAGTGGCCTCATAGGTGAGTAAGCTGCCCACTTCAGTGGCAAGTTCACGGAATTTTTGGGTATAAATATCAGCTTCGCGCATCACGCCTAATTTATGTTTAACAAGCGGATGTTTAACTTCAACAAGTTTCATCTTTTTTCTCCCTTTTAAAAAACAAATCGAAGAATTCTATATCAGAAATATTGAATTTCCTAGTGTTTTTATTATGACAGTTCGGTATAAAAACGGAGATAAAATTGACCGCACTTTGCTATTAAATACATCCACCACAACTACCACAGCGCCAATCTTCCTTATTCACCGCTTGATAGAATGCTCGCATGGTTTCTTCTTCTAAGGGAATATTATGCTCAATAAAGACATCGGAAAGCCAATCGATATTTTCCACAATCCAATCATCTTCCATCAATCCTTCTCGATAGAGCTCATCTTCAGGATCCATAAAATTATAAATATTATTTGTTCCCATATCTTTATCACGGCGTTCAATTGGCAGTACCACAGGTAAACCAAGATAAGTAATATCCCAATGACCTAGACATAGCGTATTGCCTTTTGATGACCAACTAGCGTTGAATGGATTGTTACTCATGTTGAAATGTTATAAGAAAAGTTGAAAAGTGTAGAAAGTATAGATCTAAAGACGAATTTAATCATACTTAAAAGAAGGTAAATGATTTGATAGAGATCAAAGTGCGGTCAGAAAATTTGATGGATTTTTCATAAATAAAAAGCGGCTAATTGCTTAGCCGCTTTTGCATGATTATTAATTTAATTACGCTGCTTTTTTCGGTTTAAAGAAAATCATCGTAAAGATTTGCCAGAAGAAAGCTAATGCACCGAAGATGAAGACAACGTCGCCACCGAAACGAACCCAACGTAGGGTATCGAATAGAGGTTGTTGCATAAATTCTTCACTACGAGCATACCATAAGCCTTCAGAGATACTTGCATAACCTTGAATAATACCGATAGGTAATAAGCTTGATACGATCATTAACACTAAACCGCCATTTAACAACCAGAAGCCCCATTTCATTAACTTGTCATTAAATGGTGTATCTGGGCGTAAATAACGAGCAATTAAGAATACGAAACCTAATGCTAAGAAACCATATACACCGAATAATGCTGCGTGAGCATGAACGGCAGTGGTGTTCAAGCCTTGGATATAGTAAAGCGAAATTGGTGGATTGATTAAGAAACCAAATACGCCAGCACCTAACATATTCCAGAATGCCACGGCTACGAAGCAGTAAAGAGGCCATTTTAGGCGTTCCATCCAAGGTGTTTTTTGTTGCATCGCCCAGTGTTCCCAAGCTTCATGACCTAATAACACTAATGGAACTACTTCAAGCGCAGAGAATGATGCCCCTACAGCAATAATTGGGGTAGTTGCACCTGCGAAGTATAAGTGGTGGAAAGTACCAGGAATACCACCGATTAAGAACAACGCCGCTTCAGTAATGGTTGCCACAGTCGCAGTACGACGTGAAACTAAACCTAAACTCACGAAGATGAATGAGAGTGCCGCTACAGAGAATACTTCGAAGAAGCCTTCTACCCATAGGTGAACTACCCACCAACGCCAGTATTCCATTACAGAAATGTGTGTGTGCTCGCCGTAGAATAATGCTGGACCATAGAATAAACCGATCGCAATTACGGAAGCGAAGAATAATGCCAATAAGTTTTTATCACCCGGTTGTTTGAATGCATTTACTGTACCGCGAAGCATTAAGACTAACCAGAATAAGATACCTGCGAATTTCACTGCTTGCCAGAAACGACCTAAATCAATGAATTCGTAACCTTGGTGACCGAACATGAAGCTCCATTCTTCTGGAAGAATATGAGCAATCGCTAAGTAGCTACCAGTGAATGAGCCTACCACCAATACCACTAATGCCCAGTAGAGAACATCCACACCCAATTTTTGGAATTTCGGATCTTTACCGCCATTAATGATTGGTGCAAGGAATAAACCACCGGCTAAGAATGCCATTGCAATCCAGAATAAGGCTGCTTGAATATGCCATGTACGCACTAATGAATATGGGAAGTATTGAGAAATATCAATACCATAGAATTCCTGCCCCTCAACTGTGTAGTGTGCTACAACCGCACCTAATGTGACTTGCAATACGAAAAGAGCAAGCACAGTAAAGAGGTATTTACCTAACGCACGTTGAGAAGGAGTAAGTTGTAATTTTGTGAGTGGATCGAACTCTGGCATTGGTGGTTCTTTTTCGTCTTCACGTTTTTTGAATGACCAAATCCATACCACAAAACCAATACCTGCAATGAGGAATACCACACTCGCAATAGACCAAATGACGTTTTCTGGTGTTGGCACGTTATTAATTAACGGTTCGTGTGGCCAGTTGTTGGTGTAACTTGCATGAGTATTTGGACGTTCAGCAGATGCAGTCCACGCGGTCCAGAAGAAGAATTTAGCTAAGTCTTTACGAGCTTGTAAATCAGGAAGAGTATTATCCTTCATCGCAAAGTGTTCACGAGTCACTTTGGTTGCTGGATCGTCACCGTATAAAGAGATGTAGTATTGTGCTGTTTTTTCCATTGCCGCTAAACGGGTGTTTGAAAGCACAACGGTACCGTTTTCAACTTTGCTACCACGATATTCTTTGGTTAGACGAGCTTTTAATAACGTTTGTTGTTCATCATTTAAATCAGCGAAATTTTTACCAAATTCTTGATTCGCGGTAATATCCAACCAGTTAGTTAATTCACGGTGAAGCCAATCTGCCGTCCAGTCTGGCGCTTGGTATGCACCATGACCCCAAACAGACCCGACTTGCATACCACCAGTGGTTTGCCAAGCGGTTTGACCATGTAAAATATCATCGTGAGTAATCACTTTTTCGCCAGATTCAGAAACATATTGTTGCGGAATCGGTGGTGCTTCACGATAAACTTCGAACCCATAGTAACCGAGAATGGAGAAGGCTCCAATCAATACGGCGACTAACAGGTACCAGAACTTTTTATACTGTCCCATTTTATCACTCCTAGATTATTAGAAAATACGATGCCTTGATGGTTAGTTATTCCGAGAATAGCCATCAAGAGCTAGATTTTACGCTAAGTAAAATACTTGAGCAATTATATCGACTATCGATTAATGAAAATATTACCTAAAACTGAGTAATTTAATCGGGTAATAGGAAATGCTGAATAAAAAGATAAAAAATACGGCCAAAAACCTATCAATTTTTGACCGCACTTTATGAAAATTATTTATTCTTTCTTTTGTGGCATTTTATCTTATTTTTACAAATTTGTATTTGATGACAATTGCTTATATTTTGATTATACTCGCTTAAATTCTATTATATGGAGTGATTATGTCAAATTACAGAATTTCTCTTGCTTTTTCAGTGTTTCATTATTATTTGAATGGATTTGCTGAAAAACATCAATTCTCTCTACCATCTTTTCCTAAAAATTTACAATTGGTTGATGTACTTCCTTTTGTTTCTCAAGCAGAAACAATAGTATTAGGCAAACAATCATCAAAACAATATCTTGGGAATGAAAGCTTATTTAGTTTATTTGAAAATATAAGTTTAAAAGATGAGCATAAGCCTGATTCTAATATTTTTTCCTATGAGTATAGAGAATTATCTGCGAACTCTATTTTTCCCACCCCAAATACGGCCTCCTCTTCATTATTTGAATTATGGAATAAATTTACAAAAGGAATTGAGGAAATCCCTACATCCCACCAAGAAAACTTGAATTTGTGGCTAGATCATTTTGATACTGCTATGCAATGTTTTTTGTCACAGATACCAAGTCCTTATAGCCGCGATATTTCTTTTTATGATTTTACTAAAGCGGTTAGCGCTTTTGTTGTGGCTTTAGCAGATAATCTAGCTTCTAAAGAAGAACCTCTTTTATTGGTTCAAGGTGATTTTTTTGGCATTCAAGACTTTATTTTTTCAGGTGGTCGTGAATCAAATAAGGGTGCGGCAAAAATCTTGCGAGGACGTTCTTTCCAAGTTTCATTGTTTACTGAACTGGCTGCATTAAAAGTATTAAATGCTTGTGGGTTACCGGCTACGTCTCAAGTGATGAATGCCGCAGGAAAGTTTTTAATTGTTGCCCCAAATACTACAGCTGTTAAAAATGCAATAAAACAGGTTCAATCAGAATTAAATCAATGGTTTATTAAAGAAACTTATGGCTTGATTGGCGTAGGAATTGCTATTCAACCAGCAGATATAAAAGAGTTTGAGCAAGAGAATTATACTCAATTAGTGAAAAAGTTATTTGAAAGTTTGGAATCTCAAAAGCTCAAACGCTTAGATTTAACTCATTCTACGCAAAGTGTACAAGAAGTGGATTATTCAAATGGTGTTTGTGAAATGAATCGCTTTTTCCCAGCACAGGCAGGAAAGACACTTTCAAAAATTTCTGAAGATCAAATTAAAATCGGTGAAATGCTTGCAAAAAAACAACGCATTATTATTGCAGACATTAATGCAGATATAAGTCATGGATATGAAACACAAATACTTAAACTTCCAATTTTTGGTTTTAAAGTGATTTTTACTGATGGTCGAGAAGATACGAAAGAATTTAGTTACCCAGTGAAACTATTACAAATTCATCGTTTTTGGGATTTCTCATTACCCAAAGATACCAATGCGTCAATTTGGAATGGTTATGCTCGTCGTTACATTAATGCTTATGTACCAAGAGATAAGCAAGGCCAAATTATTACTTTTGAAGATATTCAATATACAGATATAGGACAAAAGGCACTAATGACCTTGAAGGGGGATGTTGATAATTTAGGTTCTATTTTCCAAAAGGGGATTAAAACTGCCAATATAGCAAAAATGACAGCACTTTCTCGTCAATTCAACCAATTCTTCAGTTTATGGTTACCAGCCTATTGTGCAGAGCAAAGCCCAAATATGTATACCGTCTTTGCAGGTGGTGATGATTTCTTCTTAATTGGGCCTTGGTATTCTACACAAAAAGTGGCACATGCAATGCAACAAGCTTTTAAACGTTATGTAGCAGAAAATACAGAAATTCATTTTTCTGTAGGTATGGTGATGAGTAAATCGGGTATTCCAGTGCCTCGTTTAGGTGATTTAGCTGAAGAGTCTCTTGAGAAGTCAAAAGGCATTGATATAGATAAAAATGCAGTAACTATTTTTAATAAAACAGTGAAATGGCATGATTGGAAGAAACTTTGCGAATTAGAAGAGGAAATTCATCGCTTAGCAGATAGATATAAGATTTCTACTTCTTATTTGTATTCTTTGATTCAGCTATGTGAGCAGGCTGAGAATACTAAGAATATTGAAAGTACTATGTGGCGGAGTCGTTTTTATTACCGTACAGCGCGTTACGTGATTGATAAATTAGAAAAAGGAGTTAGAACTACAGCTTTGAGTGAAATCACAACTTCATTAGGAGACAGAGGAATTGCAAGTTATAAGATTAATTTTGCAATTCCATTAACCAATTATTTCTATCAAAAACGATAAGGAACACTTATGTTAAATATTAATGAAATTAAATTTGGTGGAGAAAAACCAACTGAAATTTTCTCTGATATTGCTCAACGAGCAGCACAACATATTAAACAGTCAAATAACGTAAATAAAACGACACAGCTACGCAAATTTTATGACGAGTTAGCAATGTGGAATGATCGTGTTCAACTTGCTCGTGAGAATAAAGAAAATAAATTCCAAGAATTAGCTCCTTTTATCAAAATGTTAAAAGCAAAAGTAGCTTATGCGCGTGGTCGTAAGCATGTAGATGATCATTTTTTAGAGGTTTTTAATCGCTGTATTGATCAGGCAAATAATGTAGAAACTCTCAGAGATGCTAAATTATTTATGGAAGCAGTAATGGGATTTTGTAAGTTAGAAGAAATTTAATATAGGAAATATGAGTATGAAATTAACGAATATTGTAGAAATTAAAGCAAAATTAGTATTACAAACAGGCTTGCATATTGGCGCGGGTGATAGTGAAATGCATATTGGTGGGATTGATAATTCAGTGATTAAACATCCGATTACTCAATCACCTTATATTCCAGGTTCAAGTTTAAAAGGAAAAATTAGAACCTTATTAGAATGGCGCTCAGGAGCGGTTCAAAGCGCACCATTATCATTAAAAGATATTTCAAAAAATCCTGAGGATGTAAAAAATATTTTACGCTTATTCGGTATCAGTGGTGATACAAAAAATAGCGAGCAAGAAGTCGCAGAAATTGGGGTTTCTCGCTTAGCATTTTGGGATTGCGCACTAAATGAAGCATGGGAAAATGCGATTCGTGAAGACAACCAACTTTTAACCGAAGCTAAAAGCGAAAACACCATTGATCGTATTACTTCGACAGCCGGAAATCCTCGCCAAACCGAACGAGTACCAGCAGGTGCGGAATTTGATTTTAAACTTACGTTACGTCAATTTGAAGGTGATAAACCTGAACTTTTAGATTTAGTGCTAAAAGGTTTAAAACTTTTAGAACTTGATAGCCTTGGTGGTTCAGGTTCTCGTGGATACGGCAAAGTAAAATTTACTGATTTAACCGTTAATGGTGAAGCTCGCAATTTAGATGACATTAAACCTTTTGAATAAGGGTGGTACTATGAAGTTATATCGTTTTACGCTAACGCCCCAAAGTGCAATGGGTACACCGTTAGTAGGCGACACCTTATTTGGACAGTTTTGCTGGGCGGTGAGAAACCGCTTTGGAGAGGCTCGTTTAATAGAACTGCTTGAAGGTTATACTGAGCAACGTCCCTTTATAGTCGTGTCCGATGCATTTCCGCAAGGTTTTTTACCTTTGCCAACTTTGCCTTCTACATTTTGGGAAACTAAAACAGAAACAGATCGTAAAAGTTTGAAAAAAGCTCAGTGGGTTAATATCAGTGATGTGGAAAAAAGAGCAGTCAAATTTTGGCAAGAATGTGCATTACAAACTAACTTCAAGTTTGAAAAAGAAAACCAAGATCAATTCCACAACACCATTGATCGCCAAACAAATACCACTGGAGAAGGGCAATTTGCACCGTATTCAACAGAGATTGTTTGGTTTGGCAGTAAGCAAGAGTTTGATCTTTATATCGTACTTGATGAAGCACGTTTTTCATTGGAAGAATTACAGCAAATTTTAGATGATGTGGGCACTTTTGGCTTTGGGCGAGATGCCTCAATCGGGTTGGGTAAATTCCGTTGTAATAATCCACAAGAGGTTAATTTTTGCCAACAGAATGCAAATTGTTATTTTACACTGGCAAATTCTGCACCGCAAAATTTAGGCTTGGATAAAGAGTGCAGCTATTATCAAGTCACCACAAGATTTGGACGCCACGGCGATATTCAGGCATTAAGTTCTAGCCCATTTAAAAAGCCTATTATTCTTGCAAAATCTGCCGCCATTTTTACCCCTGAAAACTATGAACCTCGTTTATTTTTAGGGAATGGATTAGGAAATATTTCCTATGCTCAGCCAAATGCAGTACATCAAGGTTATGCGCCTGTTTTAAATTTATTTGTCGATTTTGGAAAATAAGGATCACAAATGAAACAATTTATGCAAACTCATAAAGTTTATTTAACGCCATTAAGTCCTATCCATATTGGTTGCGGAGAAGATTTTGAGCCAACGAATTATGTTATTGATGGTACCACCTTATTTAATTTTGAGCCGAGCCAGCTAGTATTAAATGAGAGAGAAAAAACGGAATTAGTAAATGCAATTAATCGATTGGATTTGTTAGCTATTCAACGTTTTTTCCTTAATCAAAAAGATAAAGCAATAGCCTGTTCTTATCATTTTGCAGACGTTTCTGATGGTCTTGCACAAGATTACAAAAGCCGTGTAGGAAAAGTTGCTCAACGAGAAAGTGACGGAAATAAAGTCATTAACAATCTTTCGATTGAAAGAACCGCATTTTTACCTGTTCATCATTTACCTTATATTCCGGGAAGTGGGGTTAAAGGTGCAGTAGCCACAGCATTATTAGATCAAGCTCATCAAAATAAAAATAATCCTAAAGTGGGAGTGAAAGATCACGGAAAATTGCTTAAAGAATACATAGGGGAATTTGAAAAAAGTAAATTACGATATGTAAAATTTAGTGATTTTACACCACTTCATCATGCTGAAAGTAAAATCTACTATGCCTTAAACTTTAAAAAGAGAGTTAGTAAAACAGGTGGAGTGGGGCGCGCCATGGCTCTTCGCAGAGAATGTATTACTGCTGGGCAATACCGTACTTTTAAAAGTGACTTAACCTTAATGGAAGATTCTTTTTATTCAATTAGTGATTTACAAAAATCCCTCAATGCATTTTATCTTCCAGTTTTTAGGAAGGAGATGGAACTATTGCAGAGCAGAAATCTTGTTTCTACGCAATATTTAAAATCTATTGAAAAACTGTGTTCACTTCCTAATGTTGTATTAATCCGCCTTGGCAAAAATGGTGCTGATAGCAAAACTTACCAAGGAGAAAATATTGCTCAAATTAAAATCATGGGGGCAAAAGGTTCACCCCTAGTATTTAAAGATAGCAGCACCACAGTATGGCTTGCAGGGACCAATCAAGCCCAACAAAGTGATTTACTTCCATTTGGATGGGCATTATTAGAGTTTAATCCAAGCTCAGATAATGAAATGCTTAAAACTTGGTGTAACGCACAACCAAAATCAAAATTTGATCGTTCTGAAATTTTAGCGAAACGTGAGGCTCAAAAAATAGAACAAGCCCGCTTACAGGCTGAAGCTGAAGAAAAACGTCTCGCAGAACAGAAAGCAGCAGAAGAAAAACAGGCTCTTCTAAATTCGTTATCGGATAATCAACGTCTTGTGATAGATTTTGTGGAAAAAGTACAAAATACACGAGAACGTCAAGCAGATAATACCGGTTCTATTTTATTGAAAGAAGCTCAAGCTTTAATTGAAAGAGCGGTTGAAAATTGGGATATTTCTGAACGCCAATTTGTAAAATCTCAAATTACAGTTGAATTACTTAAATCAAAAGTGGATTTCAAGAAAAAAGATACAGAAAAAAATGTTAAAAAGTGGCTCAATAAATTGGTGACGGAATGAATCTGAATTCACTTCCTATTGCTCGATACCAATTTACCTTTCAGGTAACTGATGCTATTCAGTTACCTGAATATGCAGGTTCTACCTTGCGTGGAGCCTTTGGGCGAGCGTTGCGTAAAATTGCTTGTATGACAAAACAAACAGATTGCAAAAGCTGTCCGCTTTATCGTACCTGTCCATATACCAACATCTTTGAAACGCCAGCCCCAGCAGAGCATCAGATACAAAAATTTAGTCAAGTGCCTAACGGTTATATTATTGAGCCACCAGAATGGGGTGAGAAGACTTATTTACCAAATGAGGTGTTTCAATTTTCTATTGTGTTGTTTGGAAAATTAATTGAACAACTACCTCTTATTGCTTTTGCCTTTAAGCGTGCCTTTGAATATAACGTTGGGCATGGAAAGGCAAACCTATTGAATATAACGGTGTTTGATGAAAATACGGGACAATATCAACCGATATTAGTGAATGGAAATATTATTGAACATAGTAAAACGGTAACTTTACCCACTAAACTGCCTGATACTGCAATAATTAGCATTGTTACGCCACTGCGTTTACAAGAGAATGGCAAGCCATTAAGAGAGCATCAGATAAATGTTGAACGTTTTTTTATTTCTTTAGCAAAACGTTTTTCTCTACTAAGTGATTTTCACTTTGTTCCATTAAATTTAGACTTTGAATCCTTAAAGCAGCAAATTTTATTGATTCAAGATAGTAAAGCGTTGAAATGGCAAGATTGGACTCGCTATTCTTCCCGACAAGACCAGAGAATGAAATTGGGGGGAGTAATTGGAACGTGGCAGTTTAATCATCTTTCATTTGAATTAGCTCAATTGCTTTATATCGGTCAATGGCTACATTGTGGAAAAAATGCAACCTTTGGATTAGGTAAATATCAAATTACAAATTTGTAATTTTAAGTGTTGGTGATAAAAAGAGGCATAATGATTTTTTTGTTAAATAAGGATTATTATGGCTGTTTGGTTTGTTTCTCGTCATCCCGGTGCGATTGAATGGATAAAAAAACAATCTATTCATATCGATAATTGGGCTACTCATTTAGATACTAACCAAATTAAACCTGATGATATTGTAATCGGGACTTTACCCATTCATCTCGCAAGCCAAGTTTGTGAAAAAGGCGCTACATTTTATTTTTTATCTGTTAATGTAAAACCAGAGCAACGAGGCACTGAGCTTACAGCACAGCAGCTTATTGAGCAAGGTTGCACATTACAGGCATTTCATATTCAAAAACTATAAGGAAACATTATGCAACCTAAATATGATGTACATTTTTGTTTGATTTCAGATCAAGCTGCACCTTCATTATTGCCTATTTTAGATCCTGAATTTAAACCTAAAGAGGCTGTTTTTTTAGTATCAGATAAAATGAAAAGTAATGCCGAAGCATTAGCTAAAGTTTTTAAAGAAAAGAATGTCAAAGTGACATCAGTTCGTATTGAAAATATTTATGATTTTCAAGAAATGGAAAATTGCTTTATTGAGCTAATAGATCAATTTGATGGGCAAAATATCGCACTCAATGTAACTGGTGGAACTAAGTTAATGGCAATAGTGGCACAAAATACCTTTGCTATGGGAGGGAAACCTATTTTTTATGTAGATAGTGATAATAACCAAATCTTATTCATTAGTCGTGATGAAAAAGGGCAAAGCATTCCTAACAAGATGCTTAATTGTCAGATTGATCTAAAAACATATCTTTCTGCTTATGGCATGGTTTATAAATCAGCTAAACAGCCGATGGCTTCGGAACGATTACTTATTAATTTAGAGCCTTTTATTAAGCAGTATGATAAATATAAAGATAGTATTCCAGGACTTAATTATTACGCTTCTGAATCCCAAAAGAATGGTTTTAAAGTAAAATTCACGAATCATGATGATGAATCACTAGTTTCATTACTAAAAGAACTACACCACAAAGATTTATTAGATTTTGATAATCATCGTATTGATTTTAGAGATACGATGCATAAAGATCTTCTGAATGGAATATGGCTCGAAGAAATAACCTATAAAGCAATCGAGAATATTAAATCTATTCAAGATAAAGCATTAAGTTTAGAAGTTGGGAATTCCTCATACGATCAAAATAAGAAACAGTATGCCTTACAAAATCAAGGTAATCAAAATGAATTTGATATAGCCTTTATTGCAAAAAATCGCCTACATATCATTGAGTGTAAAACTCAAATGATGAATAAAGAGGGAGGATTAAAATCAGAGGATATCTTATATAAACTTGAAGCCTTGAAAAATTACGGAGGTTTAATGACAAAAAAATGTTTGGTGAGTTATTTTGAAGTGCCAGAGTCAGTTAAGAATCGAGCAAAAGAATTGCATGTTGAAATTATCCAAGGTAAAGATCTCCAACGTTTAAGAGAAAAAATTGCAAACTGGATAGGAAAAGCATAATGAGCCAGAAACGTAAAATTCTTCTTTCCGTTACAGGTATGTCTCCTGCCGTTGTAACAGAAACATTGTATGCATTAGTCACAGAAAAAGGTTTTATTCCTACTGAAATTCAAGTGATAACTACTGAGCAAGGCAAAAACAAGTTGCTAGAAGCTTTGTTAGGTATTGAAGGTGGACGTAAAGAGCGTAAAGGGGCATTGCAAGAGTTTATTGAAGATTACGGTGAGAAATATGGCTTTTCTTCAATCCATTTTGATGAAAGTTGTATTCATATTATTACAAACGAGCGCGGTCAAAATCTACCAGATATTCGCACCCCGGAAGAAAATGAACATGCGGCTAATAGTATAGTGCAATTAGTGGGTAACTTGTGCCAAGATGAAGAGATGCAATTGCATGTTTCCATTGCCGGCGGGCGCAAAACAATGGGCTTTTTTATGGGATATGCACTCTCACTTTATGGGCGAGAACAAGATTCTCTTTCACATGTTCTAGTGGATTCTCAATATGAAAGTCTGGCGAGTTTTTACTATCCAAAGCCTTATCCACATTTAATCAATAAGAATGATGGTACGCAAATTGATGCTAAAGATGGAAAAGTAATGCTAGCTGAAATTCCTTGGGTGCGTTTAGGCTTAGGTGTGCCTGAAGATTTGAAACAGCAGACTATTTCTTATAGTGATTCTGTAAAAAATGCACAAGCATTATTGGATATGCCATCATTAACATTCTTGTCTCCAATGGAAGAGCGTGGGGTCATGTTTGGGACAAAATTGTTAAAGCTTGCACCGAGAGGCTATGCTTTATTATTAAGTCTTGTTCTTGCGAAAAAACAAGGCTGGAATGTTGGAACGGGCAATCGGGAAGAAGCTCGAACCATTGCGACTTATTTAAACATCTATAGCCAAATGAAAAATGATGTTGAAATGGAGAATCGCTTAAAAGGTGCAAACAACGATTTAAAAAATGTTTTATCGGAATCTCGTACCGATATTAATAAAAAAGTGATGGCGAATTTTTCTTTAGGAAAGGGAGCAAGAAGCGATTATATTCCTTCTTCTAACCGCAAAACAGGCAATTACGAGCTCAATATAAACTTAGATAATATTGATATATCGGAAATTGAATCTGAACTCATTCACTTTAATCTACTTTAAATTTCAACCGCTCTTTGGAGCGGTTTTCTTTTTATACAAATTTGTATTTCATCCCTCATTTTTATTCTGTATCTATAATAACCTCATTCCAACAATTCATTGGATAAGAGGTATTAATAATGGTTTTAGAAGAAGTTATGCAATATTTAGAAAACCAACAATGGTATTGAGATGAATAATCCCATCAATATTTTCCATATTGATACGGAGAAAAGATGCAAACCACCCGCCACAAATATCTTATTGCTTACGATATTTCTGATCATAAACGACTTTATCAAGCTCACAAAAAAGTCGAAACCTATGCTATTGGAGGGCAAAAATCTTTCTATGAATGTTGGCTTACTGAACATGAAATGGAACGATTCAAGCAAGAGGTAAATGAACTAATAGAGCCATTAGAGGATAGAGTTTTTATTTTTCGTATTCCAGATAATGTAGAGCCGCAGCTATTTGGCAAGGCGACATTGCAATCAATATCCCCATTTTTACTGATCTGAAAGGTGGAAATATGTCTAGTTTGTATATTGATAGAAAAGGCACTGAAATTAAATTAAGTGGTGAAGCTCTTGTGTGTTATGAAAATGCTGAACGCATAGGAACCATTCCACTCGCACCTATTGAGCGAATTTATTTAAAAAGTGATGTTACAGTGCAAGCTTCTTTACTCGCTAAATTAGGCGAGAAAGGCATTGGAATTATCTTTCTTTCAGGCAGAAAAAATACACCGACACTTTTTCTGGCTCAACCTCATAACGATGCATTTCGACGACTCAGCCAATATGAGCTCGCCAAAAATGAACCATTTTGTTTAGCCTTCTCGAAAAAACTGATGTTACTAAAATTGGTGACACAGAAAAATTGGCTATGGCAAGCGAGCAATGCGCGAGCAGAGAAGAGAAGTATGTTAGCTGAAAAAGCGACAGAAATGGATTCTCTCATTCGAAAAATTAATGAACAAACCAACCTTGCCTCGTTGCGAGGAATTGAAGGTCGAGCCGCTTCTGTCTATTTTACCGCTTTAAGTCTTTACTTGCCGCCAGCTTTGCGATTTCAAGGACGAAATCGTCGCCCACCAAGAGATCCTTTTAATGCTCTTCTTTCTTTAACATATACACTTATCCATAGTGAAGCCGTGTTAGCTATCTATGGTGCAGGGTTAGATCCTTATATTGGTTTTTATCACGCACTTGATTTTTCTCGTGAATCACTTGCCTGCGATCTCATTGAACCTCTTCGCCCTCTAATTGATAACTGGTGTTTGGGTTTATTTCGAAAAGAAATATTACGAGAAGAATATTTCTCAACAACACAAGAAGGTTGCTTTTTAGGTAAAACAGGACGAGTGCAGTTTTATAAAGCTTATGAAAGTGCGGTCGGAAATTGGCGCAAAATGTTAACTGAAAACAGCCTTGATTTTGTGAGCCTTATCAAACAAGCTGATTTTGTCAGTTCACCTCAACGCCGTGAGAGTGATTTGCAGCATTTTTCAGGTTTTCATGAAAAACAATGGCAAACTTTGTTAGAACGCTATTACTTTAATCAACAAACTATGATGCAAGACATTATTTTCCAATTTTAGGAGTAAAGCATGGCTCAATATTTAATTGGGTATGACATTTCTGATCCCAAAAGATTACAACGAATTTATCGTAAAATGACACATTATGCGACGCCAATTCAATACAGCATTTTTTTATTAGATGGCTCAGAGAAATTGCTCAAACAATGTTTGGCTGAAATTATGTTAATCTTCAATAAGAAAGAGGATGATTTAAGAGTTTATCCTTTGCCTACCAATACAACACAATGGCGACTCGGAAAATCAAGTTTGCCAGAAGGTATTATTTGGACAGCCTTGCCAACAAGCTTGACATTATAATGCTAGAAAAAATCAAAAATAGAGGTAAAATAGACCGCACTTTTGATTGATTTAGAAAGGAAAAATATGCAAATTGTTTATTATTTGCTCAAATCAAGAGCCAACTCCTTAACCTTCCAAAAAAATTGGGAAGTGGGTCTGAAAGGCCGCATGATTCCTGCCTCCAGCATACCGCTGCAGTCGAAAAACATCGCCCTGTTCGAAAGGGATTGAGACAGCCTACAGTAGTGCGCGCTAAACTATCAACAGAGTCGAAAAACATCGCCCTGTTCGAAAGGGATTGAGACTTTAATATTGATAGGAAATTCCCACTATGTGAGAGTCGAAAAACATCGCCCTGTTCGAAAGGGATTGAGACACCGGAGGTTGCGGACATATACCAGTTATAATTTGTCGAAAAACATCGCCCTGTTCGAAAGGGATTGAGACAAATCCGAATAATCGTATTTACAACCGTAAATTTGTCGAAAAACATCGCCCTGTTCGAAAGGG
>NZ_KV838038.1:211228-230778 GCF_001838635.1 Haemophilus sp. HMSC71H05
GAAAAACATCGCCCTGTTCGAAAGGGATTGAGACGTGCCTAGTTTTAAGTGGGCGGTTGCATCGATATGTCGAAAGACATAGCCCTGATCGAAAGGGATTGAGACTCTTCTAGTTTCATACGTAGTTTTTGAATACGTGTCGAAAGACATTGCCCTGATCGAAAGGGATTGAGACGCATAGGTCTCAAGACCCTCTGCAACGTTACTGAGTCAAAAGACATCGCCCTGTTCGAAAGGGATTGAGACGTCGGTGTCGGGCGGTTACATTCTGACTACTCCGGTCGAAAGACATCGCCCTGTTCGAAAGGGATTGAGACTTACGGAACTTGCTGAGCACTGATACTTTCGCATCGTCGAAAGACATCGCCCTGATCGAAAGGGATTGAGACTGGTCTTGAATGAATTCTAACCATTCTTCTGGTGTCGAAAGACATTGCCCTGAACGAAAGGGATTGACACTCTTGTTGTTTTTTGATTTTTCAAAATCTTTTACCGTCGAAAGACATTGCCCTGATCGAAAGGGATTGAGACAGACTTTGGGCTTGAGCAACTGTGTCTGCTAGGTTGTCGAAAGACATTGCCCTGATCGAAAGGGATTGAGACCCAAGTAAGGCAAAACATAGTTCTACCGCCTGTTGTTGTCGAAAGACATTGCCCTGATCGAAAGGGATTGAAACGTTTTTTCGTATTTTTAAATACGATTTTTCGTATTGTCAAAAGACACCGCCCTGTTTTAAAGGGATGTATATCGCTAAAGTGCGGTTAGTTTTCAATATAAATTGGAAATTGACCGCACGTTTTATTTCCTTTCATTTTTACAAATTTGTATTTTCACCTTTCTATTTATGACTTTTCTATAATTCACGCCGTCAGTAATTAATTTTTAGCTCAGACGATTGAGTGATAATTTAATTTATTAAAAATCTATAAAGAGAAAATAGAGAATTAAGCAATTATTGACACATAAAAAATTGTTCTAATTAAAAAATATGAGGGAATGAAAATGGCTGGAATTAATAAAGTAATTATTATTGGTAACTTGGGGAATGCACCAGAAATTCGGGCGATGCAAAATGGTGATACGGTTGCTAATTTAAGTGTGGCGACATCTGAAAGCTGGGTGGATAAAAATACGCAGGAAAAACGTGAAAATACCGAATGGCACCGCATTGTGCTTTATCGTCGATTAGCCGATATCGCAGGTCAATATTTGCGTAAAGGATCAAAAGTTTATGTTGAGGGGAAACTGAAAACACGTCAATGGCAAGATGAGAAAGGGCAAACGCATTATGTGACAGAAATTATTGGTAGTTATTTGGAAATGCTAGGAAGCAAGGCGGAAAATAATCAGATTGACCCATCTATTCCATCGGTCAATCAAGAGAAGCCGACATCAAATTATTTAAATAAACATCATAGCGATGATCCATTCCTTGATGGTTCAGATGAAAAAGATTGGCCATTTTAAGAAGGTTTAATGATATGCAGTATCAAGAAAAAAAATTAACGATTGAACAAAGATTAAAAGAGAAATTGAAACCACAACAATATAGTAACCTTTTAAACAAAATTCAAAGTTGTTCTCAGTCCCAAGAGGAGGCTTTATGGCAAATGCTCTATATTTTAGAAGAAACACCAAAGCATGTTTGTTTACAAGGTGCTGCGGGTAGTGGGAAAAGTTATTTAGCGGGGATCTTGAAAGATATTCTAGTGTCACTTTACCCGGATTCAGTCTATGCCGCCGCTTCAACACATCAAGCTAAACGTGTACTGAGTAAAAGCTTGGGTGGCTTTGGCTGTGTGACACTGCATAGCCTTTTAGACTTAAAACCTGAAGAAGAGGAGGATAAATTACATTTTATTCCACGGAGTAAATCTATTGCTGTATTTGAGTTAAATGACGACGTGACGACTTTAGAAAGTAATCATGAAGAGAGGGAGACTTTATTTTTAATTATTGATGAAGTTTCAATGGTAGATTCTCAAGTCTTTACTCATATGAAAGAAGTTATCCCCGAGCATGTAAAAATTATCGGTATTGGCGATCCTTATCAGCTTCCGCCAGTATATCAAGAAGATCACAAAATAGTAGAGAAATCACGTTTCTTCACGGATAGCACATTTTGCCAAGTGCATTTAAGTGGGGTGATGCGACAATCTATTGACTCACCGATTATTAAACAAAGTGAAGAAATTCGTTTAATGCAGCGTGATACATTAACCCCAGAAATGTCTTCAAAAGGTGTTGGTATTATTCAATATCATTCAATAAAAGCATTTGCAGATGCTTATTTAGAACGAGTTCACTCGGCTAAAGATGCGCTGGATTGCCGTATTTTGGCATTTACCAATAATAAAGTGAATGAGATTAATCGCTATATTCGTCAGCAAATTCATAAAACGAATGAGCCTTTAATTGTAGGAGAATATTTAATCTTACAGGAGCCAGTAAGAGATCCGGATGATATTAAAAAGGTGATGATTAGTAATGGTGAGATTTTAGAGGTTGTGACCATCCAAGAAAAAAATAAAAATTTTTGTTTTAATTTTAGTAAACAAAATCTTTCCGTTAATTATGCTGAGATTGAGGTTCGCATTTTATATGATGATGAACAGAAAGATAGATTGGTGAAATTAAATATCATCCCCGATGAAAAACAATATGAAGAGTTTAAAAAAGCGCTTTCATTTGAAGCATTGCAACTAAAAATTGCAAAACGGCAAGGTTTATTGAAAGGGCAAGAAGCTGGTTTTATGTGGCATTATTGGTGGAAAGATCGCGTCTTTTTTATTTCGACAAAATCTATTTTCGCCTCGACAGTGCATAAAACACAAGGTACCACGCTAGATTCTTCATTTGTTTATACTTCAGATTTTGCCGCTGCGAAAAATATTGATTTAGAGCTGTATTATCAACTGTTATACGTTGCGATTACTCGAGCGAAAAATCAAGTTCATTTCATCTAATAAAAAGTGGGGAAACCCACTTTTATTTTTACAATTTTGTAATTTCCTCTTTTAAATACTCTGCTTGTTATGATGACTTTATCAAAACAAGGAGAGAATCATGTTAAATATTCAACAAAATACTAATCATTATTTAAAAGATGGTTATTCTCTTCCTTACACTTCAAGTGAATTACTTGCTATTTCTTTAGGTTACAAAGAAGTATTTCACTCACGTTCTTATAACCAACGCTACTTTATTCTAAATGGGAAAAAGTGGATCCATAACTTAGAGGCATTACGTCATAAATTAAATCGTGAATATGGACGTTATATTACCGATGAAGAGCTAGAAGCATCTGAGCCGGAAGGCTTTGGCTATGATGTTACAGCTTATTTTGAGCATTGCGTTGTGCCAGTAAAAGCTGTGTCGAAAACAAATGATTTTAAAGAATTAATGAGACGAGTGAGTCTTTCTCATTAATACAAATTTGTAATTCACTCGATTTATTTTTAATTCTTTTATTATAAGCATAAGTTAATTATTAGGAGTCAATATGTATTATTTAACAAATCACAATTTTAGTAAATTATTAGGTGCATTATATTTGGATCTGCCAATGAATTATGCAGAGGCTTATGATAACTATTATTCAGCATACCGCTTGGCGAGTTTTGATCTCGATCTTCATTTCTTTACAAAAGATGAAGCGCGAGCATTAGTGATTGCCGATAAACTTGTTAAAGATATTAAATTTGTTGCAACTGAAGTCCAGATTGCACGTTGTAATATTGAACAACAAAAATGGGTTGAAAAAATTGTGCTACCCGCATTTCATTCACATGAAAATTGTCAATTATTATCAAGCGATTTTGAGAATTTTTTAATTCCAGAATCCTGTCCTGAGTCACGTCGTGAAGAATATCGTGCTTATTTTTTAGAAAATAAGGACCGTTACGGCAATGCTGAAAATAAGATTGAGCCGATTGTTTTTTGCCGCCTATTACAAAGCAAATTTAATTTATCCGAAGAACTTGATGATTTGGTGAAACATCATTTCAGTAAAACAAACTATGATAATTCAGAAGTTGCTGAATTTAATCATACGCTTGATTTTGAAAAAGAAATTACCAATATTCAAGCAATGATTGATTCTTTTACTGGTCATGCATCTAAGTTCAAACCTCGTGAGGTTCGTTCGGCTTTTTATCGCCAAAATTTAACACATTTAACAGAAGAGGAACGTAATATGATTGCGACTATGCAGCAAGAGCGTAAACAGATCTATTTTCGCATCATTAATTTTTATTTTAAAAAGCTTTTTAAAGAAGGCGCAGATATTCCTTTGAATATTTTAAAATTATCAGGGTTTCAACCTTGTAAGGGATGTTGCAAGCATTTATTAGCTAGGTGGTAAATAAATGCTGAAAACCCTATTATTTTTGACCGCACTTTATTTAAAGCGTGAGGGTAGCGTCTAAATCCTCAACCGAAACCTACAAGCCTTACAAAATCCCCACCAATTGATTTCTGTATATCACGCATCATTTTCAATTTCTTACCTTAGGGCATTTTCTCGGTCTGGTTTATATTTTAATAAAGTATTTCAATAAGTTATTTTCAATTTTACCAATAAGGCTGACATTCTAGCGCTAGAAAAAATAAAAAAATAACGGTAAAATAAACCGTACTTTCGATTGATTTAGAAAGGAAAAATACATGCAATCTGCTTATTATTTGCTCAAATCAAGAGCCAACTCCTTAACCTTCCAAAAAAATTGGGAAGTGGGTCTGAAAGGCCGCATGATTCCTGCTTTCAATATATCCATAATATTCATCGCCCTGATTGAAAGGGATTGAGACCCGTAACCGTCTAGATAGACGTTATCGCCCCAGTTCGTCGAAAGACATCGCCCTGCTCGAAAGGGATTAAGACTCTGCACGTTTACGGTTTTTACGCACGTCGTGATCTGTCGAAAGACATCGCCCTGCTCAAAAGGGATTAAGACTTACCTTTCATAATTGTTTTGTATTTATTTCTAGGGTCGAAAGACATCGCCCTGCTCGAAAGGGATTGAGACCAATTTGTGTTTGCATAGCATTTGATAAATCTTGCGGTCGAAAGACATCGCCCTGCTCGAAAGGGATTAAAACTAAACTTCTTTGGCTTTGGCTTCAATACGGTCTACAAGTCGAAAGACATCGCCCTGCTCGAAAGGGATTGAGACACGCCTGTTGGATTGCGATCTGGGTGGTATTTAATAGGTCGAAAGACATGGCCCTGTTTGAAAGGGATTTTGTAAGGATTTATTTTGTGAGAGGTAAAGAAAACGGCCAAAAACCTATTGATTTTTGACCGCACTTTATTTGAAGAGGGGATTAACGTTTAAACATGCCGCCTAAACCACCGAGGCCACCTAAGCCGCCTCCGCCCATTAAGCCTTGCATGCCGCGCATCATTTTCGCCATGCCACCTTTGCGCATTTTCTTCATCATGCGTTGCATTTCGTCAAATTGTTTCAGCAACTTATTCACATCTTGAACTTGTGTGCCAGAACCTAATGCAATACGACGACGGCGAGATCCTTTGATAATATCTGGATTGGCACGTTCTTTTAAGGTCATGGAATTAATGATGGCTTCCATTTTGATAAACATTTTGTCATCTACTTGATTTTTGACATGATCCGGTAAGTTTTTCGCACCCGGTAATTTTTCAAGCATCGACATCATGCCACCCATTTTTTTCATCTCACGAAGCTGTTCACGGAAATCGTCTAGGGTGAAATCATCGCCTTTCTTGAATTTCTGCGCCATTTTTTCCGCTTTTTCGCGATCCACAGAACGTTCCAGATCTTCGATAAGGGAAAGCACATCGCCCATGCCTAAAATACGGGATGCTACGCGATCAGGATGGAATGGCTCGAGGGCTTCTGTTTTTTCACCCACACCAAGGAATTTAATCGGTTTGCCGGTGATTTGACGAATAGATAAAGCCGCACCACCACGCGCATCACCATCCACTTTGGTTAAGATAACCCCGGTAAGTGGCAAGGCTTCGTTGAAGGCTTTAGCTGTATTTGCCGCATCTTGACCGGTCATCGCATCAACCGTGAAAAGCGTCTCAATTGGATTTAATGTTGCATGAACTTGCTTGATTTCATCCATCATCTCGCTATCAACGTGTAATCGACCCGCGGTATCCACGATTAATACATCGTAAAATTTGAGTTTAGCGTCAGCAAGTGCCGCTTTTGCAATCTCTACCGGTTTTTGTTTGACATCAGATGGGAAGAAATCCACGCCAACAGATTGTGCTAAGGTCTCAAGCTGTTTGATCGCCGCAGGACGATATACGTCGGCAGAGACTACAAGCACTTTCTTTTTATGACGTTCGCGTAAGAATTTTGCTAATTTACCCACGCTAGTGGTTTTACCCGCACCTTGTAAACCCGCCATTAAAATAACTGCAGGTGGTTGCGTTGCTAAGTTTAAGCTTTCATTGGCTTCACCCATGGCTTTTTCGAGTTCACGTTGAACAATTTTTAAGAACTCTTGGCCTGGTGTTAAGCTTTTATTGACTTCTTCGCCTAATGCGCTTTCTTTTACTTTGGCGATAAATTCACGTACGACAGGCAACGCAACGTCAGCTTCTAACAATGCCATACGCACTTCGCGTAGGGTTTCTTTAATATTATCTTCAGTTAAACGCCCTTTACCGCTAATGTTACGTAGCGTTTTGGAAAGACGATCCGATAAATTCTCAAACATTTTAAATCCTGTTTTTTCTTAAAAAATTGCCGTGATTATACCGAAATTTGGGCGTTTTTCATCATTTCAAATAAAATTATGGCGATCTAGAGAAAAGATCCGTTAAAATAAGAATAATTCCTAGTAAAGAGAACGCATTATGTGGTTTGCCCTTTTTTCGATTATTTTTTACATTCTTAGTCTATTGCTGATCGCCCCGTTTTTGATGAACTCATCGGAAGGGAAGTTAAGTCAAAGTAAAATCCCGTTTTTTCTGACCGCACTTGCCGCCATTATTCTGCATGCTGTCAGCACTTTCCCTTTGTTAGAGGATCTTGCTTCAGGACAACGTTTTACATTAATGGGAATCGCGTCCTTAATGAGCGCAGTTATTGCCGGATTGGCGACGCTTTCCATGTTTCTCGTTTCCACAATGTGGTTTGTTTTACCAATCGTGTATGCGTTTTCGATCATTAGCTTGATCTTTGCGACATTCTTATCAAGCCATATCATTCAGATGCTTAATCAAAATACGTTGATGCTGTTCCATATCGGATTGTCGCTGTTTACCTATGCAGTTTGTTTTATTGCAACGCTTTATGTGATTCAGTTGGTCTGGTTAGATCGCAATTTGAAAAAGCGTAAAATCCAATTTTCGCCAGCAATTCCGCCATTAATGGCAGTAGAACGTCATTTCTTCTGTTTATTTGCGATGGGAGAAGTATTACTGACGCTCACTTTAATTTCGGGGACTTATCATGTATTACAAGCGGTGACCCTAGAAAATCTGCACAAAGCGATTTTCTCTTTCCTTGCTTGGATTAGTTTTGGTATTGCTTGTTTTGGTCATTGGCGACTAGGCTGGCGTGGAAAAAGGATGATTATTTACGCAATTTCAGGTATCATTCTGCTCACGGTTGGCTATTTTGGCAGCCGTTTGATTTAATTAAAATCAAAGAACAGGTAAAAAGTGCGGTGAAAAATGACCGCACTTTTTGTTGATTAACGAACAAAAGGATTTACCCTTGGACAGTATCCCCCTTAGTACTTTATTTATTACACTCATTATTTGTTTAGTTTTATCAGCCTATTTTTCCGGCTCAGAAACCGGATTACTCTCTCTCAATAAATATCGCCTTCGTTTTATGGCGGAACAAGGTAACAAAGGTGCGCAAAAAGCAGAAAAACTGCTTGAAAAGCCCGATACCTTGTTAAGTTTTATTCTGATCTTTAATAACCTTGTTAACATCAGTGCCTCAGCTATTGCAACCATGATTGGTATGCGTTTATATGGCGATGCGGGTGTGGCCATTGCAACAGGTTTATTAACCTTTGTGATGCTTGTTTTTTCTGAAATTTTCCCTAAAACCGTCGCGGCAATGCACCCTGAAAAGGTGGGATTATTTTCAAGCCATATTTTGGTCTTGCTGTTAAAAATATTTTATCCGTTGGTTTGGTTAATGAATCTTTTCACGAAGACATTAATGCGAATGGTGGGTTTAAAACCCGATATGCAAAAACAAGTGATTAGTCGTGAAGAACTTCGTAGTATCGTATCGGAAGCAGGAGAAGCTACACCGGATGAACAGCATCCACAAATGTTGCTCTCTATTTTAGATATGGAAACCGTGACGGTTGACGATATCATGGTGCCACGTAATGAAATTGCTGGGATTGATATTGATGACGATTGGAAAGCCATTATGCGCCAGCTTAATCATGCACCACACAACCGAATTGTGTTGTATAAAGGCAGCCTTGATGAGCAAGTATTAGGGATTTTACGTGTGCGTGAAGCGTTTCGTTTGTTATTAGAAAAAAATGAATTCACCAAAGAAACTTTACTACGTGCCGTCGATGAAGTGTACTTCATTCCAGAAGGGACACCACTGAAAACACAATTAGCGAATTTCCGCACGAAAAAAGAACGTATCGGTTTAGTGGTGGACGAATATGGTGATATTAAAGGATTAGTCACGCTTGAAGATATTTTAGAAGAAATTGTGGGTGATTTTACAACCACTACTGCACCGACTATTGAACAAGAAGTCGTTCAGCAATCTGATGGTTCAATGATTATTGAGGGGGCAGCTAATCTTCGTGATTTAAATAAAATGTTTGGTTGGGAATTAGATACAGAAGATGCTCGCACCTTTAATGGTTTGATTCTCGAGCATCTTGAAGATATTCCTGATGAAGGAACCGTTTGTGAAATCGATGGCTTACGAATTACTATTTTAGAAGTCAGCGATAATATGATTAAACAAGCAAAAGTAGAGAAATTGGCCTCTTAAATGTGGCTTTTTCTAACCGCTCTTTTGTTTAAGAAGTACGTTATTTTTACAAAGGATTGAATATGACAGATGAGATTCGTTTAACACAATACAGCCACGGCGCAGGTTGAGGTTGTAAAATTTCGCCTAAGGTGTTAGGGACAATTTTACAGACTAAACTCGAAAAATTTGCTGATCCCAATTTATTGGTCGGTAACGAAACAGCGGATGATGCTGCGGTTTATGATCTTGGTAATGGTACTGCAATTATCAGTACCACGGATTTCTTCATGCCAATTGTGGATGATCCTTTTGATTTTGGTCGCATTGCTGCAACCAATGCCATTAGTGATATTTTCGCAATGGGCGGTAAACCAATTATGGCAATTGCTATTCTAGGCTTCCCGATTAATAAATTGCCACCAGAAGTGGCTCAGAAAATAGTTGATGGTGGTCGTTTTGCTTGTCATCAAGCAGGGATTTCGCTAGCGGGTGGACACTCGATTGATGCGCCAGAACCGATTTTTGGTTTAGCGGTAACAGGGGTTATTGCTACCGATCGTGTAAAACGTAATGCCTCAGCAGAAGCAGGGTGTAAGCTTTATTTGACGAAACCATTGGGTATCGGTGTGCTGACTACCGCAGAGAAAAAAGGTAAATTAAAACCTGAACATCAAGGGTTGGCAACAGCAGCGATGTGCCAAATGAATCTGATTGGCAGCCAATTTGCAGAAGTTGCAGGTGTAACCGCCATGACAGATGTAACTGGTTTTGGTTTATTAGGGCACTTAGCTGAAATCTGTGAAGGCTCAAATCTTAATGCGGTTGTGCATTTTGATAAAATCAAATTATTAGATGGCGTAGCAGATTACATTGCAGAAGGTTGTGTACCAGGTGGAACCAACCGTAATTTTGAAAGCTATGGTCATAAAATTGGTCCCTTAACGGATTATCAAAAGGCGGTACTTTGCGATCCTCAAACCTCTGGTGGCTTGTTGATTGCGGTTAAACCAGAAAGTGAAGCGGAAATCTTAGAGATTGCGAAAAAAGCCGGTATTGAGCTTAGTGAGGTAGGCGTATTGAAACCTCGTCAAGCAGGCGTACTAGTAGAAGTCGAATAAATGGCTTTAGTGAAAATAAAAAGTGCGGTGAAAATTCACCGCCTTTTTTATTCTTTATTTTCCTTATTTTCTTTGTTGTTGGAATACATCGAGTCAATAATATGACGATAGCGTTCCATAATCACTTTTCGGCGTAATTTGAGCGTAGGGGTGATTTCACCAAGTTTTACGCTAAATGCTTGAGAGAGTAGCGTAAATTTCTTCACTTGTTCGAAGTGCGCCAATTCTTTTTGGAGGCTTTCGATGCGCTTCTCAAACATTTTAATAATTTCAGAGTGTTTGAGTAATTCCATGCGATCTTGATACTTAATATTCAGTTTTTTCGCATATTCTTCTACGCTATCAAAACAAGGCACGATTAGGGCTGAAACATATTTTTTGGCATCGGCAATAATCGCAATTTGTTCGATAAATTTATCTTTACCGATTTTACCTTCGATATATTGTGGAGCAATGTATTTGCCGTTAGAGGTTTTCATCAATTCTTTAATACGATCGGTAATAAATAAATTACCTTCAGCATCAAACTCACCGGCATCTCCTGTTTTCAAGAAACCATCTTCGGTGAAGGCTTGGGCAGTTTCTTCAGGCTTTTTATAGTACCCCTTCATCACCATACCGCCACGAACCAGAATCTCGTTATTTTCACCAATTTTAACTTCGGCGTTTGGCATCAGTTTACCGATAGAATTTGGATTAAAATGATGATCATCCCAACAAGAAACAGTTGCCGTGGTTTCAGTCATGCCATAACCGAGTTTGATATTAATCCCAATACTATGGAAGAAAAGCCCAATGGTTGGTTCTAATTTTGCACCACCGCAAGGCATCATTTTAATTCGTCCGCCTAACAATGAACGCAGTTTAGACAGCACCAGTTTATCGGCAAGTGCATAGCGTTTTTGCAAGAAGAAGGGGACTTTTCTATTTTGAGAGAGAAGATCAAAACGTTTTTGTCCCACTGCAATTGCCCAATGGAAAATCATCTGACGAATAAAAGGGGCTTTTTGTACTTTATCAAGCACGGCAGAATAAATTTTTTCATAGAAACGTGGTACCGCACACATAAAGGTCGGGTGCACTTCCGTTAATGCTTCACGTACTTGATTGGTGTCTTCGAGATAACAAAGGATTGCTCCCCGATGTAACACATAGGCAACCCAAGCACGCTCAAAAATGTGGCTAAATGGTAAAAAAGAAAGTGAAACCTCATCTTGATTAACATCTAATGCAATATCATGGGCTTCAAGTTGATGCGCCAAGTTATTGTAATCGAGCATTACGCCTTTCGGTTCACCTGTTGTGCCAGAGGTGTAGATGATCGTGAATAAATCATCCATCGTTTTATTTGCTAAGCGAGTTTCAAATTCAGCCTGAAATTCTGCTGTACCTAATTGAATTAAATCGTCCCAATGGTAGGAAAGGGTAGTTTCTGTCAGTTGAATTTTTTCTTTCATGGCCACAATTTTTTGTAATTGTGGACACTGATGTGCAATTTCTAACGCTTGATCATATTGTTCTTGATCGCCAACAAACAGAATTTTGACATCGGCATGATTTAAAATAAATTCTGCCTGTTGTGCCGTATTGGTTGCATAAATGGGAACGGTGATAGCTCGGACTTGAAGTGCCGCAATATCTGCGATTGTCCAACGTGACATATTGTGCGCAAAAATTGCAATTTTATCTTGTACTTGAATATTGCAAGCAAGAAAAGCTAATGAAAGCTGATCAAGCTGTTGTTGGAATGCGTTCCACGAAATATCTTTCCACAAGCCATTAATTTTATGGCGAAGTGCGGTTGCATTTTGACGAGTTTTTGCCTGCTGGCGAATTCGATTGACGAAATGACGTTCTAAATTCATATAAGCCTTATTTGAGCGAACAACTGTACGCTAATATAAACTAAATAAATTTAAAATCTAGTAAAATGTTATTATTTTGTGAATATAGAATAAATAATAGACATATTTATTTTTCTATTATTATATTCAAATGAGCAATAAAGAATATATAAAATATTGAGAAAATCTAAATTGATTAGAAATAAAAAAACCGCTCTAAAAAGAGCGGTTAATTTTTTAGCTATTTTGATTAGCCTTTGTAGTTGTATACGTGTGCAACTAAGTCTAATACTTTGTTTGAGTAACCAGTTTCGTTATCGTACCAAGATACTAATTTAACGAAAGAGTCAGTTAATGCGATACCCGCATCAGCATCAAATACAGAAGTTAAAGCACAACCGTTGAAGTCTGTAGAAACTACTGCATCTTCAGTGTAACCTAAAACGCCTTTTAATTCGCCGTTGAAAGTTTTACCTTCAGCTGCATCTTTGATTGCTTGTTTGATTTGTTCGTAAGTTGCTGGTTTTTCTAAGTTTACAGTTAAGTCAACTACAGATACGTTTGGAGTAGGAACACGGAACGCCATACCAGTTAATTTACCGTTTAATGCTGGTAATACTTTACCAACAGCTTTCGCAGCACCGGTAGATGAAGGGATGATGTTTTGTGATGCACCACGACCACCACGCCAGTCTTTAGCTGATGGACCATCAACAGTTTTTTGAGTCGCTGTTGTTGCGTGAACAGTAGTCATTAAACCATCTTTGATACCGAAAGTTTCGTGAACAACACGTGCTAAAGGTGCTAAACAGTTTGTAGTACAAGAAGCGTTAGACACAATATCTTGACCTGCGTATGCACCAAAGTTTACACCACGTACGAACATTGGTGTGCTATCTTTAGAAGGACCAGTTAATACGACTTTTTTCGCACCAGCAGTGATGTGTTTGCGTGCTGTTTCATCAGTTAAGAACAAACCTGTTGCTTCAACTGCAACATCAACGCCGATCGCACCCCAGTTAAGGTTTGCAGGATCACGTTCAGAAGTAACACGGATAGTTTTACCGTTTACGACTAAGTTACCGTCTTTAACTTCAACAGTACCGTCAAAACGACCGTGAGTTGAATCGTATTTCAACATGTAAGCCATGTATTCAACGTCGATTAAGTCGTTGATACCTACAACTTCGATGTCATCGCGATGTTGTGCTGTACGGAATACGATACGACCGATACGGCCGAAACCGTTGATACCAATTTTAATAGCCATAAGATTTTCACCTTCTATTTTTTAAGTTAAACAAAATCGTTGCTCTAACGAGTTCTCGTGGATTATAGCATGGGCATTTTGATAAAAAAAAGGGTATATACCACTTTTTTGTGATCTCGATCACTTTTTAACAATTTGGTAAAACAAATGAAAATTTGACCGCACTTTTCATTTTCTTTTTGTATAATAAAAACAAACAACAAGAAGAGGTTTCAATTATGTCTCAAGGTAATTTATATATTCTTTCTGCACCGAGTGGGGCGGGCAAGTCATCATTAATTTCCGCGTTATTAGAAAAAAATCAAGGCACGAAAAAAATGGTGTCCATTTCACACACAACGCGTTCACCTCGACCAGGCGAAAGTCATGGTGTGCATTATTATTTTGTTTCAGTAGAAGAATTTGAAACCTTAATTGAAAAAGGCCACTTCTTAGAATATGCAAAAGTGTTTGGCGGTAATTATTACGGCACTTCATTGCCAGCAATTGAAGAAAACTTGGCTAAAGGTATTGATGTGTTTTTAGATATTGATTGGCAAGGTGCACAGCAAATTCGTCAAAAAGTACCTTCTGTAAAAAGCATTTTTATTTTGCCTCCATCATTGCCAGAATTGGAGCGTCGCTTGGTTGGACGCGGACAGGATAGCAAAGAGGTCATTGCTGAGCGAATGTCAAAAGCAATCAGCGAAATTTCGCATTATGATGAATATGATTACGTGATTGTGAATGATAATTTTGAACAGGCATTGGCAGATTTACAAAGCATTTTGCAGGCAGAACGCTTGACCAAAGCTTATCAACAAACAGAAAATGCGGACTTAATTCATCAGCTACTAGCAAAATAAGCTTGAATTGAGTACAATATTTTCCCTTTATAGACATTATTTTTAACATCGGAGTAAAACATGGCTCGAGTGACTGTGCAAGATGCAGTAGAAAAAATTGGTAACCGTTTTGATTTAATTTTAACCGCCGCTCGTCGTGCGAGACAATTAGAGTTACATCAAAGTGAGCCGTTAGTGCCGGAAGATAACGATAAACCAACTGTAATCGCATTACGTGAAATCGAAAAAGGGTTAATCAACCAAGAAATCATGGATGCAAAAGAGTATTTAGATGCGGCAGCTTCTCAACGTAGCGAAGAAGTGGCTGTAGCGTTAATCGCAGAATAATCTCATTAAAGTGCGGTCAAAATTAAAGCTATTTTGATCGCCTAGTCTTTCTCTCTACAAAAAGTCAGGTGTCCTTTGGAATTGTTTGCAGATTTAGATCGAATTATTCAGGGGTATTTGCCCGCCGATAAAATTGAATTAATCAAACGTGCATTCGTCATTGCGCGAGATGCTCACGAAGGACAATTTCGCTCAAGCGGCGAACCTTACATTACTCACCCTGTTGCAGTAGCTTCAATTATTGCGGAAATGCATTTAGACCATGAAGCAATCATGGCTGCATTATTGCATGATGTTATCGAAGATACCCCTTATACCGAATCCCAATTAAAAGATGAATTTGGTGCTAGCGTAGCCGAAATTGTTGACGGCGTATCGAAACTAGATAAATTGAAATTCCGTACCCGCCAAGAAGCACAGGTTGAAAACTTCCGCAAAATGATTTTAGCGATGACTCGAGATATTCGCGTCGTCTTAATCAAACTGGCTGACCGTACCCATAATATGCGAACGTTGGGTTCATTGCGTCCGGATAAACGCCGTCGTATCGCAAAAGAAACTCTAGAGATTTACTGTCCCTTAGCCCACCGTTTAGGCATCGAACATATCAAGAATGAATTAGAAGATTTATCTTTTGAAGCTATGCACCCCCGCCGTTATGAAGTACTTAAAAAGTTCGTCGAACAAGCGCGTGGTTCTCGTCAAGAATTGATTCAACGCATATCTAATGATATTTCACAACGTCTTGATAATGTAGGCATTACAAATCGTATTTGGGGACGTGAAAAACATCTCTATAAAATTTACCAAAAAATGCGCACGAAAGATCAGAAATTCCATTCTATTATGGATATTTATGCTTTCCGCGTTATTGTGAATTCGGTTGATGATTGCTATCGCGGGTTGGGGCAAATGCATAGTTTGTATAAACCTCGCCCTGGTAAAGTGAAAGATTATATTGCTGTGCCTCGTGCAAATGGCTACCAAGCACTGCAAACGTCAATGATTGGCCCTCATGGGGTGCCCGTAGAAGTTCATCTTCAGACTGAAGAAATGGAACAGGTTGCTGAAATGGGAGTTACCGCCCATTGGGTGTATAAAGAAGGTGGTAAAAACGATAGCACCACCGCTCAAGTACGTGCGCAACGTTGGTTGCAAAGCTTAGTGGATATTCAACAAAACGTGGGTAACTCCTTTGAGTTTATTGAGAACGTAAAATCTGAGTTTTTCCCGAAAGAAATCTATGTCTTTACGCCGAAAGGTCGTATCGTTGAATTACCAATGGGCGCAACAGCTGTCGATTTTGCTTATGCAGTGCATTCTGATGTGGGAAATCATTGTGTTGCGGCAGTAGTAGAGCATAAACCTTATCCGTTATCACAAGCTTTAGAGTCTGGTCAAACCGTTGAGATTGTGACCAGTGAAAATACTCATCCAAACGTTAGCTGGTTAAACTTTGTAGTAACTGCTCGTGCAAGAACTCGTATTCGTCATTTCTTAAAATTATTGCGTGCAGATGATGCCGTTCAAACTGGTAAAAAACAGCTAGAAATGGCCCTAAAACCACATTATCTCTCTGAGGTTTCTGAAGAGAAAATCCAAGCGTTACTAAATGAATTGAATCTCTCAAGCCTCAATGAGCTTTTTGAGGAAATCGGCGTAGGTAACCAAATGTCGAGTGTCATTGCTCATCAATTAATGGATGAAGCTATTGAAATTGATGTGGATGGTGTGTCTGAAAATACACAAAGTACACTAACATTGAGCCGAGATGGCGAAATGAAAGCGTCTTTCGCTCAATGTTGTCATCCAATTCCGGGTGATCCGATCGTGGCATTAAGTACGGCGAAGAAAGGTGTGGTTGTACATCATCAAGCTTGTTCTAATTTAACGTCAGGTAATGCCAAAGATTTCACCGCGGCAAAATGGGAAGAGGCTGAAAGTGCGGTCAATTTTGATGCCGAATTACACATTGAAATGCTTAATGAACAAAATGTATTAGGTAGCCTCATGACAGCGGTCGCGACTTGTGAAAGTAATATTCAAAGTATTTGGACGGAAGAATTAGAGAATAATCTGCTATTAGTCATTATCCAAGTTGGCGCGAGAGATATCTATCATTTAGAAAACATTATGCGAAAAATCAAACAAATTACCAGTGTGATTCGTTTGAAGCGCAATATTAATGAAGCATAATGAGCACGCAACTTCTCGATGCCGTTCCCCTAACCACTTTATCTGGTGTAGGCGCGGCAATCTCCGATAAATTAAGCCGTCTTGGAATTCATAATCTCCAAGACTTGCTTTTTCATTTACCTATCCGTTATGAAGATCGCACGAGAATAACACCCATTGCTGATCTTCGTCCTGAACAATATGCCACCATTGAAGGGGTTGTCCAAACCTGTGAAGTTGCCTTTGGGCGCCGTCCTATTTTAACCGTAAGTCTTTCTGATGGAACGAGCAAGATTATGCTCCGTTTTTTCAATTTTAATGCGGGGATGAAAAACAGTTTTCAGATTGGTACGCGCGTCAAAGCGTTTGGTGAAATTAAACGCGGGCGTTTTATGGCAGAAATTCATCATCCTGAATATCAAATCATACGGGATAATGCGCCATTGGTTTTAGAGGAAACGCTCACGCCTATTTATTCCACAACGGAAGGTTTAAAACAAAATTCATTACGTAAGCTAACCGATCAAGCATTGGCTTTACTCGATAAAATCCAATTAACGGAAATTTTACCTAATGAATTTAATCCACATCCTTTTAGTTTAAAGGATGCTATTCAATTTTTGCATCGTCCGCCGCCAGATATCTCATTAGATATTTTGGAGAAAGGACAACATCCCGCACAGCAACGACTTATCTTTGAAGAGCTTCTTGCGCATAATCTTGCGATGCAAAAAGTGCGGTTGGGTACGCAGCAGTTTTTAGCGTTGCCATTGCATTATCAAACTGATTTGAAACAACGTTTTCTTGCATCTTTGCCGTTTCAACCAACAAATGCTCAAAATAGAGTGGTGGCAGATATTGAACAGGATTTAGCGAAAGATTATCCAATGATGCGACTTGTTCAAGGTGATGTGGGTTCAGGGAAAACGTTAGTTGCAGCCTTAGCTGCCTTATTAGCGATTGATAATGGCAAACAAGTGGCTTTAATGGCACCAACAGAGATTTTAGCGGAACAGCATGCGAATAATTTCCGCCGTTGGTTAGAGCCTTTCGGTATTGAAGTTGGCTGGTTAGCGGGTAAGGTGAAAGGGAAAGCTCGCCAAGCCGAACTGGAAAAAATTAAGTCCTGTGCGGTACAAATGGTGGTGGGTACGCATGCTTTGTTCCAAGAAGAAGTAGAATTTGCCGATTTAGCCTTGGTAATTATTGATGAACAACATCGCTTTGGCGTACATCAACGTTTAATGTTACGAGAAAAAGGCGAAAAAGCAGGATTTTATCCCCATCAACTGATTATGACAGCAACACCAATCCCGAGAACGTTAGCGATGACGGTTTATGCCGATCTCGATACGTCGATTATTGACGAATTGCCACCAGGTAGAACGCCGATTACGACAGTTGTTATTTCAGAAGAGCGTCGTGATGAAATCGTTGCTCGAGTAAAAAATGCCTGTATTAATGAAAAACGCCAGGCTTATTGGGTTTGTACGTTAATTGATGAATCTGAAGTGTTAGAGGCGCAAGCAGCCGAGGCTATTTGGGAAGATTTAACGAAAGCGTTGCCGATGCTTAAAATTGGTCTTGTACATGGGCGAATGAAACCGCAAGAAAAACAAGATATTATGGCGGCCTTTAAAAATGCAGAACTCGATTTGCTTGTGGCCACAACCGTAATCGAAGTGGGCGTAGATGTGCCGAATGCCAGTCTCATGATCATTGAAAATGCTGAGCGCTTAGGTTTATCACAACTCCATCAGTTACGTGGGCGAGTAGGACGTGGCAGCACTGCTTCTTTTTGTGTCCTAATGTATAAACCGCCATTGGGTAAAGTGTCGCAAAAACGTTTACAGGTACTACGCGATAGCCAAGATGGCTTTGTGATTTCGGAAAAAGATTTAGAAATTCGCGGCCCGGGTGAGGTATTGGGCACTAAGCAGACAGGGATCGCCGAATTTAAGGTGGCGAATTTAATGCGCGATCGTAAAATGATTCCAACCGTTCAACATTATGCTAAAGCACTAATAGTGAAATATCCGGATGTGGCAGAAAGTTTAATCCGTCGTTGGCTAAATAATCGAGAAATTTATTCGAATGCCTAAAGTGCGGTTATTTTTGAAAGAGTTTTTTAAATGAATAAATCAACGGTACTCTTCTTTGATTCTGGAATGGGCGGCTTAAGCGTTTATCGAGAAGCGAAAAAGCTCATGCCAGATAACCATTATTTGTATTGCTTTGACAATGCAGGTTTCCCCTATTCAGAAAAATCAGAAGAAACAATTATTCAGCGAACATTGGATATTTGTAAAAAAATTAATCAGGATTATCCACTTGATGCCATTGTGATTGCTTGTAATACCGCGAGTACGGTAGTGTTACCGCCTTTACGCGAGCAATTTTCTATTCCGATTGTAGGTACCGTACCAGCCATTAAGCCAGCGGCAGAAATCTCACAAACGAAACATATTGGTCTATTGGCAACAAAGGGCACGGTTAAACGCCCTTATGTTAATGATCTTATTCATCAGTTTGCCGCCCATTGTATAGTTGAACGATTAGGCTCAACTAAATTGGTTGAAATCGCAGAGCATAAAATCCAAGGGAAATCGGTCGATCTTATTGCATTGAAAAATGAATTAACTCCTTGGGCTTCAATAGAGAACTTAGATACGATTTGTTTAGGTTGTACGCATTTCCCTTTAATAAAAGATGAAATTCAAATTTGCTTACCTCAAGTGAAGAATTTTATGGATCCAGGATTCGCTATTGCCAAGCGATTGCAGTTCTTACTTAATAAATTAGAAGTGAGGTCACAATCAGATGTGAAAAATCAGGTTTTTTGTACGCAAAATGTAGAGAATAAATACCAATTAGAACAAGCGTTGGCTCTCTGGGGATTTGATGGAATTACTGTTTTAAAATGATTTTTTCTCGTCATGTTGGTGCGTTTGTAAGCAAACAGCAAAAAAATTTACATTTTTTTACAAAAAGATCTTGC